>NC_009943.1:1988666-2314583 GCF_000018405.1 Desulfosudis oleivorans Hxd3
GCAGCACGCCCAGCATCAGGATCTGGTAAGAGGCATCATGGAAAAAAGGCATGGACGGGGTCATAAACCGGACCGTGCTTTTGTATCCGATGCGGGTTGCCGGCGGATGGGTGAGCAGGTAGCGCACCGCCTTTTCTATGGAGGTATAGGCCTTTTTGCTGGACAGGATTTTTCTGGCAAGCCTGGTTTTCAGCAGTCCCGGCGCCAGCCCCATGCCCGGAACGGCTACGATTTTGGTGATCCCTTTCAGTTGCTCGGCAGTCAGGTTCACCTCGGCCGTGCGGGTGACAATGGAGGCAAACAGGTTGCAGAACATGTCCACGTGGCCGGCATAGGTCAGCATGACCCCTTTGGGAAAGCCTGTTGTGCCGCCGGTGTAGACCATGACCGCCACGTCGTCCCAGCCGGTGGCCACCTGGGGAATGTCCGGCCTGCCGCTGTTTAAAAAATCTTCGTAGGCTGCGCAGCCGGCAATGGCCGACGGACCGTGGCAGACAAACCGTTCTATTTTGGTCAGCTGCGGCGCCGCCGCTTCCACGGCCTCGGCAAAGGTCGCTTCATAGATAAACACCCTGGCGTCGCTGTGATTGACCTGGTAGGTGACCTCCGGCCCTGTAAAACGGTAATTGACGGGAACGGGAATGGCGCCGGCGCTCTGCACGGCATAGTTGGTCTCCAGAAAGGCCGGGCAGTTGTGAAACATGAAGGCGACCTTGTCGTTTTTTCCAACGCCCGCGGCGATCAATGCGTTGGCCAGCCGGTTGACCCGGCTGCCCAGTTCCTTCCATGTGGTTCGCCGTTCTCCATACACCATGGCAAGGCTGTTCGCGTTGTTCCGGGCGTGGAAGTTGAGGCTGTTGGCGATGATGTTGGAAGAAAGCTTTTCCATGAAATCTCCTTTCAGCAGGTCGGGGATGTTACCGTTGTGCCGCCACACCGGCCGGGTGTGTAACGTAAGGGCGATCATTTCTTATAATTGACAAGGTGTCAATATTAAAAAAGTGGGATTCAGGACAGACCCGGCCTGACGATGGAAGATTCCCGTTTGGTGATAACCGGGTTTGTGGTAGGATTTGGCGTGAACTGACAAACTGCCAAATCCGTCATTGCCCAACTTGATTGGGCAATCCAGAATCAAAATGATCTGATACCGAATTGATAAGGAACAAGGCCAATTCTATACTGGATTACCCGGTCAAGCCGGGTAATGACGACTACGTGGGCGGCCGGGCAGGTCAAGGGAGACAGGCCGGGTAATGACAAACTGCCTTATCCGACATTGCCCAGCTTGCGTGTCCGCCATAGCCTTGGCCACGGCGGAACTGGGCAAGCCATGAAAGGAAACGTTTTGGATGATTTGATACGAGAAAGAATCCAGCGGGTGAGAAGACATCTGGCCGGCCTGGAATCCGACACCCTTCTGGTGCTCTCCGATGAGAACCGGTTTTATTTGAGCGGTTTTTCCGGCCTTGACGGCGGATACAATGAATCGGCCGGGGTGCTGTTGATCACAAACGACCGGCTGGTCCTGGCCACGGACGGCCGTTACAACGTGCAGGCGGAAACCGAGGCCCCTCTGTACGAGGTGGTCTGTTACCCCGCGGGCCTGGCCCGGATTCTGCCGGACCTGCTGGCCGATCTGGGCACCCGGCACATGGGATTTGAGGCCGGCCGCATGCCCCACGCCGATTATCTTCGCATATCAAAAGCCCTTGAAGAAAAAGGGCTGAAGGTTTCTTTTACGGATGCGGCCCCGGTGCTGGACCGGCTGCGCGTTCAAAAGGAGCCTTTCGAAATCGACGCCATCCGCCGGGCCCTGGCATTTGCGGAAAACGCCTTTGAACTGTTTGTCAGTTATGACCTTGCGCCGGGCATGACCGAAAAAGAGGCGGCCTGGGTCCTGGAGCGGCGCATGCGCGAGATGGGGGCTGATGGCCTGTCGTTTTCTATTATTGCAGCCTTTGGTGAAAACAGCGCGCTGCCCCACGCGGTGTGCGGGGACCGGGTCGCGCAACCCGGCATGCCCCTGCTGTTTGACTGGGGGGCCAGGGCAGGGGGGTACTGTTCAGACACCACCCGCAGCTTTGTTCTGGCAAAGGCCGATTCGGATTACCGCAAGGTCCATCAGGCGGTTTACGACGCCCACATGAAGGCCGTGGAAGCCATACAGCCGGGTGTCAGCGCAAAAGCGGTGGATGCCGCGGCAAGGGACCATATCGACCGGGCCGGGTTTGGCGGAAAGTTTTCCCACGGCCTGGGCCATGGCGTTGGCCTGGCCATTCATGAACCGCCCCGGGTCAGCGCCCAGAGTGAGGATGTGCTGGAAGAGGGCATGGTGGTCACGGTGGAGCCGGGTATTTATCTTCCCGGCTGGGGCGGGGTGCGGCTGGAAAACATGGCGGTGGTCCGGTCCCACGGCGCCGAATTGCTCAACCGGCTTCCCCTTACCCACACGGAGCCCGGGGGGCAGCCTTCATGAGTGCCACGGAACGCCTTGTGGACCAGTACATGAGCTACCTGCTGATCGAAAAGGGGCTGGCGGAAAACAGCCTGGAAGCCTACGGCAGCGACCTGGCCGCTTACCTGGATTACTTAAAGGCGCAGAACATTGACCGCGTGTCTGAAACCGACATGCCGGTTCTCCTAAAGTATCTGATTTTCCTGCGTGACAGGGGTCTCAATAAACGGTCCCGGTCCCGTCACCTGGTGACTCTGCGCGGGTTTTACCGGTACCTGGCCCAGGAAAAGGTGCTGGCCTTCAGCCCGGCCGAGACCATCGACCTGCCCAAAAAGGGGTTGCGGCTGCCTGACGTGTTGAGCGTGGACGAGGTGAAAAAGCTGCTGGCCGCGCCCGACACCACCACGGCCCGTGGCATGCGGGACGCGGCCATGATCGAACTGATGTATGCCGCCGGCCTTCGGGTGTCTGAACTGGTGGCCATGAAGGTACAGGACGTGAACACCGAGGTCTGTTTTGTCCGGGTGTTCGGCAAGGGGGCAAAGGAGCGGGTGGTGCCCATGGGCGCCTATGCAAAGGAGAAACTGGAGGCCTATCTGTCGGGCGCCCGGCCCGCGCTTTTGAAAAACTATGCCAGTCTTTTTCTGTTTGTGGCGTGGCGGGGCCGGCCCATGACCCGCCAGGGATTCTGGAAGGCCCTGAAAAAATACGGGCTGGCCGCGGGCATTCGCAAGTCCATCAAACCCCATACCCTGCGCCACTCCTTTGCCAGCCATCTTCTGGAGGGCGGAGCCGACCTGCGCTCGGTCCAGATCATGCTGGGCCACTCCGATATCTCCACCACCCAGATTTATACCCATGTGACCTACCGCCATCTCAAAGACGCCCATGAAAAGTTTCATCCCCGGTGAACCGTTTCTTCCTTTTCCAAATCGAAATCGGGATCGAACTCGATTTTCTGGAATGCCGTCCCGTCCCTGATTTGATCCAACGCAATGAATCGTTTTTGCATTAAATTTTTATTTTAAGCACCATGGTAATGGGTTGACAAACATAGGGAAAACCTTAAGAATAGGCGGATTGAGAAAATCAGCAGGCCTATTCCGACCATACGGGGGTGGATATGAACGCGAGAATTGACCGTTGTTCAGCCGGATTATCCGGCTGTGGAATATGGAACAATGAAAAAGGGGCGGCGCCGGAAACCGGCGTGGACGCCGTCTCTGTCGCCCTGAAAAATCTTTCCCGGCCGGTCTTTGCGGTTAATGTCAACGGCTGCCTGGGCGTGGCCAATCATGGCCAGGCCTGCATTTCTATCGGAAAAAATCATGATGCCGAAGGCGGCTTTCCCCTTCTGGGATATGCCCCACCGCTTCTGCCGGAAAATTTCGGTGATCCCTATTTTAAAGAGCTGATCGGCATTCGCTACGCCTATGTGGCCGGCGCCATGGCCAACGGCATCACTTCTGTTGCCATGGTGGAGGCCGCGGCCAGAGCCGGCATGGTGGGTTTTTTCGGAGCCGCCGGCCTGGCCCCCGCCGAGGTGGAAACGGCCATTGACCAGCTTCACCAACGCCTGGGTGATCTTCCCTTTGGCATGAACCTGATCCATTCGCCCGGCGATTCCCTGCTGGAAGAGGCCGTGGTGGATCTCTACCTGCGCAAAAACGTGCGGCTGATCAGCGCGTCGGCCTTTATGCGGCTGACCCCTTATATCGTGCGTTATCGGTTGACCGGTATTCATAAAGACACCACCGGCCGGGTTGTGGCCCCCAACCGCATCGTGGCAAAGGTCTCCCGGGTGGAGGTGGCGGCCCGTTTTTTTGCCCCGCCCCCTGAAAAACTGGTGGCCCAGCTTCTGGACCAGGGAAAGATCACGGCCGAAGAGGCGGCCCTGGCGTCCGCGATTCCCATGGCCGATGCCCTTACCGCGGAGGCTGATTCCGGAGGTCACACGGACAACCGGCCGGCCCTGGGCCTGCTGCCCACCATGACGGCCCTGAGGGACGAGATGTGCCGGACCCACGCCTATGACCGGCCCATTCCCGTGGGACTGGGCGGTGGCATTGCCACGCCGGAGTCGGCGGCCGCCGCTTTTGCCATGGGCGCGGCCTATGTGCTGACCGGCTCGGTGAACCAGTCCTGCGTGGAGGCTGGTGTGACGGACATGGTGCGGCAGATGCTGGTGGAGGCGGGCCAGGCCGACGTAACCATGGCGCCGGCGGCCGACATGTTTGAAATGGGCGGCAAGGTGCAGGTGCTCAAGCGGGGCACCATGTTTGCCATGCGGGCCTCCAAGCTTTACGAGCTTTACGTGCGGTACAACCGGTTTGACCAGGTGCCGGAAAAGGACAGGGAAATGGTGGAAAAGACCCTGCTTCGCTGCTCCTTTGACCATGCATGGGAAGAGACAAAAACGTTTTTCCAGGCCCGTGATCCCCGCCAGATTGAGCGGGCTGAAAAAGACCCGCGTCACATGATGGCCCTGGTGTTCCGTTCCTACCTGGGCCGTTCCTCCATGTGGGGCGTGACCGGAGAGGCGGACCGCAAGGTGGACTTTCAGATCTGGTGCGGCCCGGCCATCGGGGCCTTTAATGAGTGGGCAAAGGGCAGTTTTCTGGAGGCCATGGAGAACCGGACCTTTGTCACGGTGGCCATGAACCTGCTCTTCGGCGCGGCCGTGGTGACCCGGGCCGTGTGGCTTGGCCTTCAGGGCGTGGATCTGCCGGTGGAAGCCCGCCGGTTTGCTCCCACGCCCCTTGCCGAGATCGAGGCGTATATGAAGCGTCAAGTCTGACGCCGACGTGTGTCGGTCTTTCAATCGAAATCGCTATCGCTATCGGTATCGAAATCGATACGGGATCAAGAGTAAGAGCAAGAGCAAGAATCAGAGCGGTAAATACCTGAGAATAGCAACAACAGGAAAGGTAGCATCTTGAAGAAAGAGGGCGGCATCGACAACCAGGCAGTGGCCGTTGTGGGCATGGGAAGCCTGTTCCCCCTGTCCGCCAGCGTAAAGGAATACTGGCGCCTGATCTCCCGTGGTGAGGACGCGATTACGGATGTACCTTCCACCCACTGGTCGGCGGAAGATTATTTTCGCCAGGATTCCAAAGGCGGCGATTTTACTTACTGCAAACGGGGCGGGTTTCTCTCCGCCATTGATTATGATCCCACTGAATTCGGCATTCCCCCCACCATCCTGGAAGCCACGGATACGGCCCAGCTGCTTTCCCTGGTGGTCACGAAGATGGCTTTGGAGGATGCCGGGTACGGCGACACCGGCCGGGCCTGGAACCGGGAGCGCACCGGCGTGGTGCTGGGCGCCACCGGCACCCAGGAGCTGGTGGTTCCCCTGGCCTCGCGCCTGGGGTTTCCCTTCTGGAAAAGGGCGCTGGAGGATGCCGGTGTACCGGCGGAGGTGGCCGACGACGTGATGGCCCGCATCTCCGACGCCTATGTGGCCTGGCAGGAGAACTCCTTTCCCGGCCTGCTGGGAAACGTGATCGCCGGCCGCATCGCCAACCGGTTCAACCTGGGCGGTACCAACTGCGTGGTGGACGCAGCCTGCGCCAGTTCCCTGTCGGCTGTCAACCTGGCGGTTCTTGAACTCTTGTCCGGAAAAAGCGACATGATGCTCACCGGCGGAGTGGACGCGCTCAATGATATTTTCATGCACATGTGCTTTGCCAAGACCTCTGTACTCTCCTTTAGCGGAGACGCCAAGCCTTTTTCAAAGGATGCCGACGGCACGGTTTTGGGCGAAGGCATCGGCATCGTGGTACTCAAGCGCCTGGCTGATGCCGAGGCCGACGGAGACAGAATCTATGCCGTGATCCGGGCCATGGGCACCTCCAGCGACGGCCGGTCGGCCGGCATCTACGCGCCCGTGGCCGAAGGTCAGCTACGGGCCCTGCGGCGGGCCTATAACGATGCCGGGTTTTCGCCGGAAACGGTGGCGCTGATCGAGGCCCACGGCACCGGCACCCGGGTGGGAGACGCCGTGGAGTTTGAGGCCCTGAAGACCTTCTTCAATGAGTCGGGCGTTGAAGGCAAAGACCGGTGCGCCATCGGTTCGGTAAAGTCCATGATCGGCCACACCAAGGCAGCGGCCGGCGCCGCCAGCCTGATCAAGGCATCCCTGGCCCTTTACCACAAGGCGATTCCCCCCACCCTCAAGGTGACCGAGCCTGATCCCAAAATCAATATCGACCAGACCCCTTTTTACATCAGCACCAGCTTGCGGCCCTGGCTTTCCACAAAAAAACACCCCCGCCGGGCCGGCTTGAGCTCATTTGGTTTCGGGGGCAGTAACTTTCATGTGGTGATGGAAGAGTACAAAGCGGAAAAAGAGACGCCTGCCTGGGACGGTTCAGTGGAGATCGCGGCCTTTTCCGGGGACTCGGCCGCGGATGTTCAGGCCGGGCTGAAGACCTTCACAGAGGGCGTGGAGGCCCATGCGGCAAAGGCGGGCGGGCGGTTTGCCGGTGTGCGGGTCACCGCCTTTAAAACAAGGGAAACCTTTTCTCATGCCCATGCCTGCCGCCTGCTGATGGTTATTGAAAGAACCGATGACGTGGCTGACCTTCTGCAAAAGGCCATGGCCGCCGTCACCGGCGGCGATGCCGCGGCGGCGGATGGCAAAAAGATTTTTTACGACACCGAAGCCGGTCATGCCGGCAAGGTCGCTTTTATTTTTCCGGGCCAGGGCAGCCAGTATCCTTACATGGCAAGAGACCTGGCCGTGGCCTTTCCCGAGGCCCACGCGGTGTTTGAAACCGCGGACATTCAGTTTGCCAACCTGGGGGCCGCCCCGGACATTCGGCTTTCGGACCGCGTTTTTCCGCCGGGTCTGTTTGAGAAGGATAAAAAGAGCACGGAAGAGGCGTTGCGAAACACCGATTTCGCCCAGCCGGCCATTGGTGCGGCCAGCCTGGCCACAAACAAGGTGCTTGCCCGGTTCGGCTTGTGTCCGGACATGACCTGCGGCCACAGCTTCGGAGAACTGTCCGCCCTGTGCTGCGCCGGATGGATGGATGAGGAGACGTTTCTCTCCCTGGCCGCGGCCCGGGGAAAATACATGGCCGCCGCCGGAAAAGAAAAAGGCGCCATGCTGGCCATCAAGGCCGACCTGGCCAGAATTGAACAGTTTATCGCCGACAACGGTCTGGACCTGGTCCTGGCCAACCGGAACAGCTATGAGCAGGGTGTGCTGTCGGGCCGTGAGGCGGAGATCGACCGGGCCGCTGAGTTGTGCAAGAAAGACAAACTCAGGGCCACCAGGCTGACCGTGGCTGCGGCCTTTCATACCGAGTTGGTTCAGGACGCCGCCAAACCTTTCAAAGACTACCTGAGGAAAAAAGATATAACTTGTTCTGATATAAAGGTTTTTTCAAACGTCACCGCCCAGCCGTATCCTCGTGATCCCGCAGAAACCAGAAAGATTCTGGGCAATCAACTGCTCAACCCGGTCAATTTCGTGGAAGAGGTCGAGAACATGTATGCCGATGGTGCCCGGACCTTTCTGGAGGTCGGCCCCAAGTCGGTGCTCACCGGGCTGGTCAAGTCAATTCTAAAAGGAAAACATTTTGACGCCCTGGCCACGGACGGGTCCGGAGGCCGGAATTTCGGCCAGACCGATCTGGCACGGGTAATCTGCTTTTTCGCGGCCCAGGGTCGGCCCGTGCGGCTGACCGAATGGGAAATACCGCCTGTCCAGGCCCGCCAGCAGAAGATGTCGCTTTCCATCTGCGGTGCCAACTATCGCAAGGAAAAACCGGCCCGCCCCAAACGGGCCCCCATGGTTCAGAAAACAGAGCCGGTTCCTGTAGCGGCTTCCGGCCTCCAGACAGCCCCGGCATCAGCCGCGCCACCCCCGGGGCCTGACACCGACCTGGTGAAAAACGCGCTTGCCGTGGTGTCGGAAAGCCTGCGCTCCATGCAGGCCCTTCAGCAGCAGACCGCCGATGCCCACCAGAAATTTCTGGAGACCCAGACCGAGGCGGGAAAGGCCCTTGGCATTGTACTGGAGAAGACCCGTAGCCTGGGTCAGACCGTGATGGGCGAAGATGGTGTGGTTCCGGCCGTTCCCATTAAAAGGTCAGCACCATCGGCCCCTGCTGTAAGACCTGAGGCCACGCCTCCTTCCGAACCGAAGGCCGCCATCCCGGCCGCGGCCCCCAAAACCCCTGCCGGGCAGTCGGTGGATATTGCCGCAATCGAGGCGGCCATGCTGGACATTGTGAGCCGGGTTACCGGCTATCCGGTGGAGATGCTGGGCCTGGAAATGGACATTGAAAACGACCTGGGCATTGACTCCATCAAGCGGGTGGAAATCCTGTCGGTGTTTGAAGAAGAGCACCCGGACATTCCATCGGCCACCCCTGAAGACCTGGCCGAGATGCGCACCTTAAAGGAGATCTGTGATCACCTGGTATCTCTTTCCGGTGCCGTGGCAGGAACGCCATCGGCTGCTCCGGCTTCGGCTGCCGCCCGGGCCTCATCAGCGGATATCGAGGCGGCCATGCTGGACATTGTGAGCCGGGTTACCGGCTACCCGGTGGAGATGCTGGGCCTGGAAATGGACATTGAAAACGACCTGGGCATTGACTCCATCAAGCGGGTGGAAATCCTGTCGGTGTTTGAAGAAGAGCACCCGGACATTCCATCGGCTACGCCAGAAGACCTGGCTGAGATGCGCACCTTAAAGGAGATCTGTGATCACCTGGTATCTCTTTTCGGTGCCATGGCAGGAACGCCATCGGCGGCTCCGGCTTCGGCTGCCGCCCGGGCCTCATCAGCGGATATCGAGGCGGCCATGCTGGACATTGTGAGCCGGGTTACCGGCTACCCGGTGGAGATGCTGGGCCTTGAAATGGACATTGAAAACGATCTGGGCATTGACTCCATCAAGCGGGTGGAAATCCTGTCGGTGTTTGAAGAAGAGCATCCGGACATTCCATCGGCCACCCCTGAAGATCTGGCCGAGATGCGGACGCTAAAGGAAATCTGCGACCACCTGATGAAACTGGGCGGGATTCAGACGACCCCGGCCGGGGATAAGCCAGCCCCGGCCGTTACAGCGGAACCCCCTGAGGATACCGCCGATTCATCCGGGCCGGTGTTGCGCCGGGTCATTCAAATGGAGAGCCTGCCGCCGGACAGCCAGCCGCCCCTGGCGCTGGCAAAAGGCAAAACCCTGTTTGTCTGCACAACCGACGCATCATGGGGCAGGGCGGTGGTCGAGGCGTTGATGGCCATGGATGTCAATGCCGCGCTCCTGGAAAACGTTTCCCCTGAGCAGGATGTTTCAAATGCCGGCGGCCTGTTGATCCTGGGCGGCCTTGACCCCGCGGAAAAGCAGTTATGGCACCCGGAAGATGAGCGGTTTGTCAAGGACGCCTTTGCCCTGGCCGGCCGCGTGGGGCCGGTGCTGATCGACGGTGTCAAAAAGAACCAGGTCGGTATTTTTGCCGCCGTCACCTTTCTGGACGGCCAGTTGGGTTTCGGCAGGACCCGCGCGTTTAATCCCATGCAGGCGGCCCTGGCCGGGCTGGTGAAAACCGCGGCCATTGAATGGCCGGGCGTGACCTGCCGGGTGATCGACCTTGATCCCGAATGGACCGACGTAAAGGCGGCGGCCCATGCCGTGGCAATGGAGATTTTAAGCGCTGAAGACCCGGTTGAAGTGGGGCTTTCAGTGGAAGGCAAAAAAGGTGTTGCCCTGGCTGCGGCTCCCTGCGAACCCGAGGACCTGCCGCTTAAGTCCGGCGACGTGGTGGTGGTATCCGGCGGTGCCCGGGGTGTTACCGCCCAGTGTGCCCTGGCCCTGGCAAAAAAGGTTCGGCCCGTGTTGGTGTTGCTGGGCCGGTCCCCGCTGCCCGGGCCTGAGCCGGCCTGGCTGGCCGGTGTGACCAGCGAGCCGGAGATCAAGAAGCAAATCCTGGAAAATGAATTTTCCGGCAAAACCGCCACCCCGGCTGAAGTGGACCGGGTTTTTAAAAAGCACATGGCCGGTCGGGAGATCGCGGCAAACATGGAAGCCCTTCGGGCCGTATGTACCGAGGTGGTGTATCGCTCCACCGATGTGCGCGATGATGCGGCCGTGGAAGACCTGTTCAAAGCGGTCAGCGAAAAATTCGGGCCGGTGCGCTGTATTGTCCACGGCGCCGGGGTACTGGAAGACCGGTTTATCATTGACAAGACCGCCGACCAGTTCGACCGGGTGTTTGATACCAAGGTGGCCGGGGCAAAGGCCCTGGTTTTGGCGGCGGACATGAAGGCGCTGCGGTGCCTGGTCTTTTTTTCTTCGGTGAGCGCCCGTATGGGCAACAAGGGCCAGGCCGACTACGCCATGGCCAATGAGGTACTCAACAAAACAGCCCAGTTGATGGCCCTGCAAAACCAGGGATGCCGGGTAATCTCCTTTAACTGGGGACCGTGGGACGGGGGCATGGTGACCGCCTCGTTGAAACGGGAGTTTGAAAAGAGCCGTGTAGCCCTGATTCCCCTGGCCGCCGGGGCCCGGTGCATGGTGGAGGAGATGGCTTCGCCTGCCGGTGACGTTGAGGTGGTGATCGGCGCCGGGTTTGATGATGTCGGCAAGGCCACCCCGGAAACCAGCCCCGCTCCGGCACCCGCAAAAAAAGAGGTCGAGAACACGGGCCCGCTTTTTGAGGCCTTTACCCGCAAAGTGGATGTGGAGGAGTTCCCGGTATTAAAGTCCCACCTGCTGGACGGCAGGCCGGTGGTGCCCTTTGCCCTGGCCGCCGAGTGGGTGGGCAGCGGCGCCCTGCACGCCAACCCCGGCCTGATGCTGATCGGCATCGACGACATGCGGGTGCTGTCCGGCATCAAGGTTGATGAAACCGGCCGCACCGTTACAGTGCTGGCTGGAAAGCCGATCAAAAGCGGGACCGCCTTTGAAGTGGCGGTGCAGATAAAAAGCGACAGCAGCGGAAAGGAGACGGTGCACTACGGGGCACGGGCCGTTCTTGCCGCCGCCTATGAAACGCCCCCTGTGTTTACGGAACCCGCCTCGCTTGCCTCTTCCGGTTATACCCGCACCGCAGCCGAGCTCTACGATACGGTCCTGTTTCACGGCAAGGCCCTTCACGGGCTTCAGGAAGTGGTGGCCTGTTCAACGGAGGGAATCAAGGCAACCATCAGCAGCGCGCCTTCTCCCAAGCAGTGGATTCGCCGGCCGGTCCGCAACACCTGGCTGGCCGACCCCCTGGCCCTGGACACGGCCTTTCAGATGGCCATTGTGTGGTGCCACGAACAGGCGGGCATGGTCTGCCTGCCGGTCTCTTTTAAATCCTTTCGGCAATACCGCACCGCGTTTCCCGCCGAGGGCGTAACCGCCGTCCTGGCCGTCACCAACCGGACCAGCCGCAAGATGCGCGGGGATGTCTTTTTCCTGGATGAGAACGGCGCCATGGTGGCCTGCATGACCGGGTTTGAAGCGGTAATGGACAAGTCGCTGGGCGCGGCCTTTAAATCATAAACAAAGGGTTCAAGGGGTCAAGTCCGGATGCCTTATCCAAATCGGGATCGGGATCGACATGGATAGGGGAGTAAGAGTAAGAGCAGGGAATTTTTAATCAACCAACCGGCACCAAACACATGATCAGCTACCAGCCAATCGCCATTGTGGGCATGGGCGGGGTTTTCCCCGGCGCCCCCGATATTGTCAGCTTCTGGAACAATATTGTTGCCCGGGTGGACGCGATATCAGAAATTCCGGCCCACCGGTGGGTGGTGCCGCCGGAAGATGTTTACAGCAAAACCTTTGCTGTTGACAAAACCTTTTCAAAACGGGCCGGCACCGTTGATATGGACTTTGATCCCACCGGCTTTGAGATTGACCCCGATCTGCTGGCCCGGCTGGACCCGCTTTACCATTACGCCCTGACCGCGGCCCGGGAGGCCCTGGGCCAGTGTGCGGTTTCGTCGGTGAGCCGTGAACGGACCGGCGTGGTGCTGGCCGCCATCGCCCTGCCCACAGTGGGGTCGTCGGCCCTGGCCAACCGTATCCTGGGGCAGGCCGTGGCCCGAAAGCTTTTTCACCGCCAGGCCACCGGCGACGAAATGCCTGTTGGAATGGCAGACCTGATGTCGGCCCGGGTCACCAGCCTGCCTGCCGTGCTCCTGGCAAAGGCGTTCCGGTTCGGCGGGTGCGCCTATACCCTGGACGCGGCCTGTTCTTCATCCCTCTACGCGGTCAAGCTGGCCTGCGACGACCTTCAGGCAGGCCGGGCCGACATGATGATTGCCGGCGGTGTTTCACGGCCCGAGGTGCTTTACACCCAGGTGGGGTTTACCCAGCTGCAGGCCCTGTCAAAGTCCGGGGTGTGCGCGCCCTTTGATGCCAAAGCCGACGGGCTGGTGGTGGGGGAGGGCGCCGGCCTGTTTGTGCTCAAGCGGCTGGATGATGCCGTGGTCGAGGGAGACACCATTCTCGGCGTGATCCGTGGCATCGGTCTTTCCAACGACATGGAGGGGAATCTGCTTTCCCCGGAAAGCGAGGGCCAGGTCCGGGCCATGCATACCGCTTACCAGCAGGCCGGCTGGTCCGTGAATGACGTGGGGTTTATCGAATGCCACGGCACCGGCACGCCGGTGGGGGACATGGTGGAGCTGGCCAGCATGCGGGCGTTATGGGAAGGCGTTTCGTGGCAGCCGGGCCAGTGTCCCATCGGTTCCATCAAGTCCATGGTGGGTCACCTGCTCACCGGTGCCGGCGCCGCCGGCATGGCCAAGGTGCTGATGGGCTTTGCCAACCAAACGATTCCGCCCGGGGTCAATTTTTCTGCGCCGTCGGCAAAAAGTCCGCTGATCAACAGCCCGTTCCGGGTCCAGACCGAACCGGAACCGTGGCTTCCCGCAAACGAGAAAGACCCCTTGAGGGCCGCTGTCAGCTCTTTTGGTTTCGGCGGCATCAACGCCCACCTGTTGCTGGAAAGCTGGACCCCGGAAAACAGCCCGTCATCCACCAGCGCCACCCATGCCGTGCTTTCCCCGTCCCGTCCCCCGGATATCGCCGTTGTGGGCATGGAGACCTGTTTTGGAAAAGCCGTCGGCCTGCGGGCCTTTCAGGAGGCCCTGCTGCGGGGGGACTGCCTGCTTGAAAACCCGGGGGCTGACCGGTGGAAAGGCATGATCGACCGGGTTGAACATTATTTAGGCCGTGTTCCGGAGCGGGGCGCTTTTATCGATGAGGTGGCCGTGCTGATCGGCGAGTTTCACATTCCGCCAAAAGAGATCGGCGATATCCTGCCCCAGCACCTGCTCATGCTCAAGACAGCGGCCGGGGCACTGGCCGACGCGGGCATGCCCCTGCGGGAAAAACGGCCCCGCATGGGCGCGGTCATGGGCATGGACTTTGATGTTCAGGCCAATGACTACCATTTCCGGTGGAGCCTTTCAAAGGAAGTCCAAAAGTGGAAGGCTGACGGGCTGCTGCACTTAGAAGGCCCGGAGGGAATTGCCTGGCTTGAATCGCTGAAAAACGCCTGCTCTCCTCCGCTGACCGCCTCCCGGGTGGTGGGGGCGCTGGGTGGCATTCTGGCCAGCCGTATCGCCAAGCAGTTTCAACTGGGCGGCCCCGGATTTGTGGTTTCCAGCCGCGAAACCTCCGGGCTGCGGGCACTTGAAATCGGTATGCGTTCCCTGCAATTCTACGATACCGACGCTTTTCTGGTGGGGGCCGTGGACCTGGCCGGTGATGTGCGGCGGGTGATTGCCGACGGTCTGGCCCGGCCGTTCAGCGTAAAAGGGGGGGTGCGGCCTTTTGACAGTGATGCCGACGGTCCGCTGCCCGGCGACGGCGCCGCGGCCCTGGTGCTCAAGCGGCTGGACGATGCCGTGGCCGACGGGGACCGCATCTACTGCGTCATTAAGGGAATGGGCAGCGCCACGGCCCTGGATGTGCCGGCCTTTGATTCAAAAGATCGTGCCGCTGCCATGAAACAGGCATACACCTTTTCCCTGGAGCGGGCCTTTGCCGATGCCGGGGTAAACCCATCCACCATCTCTCTGTTTGAAGCCCACGGCAGCGGAGACCCCGGGGAAGACGGGGTTGAATCCGAAGCTGTCCGCGAATTTTTTAATCGCGAAAAACCCGTCGCTGAAAAGCGGTGTGCCCTGGGGTCGGTAATGCCCACCATCGGCCACACCGGGGCCGCCGCCGGCCTGGCCGCCTTTGCAAAGTCGGCGGTGTGCATGTACCAGCAGATGGTGGCGCCGCTCTGCAATTTTACGGCACCGGTAGACGACCGGTTTAAAACAACCTTTTTTCATATGCCGAAGACCCCCCAGTTCTGGCTGCGCAACCGCGTCGAAGGCCCCAGAAGGGCCTGCGTGGGCGCCATGACCGGTGACGGCGGCGTGGCCCACGTGGTGATTGAAGAGCATGAATGGCCGGAAACCGCCGCGCCGGAACTGCTGGCCAAAATCGAGCGGGAACGGCGGCAGCCTCTGGGGCTGTACCCCGGCCGGGCCGGTCTTTTTGTGGTGGAGGGGGACAATAACAAGGCCCTGATCGACGGCCTGGACCGGCTGCGCCAGTACATTCGCGGCATCGATGAAAAAGGGGCCGGCATCGAAAAGGCGGCCCGGGGCTGGTACGCGGCCCAGGGCCTGGATTTTGACCGGGAGTATGCCGTGGCCATCGTGGCCGCCACCCTGGCGGAACTGGACCGTTTCACGGATGAGGCAAAAGAGCTGATCACCAGGGACCGGGCCAGCAGCATCAGCGGCATGCGGGGCATTCGGTATTCCACCCACCTTCATCCCGTGGGGTCCCAGGACGGACGGATCGCCTTTGTCTTTCCCGGATCGGGCAATCATTACCTGGGGATGGGCCGGGAGATCGGCGTGAATTTTCCGGGTGTGGCCCGGCAGCTGGACGCGGAAGCCAGAAAACTCAAGGACCGGTTTCTGCCGGAATATTTTTTCCCCTGGCGGGATTCGTGGCAGCCGGGCTGGGAAGAGGAGAGCCGCAAAAAAATCGGTGTTGATCCATTGACCATGATCATCGGCCAGGTTTCCCACGGTGGGCTCATGACCTGGCTGGCCCGGCGGTTCGGCCTGGCACCCGATGCCGTGATCGGCTACAGCCTGGGAGAGTCCGCCGGCCTGTTTGCCACCGGCGCCTGGAAACACCGCAGCGAAATGCTGGACCGGATGCGAAACTCCGACCTGTTTACGACCGAGCTGGCCGGTCCCTGCAACGCGGCCCGGGAGGTGTGGCATGTACCGCCGGACCAGGAGGTGGACTGGTGTGTGGCCGTGGTCAACCGGGGCACCGACCAGGTCAAAAAGGCGATCCGCCATTTTCCCCTGGTTTATCTGTTGATCGTCAACACGCCGACGGAATGCGTGATCGGTGGCCGCCGGGTCCAGGTGGAGGAAGCCATCCGTTTTCTCGGCTGCGAGGCGGTTTTCCTGGAAGGGGTGGTAACGGTCCACTGCGATGCCGCCGTGCCGGCAAAGGAGGCTTACAAGGCCCTTCACCTGTTTCCCGTGACACCGCCGGAAGGGGTGACGTTTTACAGCTGCGCCCGGGGCCGGGCCATTGATCTGACCTCCGAGAACGCGGCCCGGTCCATCACGGACCAGGCCCTTTACGGGTTTGATTTTACCCAGACCGTGCTGCGGGCCTACAAGGACGGGATTCGTGTGTTCGTGGAGATGGGCCCCCACAACTCCTGCACCCGGATGATTCAGCAGATTCTCGCGGACAGGCCCCACCTGGCGGTCTCCATTTGCAACCGCTCGGAAAGCAGCTACCTGACGGTATTAAAATGCATGGGCACCCTGATTGCCGAGCGGGTGCCGGTGAATCTTGAATTCCTGTACGGTGCGGACGCCTATCCGCCGATGTGGGAACAGGAAGGCCCTTTGCCGGAAGAAGACGCCCGACGGCGGGTGGCGGTAAAAACCGGCAAAGCACTTGTTCTGCCCGAACCGGTCCGGCTGCCAGCGGCGTATGCGCCTGCCGGTCAAGCCCAGGCGCATACGACTTTTATCAGCGCACCGCCGCCCGGAACAGCAGCGGTGACATCTGTACAGGCCATGCCGGACATGGGCCGCACCTCGTGGGCCGGAGTAATGGAAAAAATTGTTTCCGATGCCGATGCCACCGCCAAAGCCCACCAGGCGTTTCTTGAGTTTTCCCAATACATGAACCAGGTGGGGGCACAGACCTTTGCCCTTCAGGCCCGGCTTCTGGAGGCGGCCCTGGCCACAGGGGACCTGTCCGGCCTGGAAGAACTTCAGAAGCGTGCCCCTGTTCCAACAGCCCCGGTTGTTTTACTATCCGCGTCAGAAGCGCCGTCGTCGGTTTTTACCACGGCTTCGGTGGTCACGCCGGCCTTTGACCGGGAGATGTGCATGGCCTTTGCCACAGGTTCGGTGGCAAAGGTGCTGGGTCCGGAATTTGCCGAGGTGGATACCTATCCGTTACGGGTCCGGCTGCCGGACGAACCCCTGATGCTGGTGGACAGAATTGTTTCCGTGGAGGGGGAAAAGGGTTCCCTCAAATCGGGCCGTGTGGTGACCGAGCATGACGTGCATCCGGATGCATGGTACCTGCAGGCCGACCGGGTGCCGGTCTGTATCTCCATCGAGGCGGGTCAGGCCGACCTGTTTTTATGTTCCTACCTGGGCATTGACCTGGCGGTAAAAGGCAGGCGCAGCTACCGGCTGCTGGACGCAGTGGCCACCTTTCACGAAGGGCTCCCCCGGTCCGGCCAGACCATCCGCTACGAGATTGAGATTAAAAAATTCGTGCGCCAGGGAGAGACGTATCTTTTCTTCTTTGAATTCAATGGCTATATCGGCAGCCGCCACATCATCACCATGCGAAACGGGTGCGCCGGTTTTTTCACTCCTGAAGAGGTCAGGGCTTCCGGCGGCATTGTATTAAAAAAAGAGGACCTGCTGCCCCGGCCGGGAACAATCAATGGCTGGCAGCCGCTGGTTCCCGTTGCGACAGCGTCTTATACCGACGACCAGGTGAATGCCTTGCGGGAGGGCAGGCTTGAAAAATGTTTCGGCCCGCTTTTTGCCGGAATCACGCTGCCCCCCTCCCTCTGCCTGCCCGGTGGCCGCATGCGGCTGATCGACCGGATTCTTTCCATTGATCCGGCAGGGGGCCGGTACGGGCTGGGCAACATCAAGGCCGAAGCCGACATTCATTCGGATGACTGGTTTCTCACCTGCCATTTTGTGGATGACATGGTGATGCCCGGCACCCTGATGTATCAGTGCTGCGAGCAGGCCCTGCGGGTCCTTCTGCTGCGCATGGGATGGGTGACCGATCGTGCGGATGTCTGCTTTGAACCGGTGCCGGATAAGGGCGCGGTTTTAAAATGCCGGGGGCCGGTGACCCGGAAAACCCGGCATGTGCTTTACGAGATCGAACTTCGCGAGATCGGCTACAACCCGGAGCCCTATGTGCTGGCCGATGCCTTCATGTACGCTGACGGGGAGCGGATCGTGATGTTTGAGCAAATGTCCCTCAAAGCCACAGGCCTGACACAGGCGGAACTCGAATCGTTCTGGGCCGGCCGCGGGCCGGAAGTTGAGAGGCAGCCCGCCCGGAAGCCGACCCTTTACGATCGGGACAAACTGCTGGCCTATGCCGTTGGAAAACCCTCCGAGGCCTTCGGCCCGCCATATAAAATATTTGACGAAGGCCGGATCATCGCACGGCTGCCCGGGCCGCCTTATTTTTTCATGGACCGGGTGACATTTATCGACCATCCCCAGTGGGAGGTCAAGCCCGGCGGATGGATCGAGGCCGAATACACGGTGCGGCCCGATGACTGGTATTTTGCGGCCAACCGCCAGCCTTCCATGCCCTTCTGTATCCTTCTGGAAATCGCGTTGCAGCCCTGCGGCTGGCTGGCGGCCTACGCGGGGTCGGCCCTGCACAGTGCCAAAGACGTCAAGTTCCGGAACCTGGGTGGAACCGCGATCCAGCACATGGACCTGCGAAACGTGGAGAAGACATTGACCATGCGGGCCCGCATGACCAAGGTGGCCGAGTCCGGCGGCATGATCATTGAGTATTTCGATATAGAGGTGTTTTCCGATACCGACGGGCAAATGGTTTACAGCGGCACCACCTATTTCGGGTTTTTCTCGGCAGAGGCCCTGGCCCGGCAGGTGGGGGTGCCCAGGGCGGCTGAACGGTCCCATAAACCATCGCCCATTGACCTTGAACGGTCCGTTGGTTTTGATTTTGAGATCCATTCGCCGCTGACGCCGGATGACCCTGCCGTTGACCCGGCCCCTGCCGCGGCCCTGCCGGGTAAAGCGTTGCTGATGGTCGACGGCGTGGAGTGCTGGATTCCGGACGGCGGATCAGCCGGTCTGGGCTTTATTCGTGGGATCAAGCAGGTCGATCCGGATGAATGGTTTTTCAAGGCCCACTTTTACCAGGACCCGGTCTGCCCCGGCTCCCTGGGGCTGGAGTCTTTTCTTCAGCTCTTAAAAGAGGTGTGCCGCCGCCGATGGCCGGAAAAGATTGAAACCCACCGGTTTGAATTTGTGACAAACCATGAGCACGAATGGATTTACCGGGGACAGATCATCCCGAAGAACAGGCGGGTGGAGGTGGAAGCCGATATTGTCCGCGTGGAAGAGACATCGTCTCCGGCGGTGTTTGCCGATGGCTTTCTGAAGGTGGACGGAATTTTTATCTACGAGATGAAAAACTTTGGCCTGCGAATGGTGCCCGCGGAGTAAGCGTCTTTGCCTGCTGTCAACCGTTAGTTTATCGCCCGCGTATGCTCCCGTGTGATGTCCCGGGTCTCCTCCTGCGTGGCCCTGAGGATTTTTTTGAAAACATCCTGCCTGGACAGGAAGGCGTCTACGATGTCCGGATCAAAATGGCTGCCCCGTTCAGCGGTGATGATTTCCACCGCCTCTTCATGGGAGGATGCCCCTTTGTAAACACGAACGGATGTCAGGGCGTCATACACATCCACCAGGGCCACGATGCGGGCGGACAGGGGAATGTTTTCGCCGCGCAAACCGTCGGGATAACCGCTTCCGTCCCACTTTTCATGGTGGTGGTAGCAGATCTCCTTTCCCAGGGTGAGAAAGGATTTTCCTTCCACCCGTGACTCCATGGCCCGCAGGGCATCGCCGCCCAGCACCGGGTGCTCCTTGACCCTTTCAAACTCGTCCGGGGTCAGCTTGCCGGGCTTGAGCAGAATCTCGTCGGTGATACCGACCTTGCCGATATCGTGAAGGATCGAGGAGATATAAATGTCTTCGATATATTCACTGGTAATATAAGATCGGTACTTGGGATGTTCGGCCAGGGTCTGGGTCAGTATCCGGGTATACTCCATCATGCGTTCAAGGTGCTCGCCGGTATTCAGGTCCCGGTATTCGGCCAGTTTGGCAAGCCCCAGGATGGTCATGGTGCGGGTCTCCTTGATGTTCTCGTAATACTCAAGGAGCTTTTTTTCCATTTTCTTGCGTTCGGTGATATCCCGAATGATGCCGCGGAAGCCCTGGGCCCGGCCATCGGCGGCATTGATGCGCGTTGCTGACACTTCCAGGAAACAGGTGGCGCCATCCGGTGTCTGAATCTCCCAGTTCATGGCCTTTTCAGGAATGTTGGTCTGGTATATCTCGTTAAAGGCCCGCAATGCCTGCTCCGCGTGTTCCCGGGTCATGTAGGCGCGCATGTTGTTGCCGACCAGGGTGTTTTCCGGATTGTGCCGAAAGATTTTTAAGGCCGAATCGTTGCAGAAGGTAAAGTTTCCTTCCAGGTCCAGTTCGTAGTAGCCCTCCTCCATGTTGGTGATGATGGTGCGGTATTTTTCTTCGCTCTTCTTCAGGCTTTCCTGGGCCCGCTTGTAGTCGTTTACGGTCAGGTTGAGGTCTTCATTGATCTTGATCATCTGAAGGGTGCGCTTGCGCACATTTTCTTCCAGCTCATAGTTGATGGTGCTGACCTTCTGTTTTTCCTGCTCCAGCTGCCGGGCCAGAAAAAAGTCCCTTCGGTGGGAGAGTTCAATGTAGTAGCAGGCAAACATGCCGATGATGTTGGCATTGACGAAAAAAAAGTTGTTACTGATCAGGACATCGGCGGGTGTGTTGATGGCAAGGGCTGTGATTTCGTAGGCCACAAACACCAGCCAGCAGGCCATGCTGGCCCACAAAAACCGCAATCGCAGGATGGTGTAGGCAAACAGGAGCACCATGATCAGCCCGGCGTAATAGGTGTGCCGCATGGGGGAAGTGGAAAGCGGGATCATCAGGGTGACGCCCAGGCCGGCGGCAACAGCGTACATCGCGACGATGGGCTGAAAATATTTTTCAAAAAATGTTGTGTAGGAAAAAAAATATCCCAGAATAAAACTGGGAATCAGAATACCGTACCGGATTTTCCACATGCTCAGGTACTGGGAGTGTTCAATGAAGAGGTCAAGAAGACCGAAGGAACTCCATGTAATGACAGCCAGGACAATGGCAATACGAAGCGGTTTCAGGGATTTCTGAATATAGGTGTCGTTGAAGGGTTTTTCATATTCGGCGCACTCGTTGATAAAAGAGAGCGTAACCGGATGGACCCGCATGCGACGGAGGTTCTCTTTTGAACCGGTCTCGGATGTGGCGGCAGAATCAACCATTATTCCTCGGATTTCTTAACAGATATTTTGAAATTGTAATCGACTTACCGTGGTTTGACAACCATTTTTTCTGTAAAGCCGCTTTGACTGCGGCATTGAATTTTGTTTGACCCCCATGTAACCCTTATATATTATATAACGTCAACCAATCCGGCTGACCGGATGGATATCGGCGGTGCAGGCGCAGGAAAAAAAAGGAGGAGACAATGCCTTTATACGAGTATGAATGTATGGATTGCGGAAAAACGAGCGAGATACTGACGGGGATTGCGGACAGGGGAAAACCGGTCTGCGGCAGCTGCGGCAGCGGAAACGTCAGAAAACTGCTGTCCGCCCCGTCGTCCATGTCCGGTGTGGCGAAAAACAGGATGCCCGGGCTGGGTGACACGGCCTGTTGCGGCAAGGCCCCGTCGGAAGCGGGTTGCGCGGGGCCGGGGAGCTGCTGCGGCAGAAGGTAAGGCAGTTTAACCCGATTTTAGAGATGTCCATAAGACAAGGAAACTGAAACCATGAGCAGCCCTGATGATCGACTGGATATACACGTTAATATAGAGGTTACCGCAAAGGCACTGTCCACCATCGTAGCCAATGCAAAGGCCATTGCGGGAAGGGATGAAAAAGGCGGTTTCCGCGTCGACACCGCCGACCTGGTGGGCCGAATGGTTTCCCGCTTTCTTGACCGGTATGATTTTGAAGGATTTGTGGCGGAGACAAGAAACTATCCGGAACTGTCGTGAGCGGAATGGTTACCCTTAAAAGGCGCCCAGCTGGCAGGGCTTGATACGGACGCCAAGTGTTTCACAGGCCCCGGCCACTTCCATGCGGGCTATTTTCAGGGCATCGGCAATTTTCCAGCAGGCCGCGCACGATATCCGGTTGTCCGAAGACGCGGCCAGAAGGGCGTCTTTTAACGGGCCGGGCACCGGGTCAACGGGCTTGACCCGTTTTTTTTCCGGATATCCGAAAAGCCCCATCTGGCAGGTGGTGATCCGGTATTCCATCAGGTCAATGGCTTTCCCCACCTCCGTCGGCAGAACCCCTGCGGCAGCAGCGATTTTATGGGCCGCCGCGCAGGTGACCCGGCCGTCCCGGGCAACGGTTTCCAGGGCCTGGGCCAGGCCCGGCCGCAGGGCCGTACCCGGGGGGTGTTTGGCCCTGTATTTTCCCGCGTCCTCGTGTGTCATTGGTTGTCTTTCCGCATTCGGTTAAACTTTAAATTTCTGCATCAGCTCCGTGAGATGCTGGGCCATCTTCAGCAGGTCATCGGCACTCTCCCGAACAGTCAGGCTGTTGCTGTTCATCTGCTTCGAGGAGGCACTCAGGGAGACCACCTCCTTTGACACGTTGTTGGCGACGATAGAGCACTGAGACACGCCCTTGTTGACCCCGGAGATGCCCTGGGATATCTGGGCCACGTTGCTGGCAATTTCCCGGATGGAAATCGACTGTTCTTCGATGGCCGACGCAATGGTGGAGACGATCTCGTTGACGTTTTTGATGGTCTCCACAATCTGGCCGATCTCTTTTACCGCCGCCACGGTTACCTGCTTGTTCTCTTCGATCTGCCGGTTAATCTGCTGGGTGGCGTCGGCAGTCTGCCGTGCCAGATCCTTTATTTCATTGGCCACAACGGCGAACCCCTTGCCCGCTTCTCCGGCCCGGGCCGCCTCGATAGTGGCATTTAAGGCCAGCAGGTTGGTCTTTTTGGATATCTCGGCAATCACCTCGGTGACGGTGCCGATTCTTTCGGCGGCGATGCCCAGGTTGTCCACCTTCTGGGACACGTTTTTGGCCTGGGCAACGGCGTTTTCCGTTGTCTGCCGGGCCGATTCGGTGCTCATGCTGATCTCGTCGGAGGTGGTGGTCATCTCCTCCACCGAGGAGACGATCAGGTTGACGTTCTGGGAGGTCTGCTCCATGGTGCTGGCAATGGCCACCATCTTGGAACTCATCTCTTCCGAGGCTGAGGCAACGGAGTTGGAGTTGGCTGAAATTTCAGCGGTTTCCGATGTCATTTTATCGGACAGGGCCAGCAGGTTGGCCGACGAACTCTTCAGCAGATTGGTGTTACTGTTGACATCATCCACCAGGTCCTTAAACCGGTCCATGAAGGTGTGAAACCTTTCGTTGAGAATGTCGCCGATCTCTTCTTCTTTGTATTTTTCAAGGTCATTTTCCTGGACCTCCACCTCCTGGGAAATGCTCTGGAGCATCAGGGAGATGTTGGAGTTGGTGGTGATCAGTTCGTCTTTCATGGCCGTGATCTTGTCGGCAAGACCGATGGAAAGAAGCGCGATGAAAACCGCGGAACCGATCTGAACACCCCACTGGGTGATAAAGTTGGAAGGCAGGAGCCCGAATGTTTTTAACGCGAACAGCAGGATCCCGATAAACAGGCAGGCGCAGCTGATCACAATAAATCGAATTGATCGTGTAAATGAAAGGGAGATAAACCCGCTGGGAATGACCACAACCAGAGAGAAGATGATAAGCGCCGTAGCCACTCTGATGCTCACGGCATAGGGAAGCAGAAGAGAACCAACGGCCCATGCGGTGTTGGGAATAATCACCAGGTAGATGGAGACCCGGTCCACCAGGCTTTTGGCATGGCGCTCCCGAATGCCGATAAAAGACCGCATAAACAGCATGGCAATGGCCATGGCAAGACCCATGAACATGGGCAGGCAGTTGTTGGCCCACCAGATGGAGTTCGGCCACAGGTACTGAAAGGAAAATCCGTTGAGCGTGAATTGAAACAGGGAATAAGAGAGAATGAGAAGGACCAGGAAGAGATAACTTCTTTCCCGGATCACGAAAACGAGGACCAGGTTATAGATCACCATGATCAGCATGGCGCCGTAATAGAGCCAGAAGATGGGGTAGGTCCTGTTGATCTTGCTCAGGTAGGAATTGTGAGAACGGACCACCGGTTCAAAATTAAGGGAAGAACTGGTTTTAACTTTCACATAATAAGTGGCGGGGCCGGGAGCCTGGGTCAGCAGAAAAACAAAGTCTTTGTCAATGATTTCCCGTGTGGAAAAGGGGTAATGGTCCCCGGCTTTGATGGTATTGAACAGGCCTTCGGTTTGGGGTGTGTAAAGCTCGATAAAGTCAAGAAGGGGGTACGCGAACTCAAGGTAAAAATCCCTAGGACGGTCGGTGGTGTTGTCCAGGGTAAACCGGAACCAGTAGGTCGAGGATGTAAACCCGAAGCTTAAGGCAGTGCTGTCCGACGCTTTCCATCGATCTTCCATGTCGGTCACATCGGTGATAAACAGGGCACCGGCCCTGTCTTCCATGTATTCCACCTGCTGCCCGATGTAGAGCGTGCCGGTGGAATCATCAAGGGGCACGCCGGAAGGGGCCGCAACGGCGGTAGCCAGAAGGCCGCAGAAAACAAGCAGCGTACACAGAAGGAGTGCGGGCACGTGACGGTGTTGTTTGATGGAGGTCATTGCACTATCCGTATGTTAAGGGTTGCGGCCATGTCCGGGGACCTGTACACCGGAATAAAGAAGTGGAACAATAATGCCGGGCGTCAGGCCTGGTTTATGAAGTTTTTGTGCCTGAAGGCCGGATCCGGGTACCGGTAAAAGCCTTCTCCGGTTTTTTCTCCCAGCTTTCCTTCATTAACATATTTTTTTAGAAATTCAACATTGGTGATGGCCCTGGGGTCATTGAGCTGGTTGGCCCACACTTCATTGACCTTGAGCACGGTGTCAAGGCCGATGGAGTCCATGATACCGAAAGGCCCGACCTTCATGTGCATGATGCCCATCCAGGACCGGTCGATGTCCTCAATGGCGGCCACGCCGCCGGCGGCCAGAAAAAGGGCCGTGTCGCAGAGGTTCATCAGAAGGGCATTAAAGGCATAGCCGTGGTTTTCTTTTTTAAATACGATGGGTACCTGGCCCAGGCGAAGGGCAAAGGCCCGGATGGTTTCAGCGGTTTCCGGTGTTGTGCCGGGGTGAGGCATGATGTCCACGATATCGGAGGTCAGGGTGTTATGAAAATGGAAAGCGGCAAACCGGTCCGGCCGGCCCACGGCATGTGTCAGCATGGAGGGAATCAAAGACGATGTGTTGGTGGTGAAGATCGCCCGGGCAGGGCACAATGGGTGAAATGTCTCAAACACCCGGCACTTGATCTCCACGGACTCGGTCACAGATTCGCTGATAAAGTCCGCATTCGCCGCGGCCTGCTCGCTGTCCGGGGTCAGGGTGACCCTTGCCATGGCGGCCGCGGCCTCTTCTCCGGTGAGGCGGTGACGGGAGACGAACCGGCCGGCAAGCTTTTCAAGCCGCTTTTTTGCCGTGTCCAGCAGGGGAGGGGAGAGATCGTAGATAGCGGTTTCAAACCCCTTGGCGGCACATAGAAAACCGATCTGCTGGCCCATGGTACCGGCCCCCAGAATAAGCACTTTTTTGATCTGATCCGCCCTGACCGGTTCCATGTGATTTTCTCCCATAACTGGAGCTTTTTTTGTTTTTTGCACCACAAAGGCGCGGAGAGCGCAAGCGGCTCTCCAAAGTCTTGGTTTTCCTGAACTGTTTTTGTATGAGATTTTTCTTTTTTTATCAAGCCTTTTATGTCAAAGGCGGCCAGGACTGAACTTTTCCGGAACCCTTTAACCCGAATATTCATGAAATTTTTCGACAGTGGTAAGTTTTTTATAATATACAGAATGTTTTAATAGATCTCAGACTTTTTTTGAAAATACAAACGGTCATGAACGATTTGAGGCATTTTGTGCCAATCGTGAAATATCCGGGTTAATGCTTGCGAATCGACCGGTTCCCCGGATATACTGGCCCTGCTTTTCAGACCAGCAAAGGAGAAACAGTATGAAAACAATCCCCGGTCTCTTATTCGCGGCTGTCCTGCTGTGCCTGTCGTGCCCCCATGCCCACGCTCAGGAGTTTGGAAAGATTCGCGCCCTGCAACAGCGGGCCGACACCGTGGTGCGGCAGAAAAACAGCTTTGTGGCCCGTGTACTGGATTCCTATCAGATTCCGCACCAGATCAATGAACAGGGAGTGGTGGTCCGGATTCAGGTGGAGGAGAAGTGGCATGATGTCACGGCCATTGAGATCGTTCCCCTGCTCAGGGAAAACGCAGTGGACGTCACTGCACCCCGAGAGGTAACGGCCCATGAAATTTATTTTTTCACGGCGGAAGGTGTTCTGGACCTTGTGTCTGAACTGAGGATACGGTGATTTGGATGAGGGGCAGGGACCGGGCAAAGGCAGCCTCGCCGGTGTGGCCCGTCGGATTTTTGCCCGTTATTTTTTTTATTTATCCATCAGCTCGATAAAGCCTTCGACACGGGTCTTGATCTGCTCTTCGGAAAAGGCCCTGGGGTCGTTCATGTCGCACTGAATGATCAGCACCGGTATGTCGCATTCCTGCTGAATGGCGTTTTTCAGGTCGATCATGCCGGTGCTCGACGGCCGGCACGACAGATTTTCGTGCAGGATCACACCGTCGATGCGGTATTCCTGGATGGCCTGTTTGAAGTAGCTAATCCGCTTTTCAAGATTGTAGGTGTAAGGCACGTCCATCATGGCCCGTGCCACATGTCGCAGCGTCTCGGCGTATCCCATGCTCACAGGTTTGGGTGGGGCAAAGGAAAAGGTGTAGGGCTCATAAACCACAACGGCGCCGTACCGGGCCAGATCGTACATGAACCGCATTCGGTACCAGAAGGGAATCCCTTCAAACATCAGCCGGTAGCGCTCCTTCCCTGTCAAGGTGCCTTTGCCCTGCTCGGCCCGCTGCCGGATATCGGTCAGGATCTTCTCAAAGAATTTGATGCCGGAACGTGCCCCGGGCATGACCACCAGGGGAAAAAACGAGGCGGACGTCTCGGCCATGCTGTAGGGTGTGGGCACGCGTTTGCGGTACTCGTATATATCCCGCCACAGGACGCTCAACTGTTCGGACTTTTCCGCCGCCCGGACCATCCGGTCGATGTTCGGTTCTTTCCCCGTGTGCTTTTTGACAAAATCGAAAAATTCATAGAACTGTTCCACCAGGTAGGTCACGTACCCCTCGATGGTGCGCTCGTCCGTGCCGCTGACGATCTTGGGACAGTCGAACACGAACAGGGGAACGTCCAGCTTTTCCGCCTGGACCTGGAACCATTTCCAGTGAGTGTCGCAGATGGTGTTGGTGCAGGTGATGATATCCGGCCGGGCGATGCCGCCGTGTTTTAAGGGCGCCTGTGTATCCACCGCGCCGATGTTGGTTTTACAGTAGGAGCACAAGTCCCGGGAGTAGCCCATGCTTTCGGCATGTTCGATCAGCCGGCGGGACTGCTTCTGGGCCGCGGCCACGGTGGCCATGTTTTCCGGATGCAGGGGAAAGATATCGAGCCCCAGCAAAAGCTCGATGGGAAACCCGGCGCAGGTCCAGGCCGTTTTTTTCCACGGCAGCAGGCTGTATAATTTGCCCGTGAGAAAATACCAGGTCATGGGCCACCGGAGGGCCTTTGCGTGGGGCAGGGTGTCGACCCGGAGCGGGGCACTCTCATCTGTTGCAGGAGGGTTCGGTTTTTCTGCGTTCATAATTGTCGTTGTCTTTTAATTTATTTGTTTTACTTTAAAAAAAACATGAAAGATCCAAATTATTCCATCTCCGCGAATGCGGCCAGCCGGGTTGCCATCTGATTGTCCGGTGTGGGTGTGTATTCCCGCTCCACGTGCAGCACCCGGCATCCTTTTTCTTTAAGGGCGTTGTTCACCAGGACCGCGTCATAGGCATAGGGCTCGCAGAACTTGAGACACTGAGAAATCACAGCCCTGATACCCGACTGTTCGAGAGCTGTTTCCAGATACTGGGCGCGCTTACTCAGGCCCAGCTTGGTGGCGGGTTTTGGTATGGACAGATAATACCGGGCCAGAGCCTCAAAGGGGTTTTCCTCTTCAGGAATCAGGGTTGCAAAATAGCGCTCCCCGATGGAAAGATCATCCCGGACCACACGAAATCCGGCTTCGTCGATCTGTTCCATCAACTCCGGATAGGTGACGTCCGAGCCGGTCAGCAGCACTTTTATTTTATCTGCGGGAAAAGGCCCCCGGTTTTTCATTGTCGCAATGGCGGCATCGATTTCCTTTATGGCTTCCGGCTTGGGCAGGGTCATGCTTTTTACCAGGACCTCCAGGTATTCCCGGTTGGTTATGTCTTTTTCCATCCGAAGCCCGGAAAAAACCTGAAGCTTCTTTTTGATGGTGTTGGATTCACGGCAGGCGTCGGCCAGCATTGCCTCGTTAACAAGGATGCCGAACTGACGATAAAGGGCGTCGACCAGCCGCCACAGCTCGGTTTTCATGAATCGGACGGCCGGGACATCGTCTTTCAAAGGGGTGTTGAACCAATGCAGAAACGGCGTACGCACATGGCGCTTCCACACATCGTGATGCCGGTTGGTGGCATTGCAGCCCTGAGCGATAACGATCCCGGCCCACTGACCGGTTTTTGCCAGGGCCTCGGTCAGCATGCTGCGGGCGGCCGGGCAGAAAAAGGCCGGCAGGTAGCGATCCGCCGGATCATTGGATACGTGTACGTTCCCGAGGATCTTGTACGGCACAAACCCGGCAGCCGCGATAACCTCTTCTGGCATGTCATGGGATGCGTCAAAATAGGCGATGGTTTCCATAAGGTTCTTGCTGTGCCTCTTTTTAGAGAAAATATTTATCAACTGTTCAATCAGGTAAATTAGTGCCCATCCATTTAACATGGATGACACCATGTGGTGTTTCCAAGCCAGAAATGAGAATTTTTTCGCAAGATCAAGGAAAACAAGGGCTGACACGGAGGCGTACTGCGGTACGCCGCACAAGGAAGCCCGAAGTTTGACGCAGAGATTGCGGAAAAAGGCCATTTATGGATGGAAACTAATTAACCTGTATGTCGCCGCATGTCAAGCGTCAAGCAGCATGTCTACAGTCAAGGCCGCTTCAGCCGTTTTTTGGCAAAAAAAGCGACACTTTTTGACGTTTTGCCTGATCCTTCCTCCCGATTTTATCCTGCTGAACAAGACTGTTCCAGTTTTTCAGGAAACCGGTGATATCTCATTAACTATCTGTTTTATAAAAAACAATAATTGAAAAAGGCGCTTGTTGAATGACTTTCTGATTATAACTTCAATATTTTCATATTATATTAAAATCAAATTGTTTCAGACCTTTAAATTCCATTATGTAGAAAAAACGATTTACTGGCATGCCTATTGCAAATTATGAGTATAAACAAGGAAACTTGCGTCACACCACAACTTTTTATAACAAGGGGCATGTATCATGAAACAGAGCATATATGCAATGGTTCTTGGCACCATCATCCTGCTGTATGGCACGGGGCTCGCTGTGGCGGAGCAGATGATCGATCTGGGCAACTCGGCCATTGCCGCTTTCGGCACTGATCCGGTGCTGGTGGATGCGGTAAAGAAAGAGAATGCCAGGGCCAGAACCCTGGACGAGATAAAGGTTTTGGATCAGCAGTGGGCGGTAACCCAGGCAGAAAACGAGTTTGTGAAAACCGTGCTGGAAAACGAGATTGCCGATTACCTGAAGGACATTCAGAAGCAGCAGGCCTATTATGCTAAAATTTTTCTGGTGGACAACCAGGGGGCGCTGGTTGCTGCCACGAATAAGATTTCAGACTACTGGCAGGGAGATGAAGCCCAATTCACACATACGGTTGCCACAGGTACGATTCAGGTGTCTGACGTTGAGTTCGATCCCGGTGCCCAAACCTATTTGCTTCAGATCTCCGTGCCGGTGAAAGATGAGGGCGCTGTAATCGGGGCCATTACCTTTGGTATTGATCTGAGGGCGTTTCAGTAGGCCGTTCTGAAAAGTCCGCCCTTAATCCGACAGGAGCCATCTGCCAACCGCGCACATAATCATGTTCCGGTATAAGCATCCCCCGCTGCAAACTCTCAGGCCCAGCGAATGACCGGCGCGTTTCGTTCCGGCATGCGGTGGTACTTGAATTTCGGGTGGCCCACCATCATGGCGCCGAAGTTCTTTTCACCTTCGGCCAGGCCCAGATCCGCCTGAAGCGGCTTCCAGGTCATGGCCGCGGCATTGAAAAATCCGTTCCAGCAGGCCCCCAGGCCAAAGGCGGGCACGGCCAGTTCCAGGTAGGTCAGGGCGATGGTGCAGGCGCTCTGGGAAGAGGGGTTGGCCGCAGGGCCGTTGGCCAGGATCAGATGGGGTGCGCCCCGGCTTACCACGTCCACGCCAAAGTCCCAGGCCCCCACCACCAGGTCAAAATGCATGGCTTTGGCCATGGCCGGTGCCGCGGACAGCATGTGGCGCATCCAGTCGATCACATGGCCGCTTAAGCGCCGCACTTCATCTTTATCGTAAATCACCTGCCACTGTACCGGCTGCATGTTGTGTCCTGACGGCGCGTATCGGGCGATGTGAATCAGTTTTTCAAGGGTCTGGCGGTCCACGGGTTTGTCCTTGTAGGTACGAATGGACCGGCGATAGCGCAGAAAATGTTCGGCCTGTTCCGGGGAGAGCAGCCATTCGGGTTTTACCGGCAGGCAGTCTTCAGGTTTCAGGTCGACATGGGAAAGCGCGCCGGTAGGGCAGACCGCCACGCAGTGGCCGCAACGGATACATACCGTTTCCGCGCCGGTCACCGGTGTCGGCACGCTGTCAGAGTTGATTTTGATAATCTTGACCGGGCACTCGGCCGCGCAGATGTTGTCCCGGTTGCATTTGTCCGCGTCAATGGTGAAAAGAGGCATGATTCTGTCCTTATCTTAAAAATTTACAGTACACAGCAACCGGTGTTATGGCTGCCGGGGCATGGCCGTATCAATCTCGCTTTTCAGAATAATACCGGACTCCACCTCATCATCCAGAAGGGCAAAAGGAAGGGCAACGCTTCGAATTTTTTTTCTGTCGATCAGATGGTCATCCGGTTTTTCCAGGTCCTTTTTTAACACAGTTTCCAGAAGATTGATATATTTGCGGGCGTTTCGAATAAAATGGGCCGGGGACTGAATCAGGGTGTAGCAGCCGGAAGCTGAATAAACGCCGATATTGAAGCGCGCCAGCCGCTCCACGTTCTGAATCGCTTCATGATAAAGAAAAAGAATCACTTTGGCGGTCCCCACGGTCACCTCGGGAAGGGTGTTCCACATGTATCCCGCAAGGATGCATTTTAAACTGGGGGAGTAGTTGGTCACGGAAACATCTTCAGCATATTCTTTCATCTGGTTGTTCAGCCTGTCCTGGAAAAACCGGTACGCGTCTTCGGACTCATCCCGAATCCAGCCGAGGATTTTAAAAGACTGCCTTGATGTGTCAAAAACAATATCCTGCTGGTCGGTCAACGTCCGGCTGCTCAGAAGGGTGTCCTCGTCTTTTTTCAGCATCATAATCAGAATTCCGGCCTGTCTGATCCAGAATTCGGCCCTCATGTCCGTAATCGACGCGATGGCTGAACTTTTATTAAACAGGCGCAACGCATTGTTCAGATGCGCCATGCTTTCCCGGATCGTCTCTTCCCGGGACAATGGACTCTTTTTCTTTCTGAAAGTGGCAATCAATTGAATCGCGCGGGTATAATACAGCAGGCCGGTTTCTGTGTGTGCTTCAGGCTCATCCGGATAGTGACGCGTCAGAATATCGGTCTCCCGGACAGACCGGTCAAAAAACGCTTCAGCCAGTTCCGGGTCTGACTGGTGCATGGACAGATAATGATAGATGACGCCCCGGCAGGTGCGTGCCACCATATGGCGCGGGTAAGAAGCCAGGATGGTGGAAAGCACTTCATTGGCCTCATGCAGCATCCGTTTGGCGATAAGGCTTCTGGCCACCTCAATGGCCAGGAGCGAATCCTGAGGAAATTTTCGAATGGCGGACAGGGCCTTGTTGCCGCCGGCTGAATGGTCCGGGAAAAAGAGTTCGTTCCGAAAGGCGTGATACGCCTCCTCTGTGGTGGGCATGACCCCCTCCTCAAGGAGCTGGGGGACAAAGTCGAAATAGAGGTAGGACCAGAAATGGTCTACATGCCACGCCCTTGTGTATGTTGTGCCTGGAAAGCCGGTGACCAGTTCATCAAATTCTTTATTAAACGTCACTTTGATGTCGGCGATATTAACGCACAGCCTGGCAAAATCGGTCATCCGTACAGGGGTGATGCCCGTTCTTTTCAGAGACAATAACGCCTGAATAAACTGACTCGCCTGGTCAAAAGGTCCCGCGCTGATGGCCACGATAATGGAGCATTGCCGGCTGCTGTGGTCGGAAAGGGCCCAGCGGATCGGCATCTGGTAGGCCAGGGCCAGGCTGCTGCGAATGGCTCTGGCATAGAGCCTGGGCTCACCGGATGGGCCCGGCGCCCTGGGAAGGTCCAGATGGGCCGTGGAAAGGGTGAACGATATTCTATGCGGCTCAATACGGGGCAGGTTCAGGTCGGCAATGCACTGGCGCAGTTCCGACTGCAGCCACTCCACGGCCTTGATATCCAGGATGCCGCCGGCGGCCTGAAGGGCAAAGGCGATGCGGACCCCTTCTTTTTCCTCAGCCGGTAACGGCTCAGCAGACCGGGTATCGGCCAGCGCCATGAGCATTTCATAGTTCCACCCCAGCTCCGGCCGCTTTGCCCCCAGCCAGAACGCCAGCAGCCGCAGAACATTTCTTTTTTTTGGCGTGTTGGGATGAAAGTCTTTTTTCAAACGGCTGAACATGGATGCCTGAACCGGCATCATGCAAAACCGGTTGGCATATGTGTTAAGGGATTCCAGCAGGCTGTTTACCGATCTTGTGCCAAGGACCTGGGCCAGCAGGTCGGAAAATGTCCGGCCTTCAATAGAAGCGGAAGAAGCTGGATTGGTTTCGAGAAATGCAAGAAAGGCGGCCTCGGTTTTTTCCCTTACCAGACCGGAATCCACCGCGTAAGAAAGCAGGGCCGGCATCACGTCGGAAAAGCCCTTGCGCATGTCCGCCTTGAAATCAGCATAAGCGGCAACCGACGGAAGCATACCGAGCAGGGCATATTTTGCGTTCCCGTTCTCTCCATTGCTGGTCTTTTGCTTTAAGTGGCGCATGCTTCCCCCGACGCTTTCTGTTTTATGGTTCTGTTTGAATGCCGGACTCGAGAATGATATCGGATTCCACCTCGTCATCCAGAAGGGCAAAGGGAAGGGCCACGCGTTGAATTTTTTTTCTGTCAATCAGGTGGTCATCCGGTTTTTCCAAATCATCTTTTAACAAGGATTCCAGGATGCTGATGTACTTACGGGCGTTCTCAATAAAATGGGCAGGGGACTGAATTACGGTATAGCACCCGGAAGCCGAATAGACGCCGATGTTAAAATGCGCCAGCCGCTCAGCATCCTGAATGGCATCCGCATACATGGCTATCATCAATTTGGCGAAAGCCACTGTTACAAAAGGGAGTGTGCTCCACAACTGTCCCGCAAAAATGCATTTTAAACCCGGTGTCCAATTGGTTACAGAGACGTCTTCTGAATACTGCTGCATCAGGTTGTATAGCCTGTCTGAGAAGAATTGATGCTCTTCGGGGGAGTCATCCCTGATCCAGCCGAGCGTTCTCCAGGAGATCTGAGATGTGTGGTAAATAATGTCGGACCGGTCGGTAATCGGCTCTCCGCTCATCAGAGCGTTTTCATCCTTCTGTAAGATACCGCGCAGGCTCATGGCAATTCGTTTCCAGAATTCGGCCCTCATGTCGGTTATCGGAGAAAGAACCGCCCCTTTGTTAAAAAAATGCAATGCAGTCTCCAATAGGCCCAAAGCCTGTTGAACGGTGTCTCCTTTTTTTAAATCCGGATTGCTTTGTTTTTTTCGGTAGATCCTTATCAATTGTACGGCCCTTGCGTAATAGACCAGTCCGGTTTCCGTGTAGACTTCGGCATCATCAGGATGCCACATCTCAATGAACGCGGCCTCTTGGATCGCCCTGGCAAAAAGATGCGCACTTATTTCCGGATCTGGTTGTTGTATGGACAGATATTGATAAATAGTCATTCTGCAGGCCCTTGCAACCATGTGATAAGGGTAAGAGGCCAGAATGACAGCCAAGACCTCATCTGCCTCATACAGCATCCGTTTGGCGATGAGTATTCTTGCGATTTCGATGATCAGCAGTGCATTTTGTGGGGATTTGCGCATCGCCGACAGAGCCTGGTTGTCTCCTGTCGCATGGTCCGGGGAAAAAACTGCGGCCCTGAATTCTTCATATGCGTCGCGTGTAGTGGGTAAAACATTTTCTCCCAGCAGGGGCGGTACAAAGTCGTAATAGAGGTAGGACCAGAAATAATCCACATGCCAGACGTTTAGATGTGTTTCATCCAAAAAACCCACGTTTAACTCTTCCGGCGTTTTGCGAAACACAATCTTGACGTCCGCCAGCTTGACACACAGCCTGGCAAAATCGGTCATCCGTACAGGGGTGATGCCCGTTCTTTTCAGAGACAATAACGCCTGAATAAACGGATCCGCCTGGTCAAAGGGCCCTGCGCTGATGGCCACGATAATGGAACACTGCCGGCTGCTGTGAGTGGAAAGGGCCCAGCGGATCGGCATCTGGTAGGCCAGGGCCAGGCTGCTGCGAATGGCCCTGGCATAGAGCCTGGGCTCACCGGATGGTCCCGGCGTCTTTGGAATATCAACATGGGCTGTGGAGAGGGTAAACGATATTCTATGCGGTTCAATATGGTGCAGGTTAAGATCAGAGAGGCACTGGCGCAGTTCCGTTTTCAGCCACTCCACGGCCTTGATGTCCAGGATGTCGCCGGCGGCCTGCAGGGCAAAAGTGATTCTGACCCCCTCTTTTTCCTCAACCGTTACCGGCTCAGCAGACCGGGTATCAGCCAGCTTTAACAGCATTTCATAGTTCCACCCCAGCTCCGGCCGCTTTGCCCCCAGCCAGAACGCCAGCAGCCGCAGGGCATTTCTTTTTTTGGGCGTGTTGGGATGAAAGTTTTTTTTCAAACGGCTGAACATGGATGCCTGAACCGGCATCATGCAAAACCGGTTGGCATATGTATTAAGGAATTCCAGCAGGCTGTTTACCGATCTCGTGCCAAGGACCTGGGCCAGCAGGTCGGAAAATGTCCGGCCTTCAATAGAAGCGGAAGAAGCTGGATTGGTTTCGAGAAATGCAAGAAAGGCGGCTTCGGTTTTTTCCCTTACCAGACCGGAATCCACCGCGTAAGAAAGCAGGGCCGGCATCACGTCGGAAAAGCCCTTGCGCATGTCCGCCTTGAAATCAGCATAAGCGTCAACCGACGGAAGCATACCGAGCAGGGCATTTTTTGCGTTTTTGGTACTGTTTTCGCAATTATTGCCTTTTTTCATGGAATGCATTTCATCTCCGCCTGCAATTTCATGACGTTTCACTGTGAAACACTGTTTTGTTTCATCAATGCTATTTGGCTTGCAATGATATCATCGGAAACTTAAAAATCAAGTATTACTGTCGACGCGTCGGCTATTCGGTTAACAGGCGCAACAAGGGGGGGCAATGAAAAGGGGAGGGCTTATTCTTGCGGGTATCTGGCTGGTGATTGTGGGGTTGACGCTTTCCGTGCTGGGTTACAACACAACCGTTCAGCCTTCAAATTCGAAAACGGTTTCGATTACCAGCCAGCATACTGCCGGTGGAATCGGTATGCAGCGAAACGGTCAGAACGCCCAGACCGCGGGCCTGGGCGTGTTCCTGCTGCCTGCGGGGGCCTCGATTTCGGTAGGAGGGCTCCTGCTGATGCTCAGTGCGTGGGGCCGGGATGACGAATCGGAGTGATCCGTTCTGTTTTCTCCTTGCGCAACGGTTGAAAAAGAAAAAACAGGTACGATACAGGAGATGGTTGTTGCATTAAGGGAGATAGAGGTTTTTGCGCTGGGTCATATCACGAGTGATGCGGTCGGCCTGTTTACGCGGTACCTGTCCGGCAATGAGTCTTTTGTCTTTGATGGTTCCCACCCGCCCAAAAGCATGGGCATGCACTCTTTTACCTACAATTATCCCGAACTCTCATCCGCACACTTCTGGCTTTTTTCAGTAACAATGGCGGTCTTTAAAGAGGCGGTCCAATCGGCCGGACCGGGATTTGTGGAACAAATTTTTCATGAACTGACCGTGGGGCTGCTTGGCCTCGACCTGGGCGGGACCCTGCCGGCCCCGCGTCTGTATGCGGAGCCGATCTTCTGCCCCGGCCATCCTATCTCTGGACGCGTTTAATAATTTCGGTCACGGCTGCTTTCGGTTTTCCATGGCCCGGCGTTCGGCGTCGAGTTCGGCCAGCAACTCCGAAAGGGGCCAGTTTTCCGAGGTGGGGGTCAGGGTGGCCCAGAGCGGACGGGGCAGGCCGCTTTCCCGGTAGGCGGTCAGTATCCGGTGCAGCTCCGCCTCGGTGATGCCGGACAGCACAATGGCCCGGGCCAGGCCGGGAGAATCGCCGCCCCTGCCGGACTGATCCGGCCGGTTTACAAGATCGCCGAGGCAAACCGTTCCATCGGTTTCTGTCGTGAAAATCATGGGAAGAGGGGAAAGCCCCATGTCGCCTGTCATTCGCATGAGCTTATCCTGATCCGCCGGCGAAAAACCGCAAACCAGCATTGCCCGCGGACCATATAGACTGCGGGTCGATGCCTCAACTTTTTTAAATGTTGTTCCGCTCATCTTACCTCCCTGGGTCTGCTTCTTATCCGTTATCTGCCTGGACGCCAGTTTCGATTAAACCAATTCAAAGATGTTTTTTTTCTTATCATAAACCGTCGTTTTCGCAAAGCGGCAGCGGCCGGTTCTCATCACGCACGGCCAAGGACGGCGCAGACAAACTGCTTGACACATCAAGGGCACGGCAAGTATTATTTTTACTGTCATGATTATGATATACTCAAAAAAATTTTCGCGGTGCCCGGCGGCATCGATTTTTATTTTTACGGTGACAATCGAGACATGATTCTGAACGGAGGGGTCTGAATGACAACGGAAGACGGACGCATGGCGGCTTTCCTTCAAAAAAAGGAGGTTCGTCAGGTCGTTGATAATGTCAGCAGGGAAGAGACGTTGCGCAAAAGCTTTCAGCCGGAACGGTGTGAGGCCTTTGCCGGCGCATACACAGCGGTGCGAACCGTTTCAGGGTTCAAGTTCAAGAAAAACAGGGAAGCGGAAAAACAGCTGCCCGATATCATCGATAATCCGGTGCAGCAGATTTACAGGGAAGATGCACCGGCAGAGGATTTCAAGGAAAAATACTGCCGGAAACAGACCATCGGCATTGTTTTTTCCGGCGGGCCGGCGCCGGGGGGGCATAATGTCATTGCCGGGCTTTTTGACGCGGCCAGGGCCGCCAACCCGGAAACCGTTATTTACGGCTTCATACTGGGGCCCGACGGTGTGATTGAGGGGGAGGCTGTTGAAATCACGCCGGAGATGGTGAACAACTACCGGAACACGGGCGGTTTTTCCATGATCAAGACCGGCCGCACCAAAATTGATACGCAGGAAAAAATGGCCCTGTCCAAAACGACCTGCGCCAAGTACGGCCTGAATGCGCTGGTGATCGTGGGCGGGGACGACTCCAACACCAATGCCGCCTTTCTGGCCCAGGCCATGCTGGAAGACGGGGTGCAGGTCATCGGCGTGCCCAAGACCATTGACGGTGATATACAGGTGCGGGACGACGAAGGCCGGGTGTTGTGCGCCATGTCTTTCGGGTTCCACTCCGCGGCCCGCGGGTTTGCCCGGCAGATCAGCAACCTGTGCACCGACTGCAGCTCGGATGTCAAGTACTGGCACGTGTGCAAGGTCATGGGCCGCGTGGCCAGCCATCTGGCCCTTGAGGTGGCGCTGCAGACCCATGCCAACATTACCCTCATCGGTGAAGACCTGGCCGATTACGTGGACCAGCGGCGTCTGGATGCCGCTGAAAAAGCGGGCACCATCGACTATACCGCCTACGGCATGACCCTGCGTCATCTCTCCCGTGTCATCTGCGATGCCATTGTGCGGCGCGCCGCAGTGGGAAAAAATTACGGGGTTATTGTAATACCCGAGGGTGTACTGGAATTTATCAATGAAATCCAGGTATTCATCATCAAACTCAACACGATTATCGGTGAGTACAATTATACCCACGACACCGACTTTCACACGGATTTCCTCCTTTTGGAAGACAAGCTCGACTACCTGCGGCGTCTGGCCCGTCGCTCCAGGGAAGAGGCGGACTTTTCCGTGTGGAACACCCGGGATGACGACCTGTTCAATGATATTCCGCCCTTCTTTCAGGAAGGCCTGCTCATGGAGCGGGACAGTCACGGCAACTTTCCCTTTTCCCAGGTGGAGACCGAAAGGGTGATCATGGAGCTGGTGACCGATTACCTGGAGCGGCTGATAGAGCAGGGGGAGTACAAAATCGGCATCAAAAACGTCTACTATGTTCAAACCATGCAGAAGGCCGGCATGGATCCTGATTACTACGGACCTTTTCTTTTCAGAAACTGGGGCCAGGACTACCTGCTGTTTCACGTCAGCATGATCTCCTTAAAAACCCTGACCAGTGAACTGACCCGGCAGGGCGCCATTCTCGATAATGAAAAAGTGCCCGGCCCCATTGAAAAGCTGTTTAAAAAGTCGATTCCCAAGTTCAAGACCCAGTACCATTTTTACGGTTATGACGGCCGGGGCAACGATCCCACCACCTTTGACTGTACCTACACCTACAACCTGGGCATGACCGTCTTCTCCCTGATTGCCAACGGTGCTACCGGCCAGATGGCGGCCATCAAGAACCTGGAAAAAGGGTTTGCCAAGTGGGTGCCCCTGGGCATTCCCATTGCACCGCTCATGCACCTTGAAGAACGAAAGGGCCGGCTGGAACTGGTCCTGGAAAAAAGCCTGGTGGATGTCCGGGCCCCGGCCTTTCAGGCGGTAAAGGCGCTTCGGGCGGCATGGCTCTGCGCCCGGTCTGAAGATGATCATTTCCGCAAGCCCGCCCCCATTTCACTGGAAGCCACCACCGAGGAGGACCGGCCCCTGACACTGACGCTCAACGCGTTTGCCGACGAATTCAAGCAGGCAAACGAATAACAACGACCGCTTGCCCCAAGGAGAACATAATGAACGACCCGGTATATCAACGTCTGGCCGAGGTACTGGACACCCTGCCCAACGGCTTTCCAAAAACCGACAGCGGCGTTGAAATCCGGCTGCTTCAGAAAATGTTTGAACCGGAAGAGGCCGATCTGTTCGGCGAAATGAAGCTCAAGTTTGAAACCGTGGACCAGATCGCGACCCGGACCAAACGGCCCAAGTCCGAACTGGCGTCACAGCTGGACAGCATGTGGCGCCGGGGCCTGCTGTTCGGTGTGGACCTGGGCGGGGTAAAGCTCTACAAGATGATGCCCTGGGTCTTCGGCCTGTATGAGTTTCACATTCAGCGCATGGACAAAGAGTTCGTGGAGCTGTGCGAGGCCTACGCGCCCCATTTCGGAAAACAGTTTTTCGAGAACGGCCCCAGCCTGATGCGGGTGGTGCCTGTTGAAAAAGAGATTTCCGCCGGCCAGCAGGCCCTTGCCTACGACCGGGTGTCGGCCATCATCGAAAACGGCCAGTCCTTCGGCGTCAACGAATGTATCTGCAAAAAAGAGCAGCACATGCTCGACAACGGGTGCGACAAGCCCCGGGAGGTGTGCCTGGCCGTGGCGCCGGTGCCGAACGTGTTTGACAACTCACCTTTGGGCATGCGGGTGATTTCCAAACAGGAGGCCTACGATATTCTGAAAACAGCCGAAGAGGCGGGCCTGGTCCACATGGCGGCCAATATGAAAAACGGCCAGTACTATATATGCAACTGCTGCGGGTGCTGCTGCGGCGTGCTGCGGGCCATCAACGAAATGGGCGCCCACAGCGCCGTTGTCTCCAATTATTACGCGGCCATTGACGCCGACGCGTGTATAGCGTGCGGGGTGTGCGCCGATGAGCGGTGCCAGGTCCACGCCATTGAAGCGGCCGATGATACCTATCGCGTTATCCGTGAAAAATGCATCGGCTGCGGCCTGTGTGTCTCCACCTGTCCTTCCGAGGCCATTGTCCTGGTTGAAAAGCCGAAGGATGAGCAGATTGATCCCCCGGAAAATGAAGATCACTGGTTCATGCTGAGGGGGCAGGCCAGGGGGGTGGATTTCAGCCGGTTTGTGTAGCCAGAAGACGCTCCGAAAGCTCGTTTCATCAGCGGCAGGCAGTAAAAAAAGCGCGGTCAACGCGGTTCTTACGACGCCCCACGGGGCGGGGAGGGAGCGATGGACACCCATTTTGCTTCTCCGGAACGGGCCGACAGGGATCAACTGGCAAAAGAGATCACACTGATCAGTGACAACGTGCTTGTGGACGGCCTGATGCGCCTGGTGCCGGGACTCTTCATGGTATTGAACCGGCACCGCCAGATCCTTGTGATCAACGAGGCCATGCTGGTCATGCTGAACGTGGGCAGCGCGCATGATGTGCTGGGCCTTCGGCCGGGGGAAGCGGTCCATTGCGTGCATGCCGGTGAGATGCCCGGCGGCTGCGGCACCTCCCAGTGCTGCGCCTCCTGCGGCGCCGCCATCGCCATTGTCACGGCCCTGTGTGAAAACACAACGGTTGAAAAGTATTGTACCCTTACCTTCCACCAGGAAAACCATGAGGCCCACCTTTACCTTTCGGTACGATGTACCCCGCTCTCCCTGAAGGGGGAGCTGTTTCTGCTGGTTTTTCTGCAGGACATCACCAGGCGCCAGAAAATGGCCTTTCTGACCCGTTCCTTTCTGCACGACATCAGCAACACCATTTCAGGGCTGATGGGCCTGCTTCAACATTATGAAAACGAAAAGAACAGCGAAGCCTCCCGCGCATCAAACCTGCTCCAGCGTGTTTCCCACCTTTCCACCCGGCTGGCCCGGGAGGTTGAAATTCATCGGCTTCTCTTCAGGCGGGAGCAGGGGGTTTACACGCCTCAGTGGGAACCGGTGACGGTACTGGAGATTTTAAAGGACATCGGCGATGCCTTTGCCGGTCATCCCGAGGCCCGGGACAAGGATCTGCTGTTTCCCCAGCCCAGCAGCGACCTCCAGCTGGTGCTTACCACTGACCGTTTTCTGTCGGTACGGGTGTTGTCCAATATGGTGTTAAACGCACTGGAAGCATCCAGTCCCGGCGACACCGTTCGCGTGTCGGTTTCACGGACCCTGGACCGGCTGACCTTTTCTGTTTGGAACAAAGGTTTTATTTCGCCTGAAATTGCCCGGCGGATTTTTGAGCGGGATTTTACCACCCATGCGGAAGAGGGCCGGGGCCTTGGCGCCTATACCATGAAACGGTTCGGCGAGGAGTGCCTGGGCGGAACGGTCGATTTTCTCACATCCCCCGAAAACGGGACCACCTTTTCCTTCACGGCTCCCATATAGTTTTTTTACTGTTGTTCCCTTAATTTCTACAGAAACCTTCTCTCCGGAGAAAAGAGCCCTGTTAAGAAAACTATGGTCCCCCCGGCATTCCCCCGGGAGCGCCGCACCCCAGTGCCGACAATGCTTCTCCCCGGGAGCGCCGCACCCAAGTGCGGCTGCCCCGAATATTTCACCATTGACTTTTTATGGTTTCCCCCTTACAGTCAGGTAAGGAAAAACAAGAAAGTAAGGAGTGTGCCATGCCGCTAGCCACTTTAACCGGTAAGGGCCAAATCACCATCCCCGTGTCGGTCCGGCAAGCCCTGGGCCTGCACGCGGGGGACAAGCTGGAATTTGTCCTTAACGAAAACGGCGAGGTTATCTGCAAGCCTGTTGTCAAAAGGGTGGATGATGTCTTCGGCCGGCTGCACAAGCCCGGGCGAAAGACGGTTTCAGTCGAGGCAATGGATGCCGCGATCCGGCGGAAACTACAGGAGCGGGCCAAATGAAGGCACTGGACACCAACCTGTTGATCCGCTTTCTTGTCAAAGACGACCAGCAACAGGCCGAAGCGGTTTATAACCTGTTCAAGGCAGCCGAAACAAACCGGGAATCCCTGTTTATTCCCCTGCTGGTGGTGCTTGAAACCATATGGGTGCTGGAGTCGGTCTATGGAACAACACGCGAAGAGATTCTCGATGTCCTGGAGGCCCTGATGATGATGCCCATTTTGACTTTTGAAGCGCAGCCTGTGATCCGGTATTTTATCGTGTCGGCCCGGGCGTCAAAAACCGAGCTTTCCGATCTCCTGATTGCCGCTTCAGCCCACCTGTCAGGCTGTGACCATGTGCTGACCTTTAACCGGGCGGCATCCAAATTCGATTTATTCGAACTGGTAAAAAAGTAAAGGGCCTGTAAAGCCCTGTCAATCAACAGACGCGCGCTATCCATACAATAAAAACCAAGAGCAGACCTTTTCGCCTTGGCCTTCGGGTCGCCCATGTCCCGGACTTCACGGGCGCTTCCCGGGAGCGCCGCACACCAGAGCCGACAATGCTTCTCCCCGGGAGCGCCGCACCCCAGTGCGGCAAAAGCCAAGAAGGCCCTGCCGGTGGCCGGACGATTTCCCCGCTTTCGGGCTTGACTATCATTGTTTGATGTCCAATAATGAAAAAAATAGAATGGCTTTTGCACCAGCGGCCCTGACCATGGGCCGATATGAATGCAGAGCAAGATAACCTCGACCGAGGTTACCGAAAAGAGGTTTTTTTATGGGACAGATTCAATACATTTCTGATGAACAGAACAAGGTCACCGGCGTGATTGTACCGATTGATCTCTGGCAGGAGATTCAATCGGAAAAAGAGACCGCCTATCTCCTTAAAAGCAAGGCCATGAAAAAGCGACTGCTGGCCGCCAAAAACCGCCAGGAGAATATCTCCTTTGATGACGCCTGTAAAAAACTTGGTGTTTGATCCTGCCGGGTTTGAAGACCTGTCCTGGTGGATTGAAAAAGACCGCAAAAAAGCCCTTCGCATCATCAAACTGATCAAAGAAGTTCAGCGCGACCCCTTTCATGGTGCCGGCAAACCGGAACCTTTAAAACATGAGCTTTCCGGTTGCTGGTCCCGACGGATTGACCAGGAACACCGGCTTGTCTATGAAGTGACAAAAGACACCATAAGAATACTGGCCTGCCGCTATCACTATTAAAAGCACTTTATCGAAATCAAAATCGAAACCCGGTGGTGGCAAAAAGCTTAAAAGCACCTTTTGATGCCTCAAAAGGTGCTTTTAAGCCTGTTTTAACGGTGTTATTTAACCTTTAGTTCATCTGTTCAGAATGTTAGCGTGGGCGACCCCAGCGCGGCGGTTGGAATTCAAGGCGCTTCCCGGGAGCGCCGCACCCCAGTGCGGCAAAAGCCAGGGCGTCCCGGTATAATATTTTTAAGGTCCAAAAGGACGTTTTAAGGCTGGAAAACCGCATCTACATTCAACATGCGTGCACGATACAACGACCTGGACGCCTCTCATCCATTGGCCAATGAGATTATCCAGAACGGGCTTGAAATCCTTTAACCCGAATATTCCATGAGTTGATTGGCCCAACGGCAAATTTTCAAAAAAAACTTGCTTTTAGATAAGTAAGGTGTCCTCGAAATTCTGTGGCTTTTGAATAAGTGCAGTCAGTGGTTCAGTTTTTACCAGTTTATCGTCCTGCTTTTTGATGTGAGCCGCCGCGCTGCTCCACTTCCACTTTGCCGGTGTTTCTACCAGTTTCGCCCGCACCGGATTCATCTCTATGTAACGGGCGCATGCCAGCAGATAGGCCTCATCCAGTATGTACGAAGCAAATCGCCCCTGCCACAGATGGCCTTTCCAGCCTTTCTGAAAATTGATTCGGCGGGTATACCGGCGATGGGCTTCACCAATCGCAAGCATTAGATTTTCGTGCGCAGGAGGAACGGCAATCAGATGAATATGGTTCGGCATCAGGCAATACGACCAGACCTCCACCCCATGCCTGTCGCACCACTCCGCCATCAGGTCGATATAGGCAGTATAATCATCATCAGAGAAAAAGGTCTTCTGACGCCGGTTGCCTCTCTGGGTAATATGGTGAGGCATGCCGGGAGCCACAACTCTTGCCAATCTTGCCATGAGCCGAATATATCCTTAGAAACCGGCGGCGCCATCAATTAAGTAAGGTGTCCCCGGAATTAGGCGGAATTGGGAATTCCTTAACTTTTACACCTTACCAACTCATATACCTAAGGCCTAGCATAGGTGGTTTTTTCATAGGTCCTTTTGTCTCCACACGCTTAATTTGTGATTTTATGTACCGCCTTAATCGATCTGAGTTAATTAAAGAATCCCTCATCCCCTTGAGATAGTGCTCGATAGCTTTTTCTCTATCTCCTATCGATTCATACAATACTGCTAAACGATAGTTTGCTACAAGATCCGTTGGCTTGATATTAATTGCATGTTTTAAATACTGGATAGCGCTAGTATTGTCCCCGTCTTTCACAAAAAGATCACTTGTTTTCAGTAAGATGATAAATTTTTTTGCATAATCCTGAGATATTTTTTCATCTTTTAATAGATTTAGGCATATTGTTTTTTGAGAATATCCTATCTGATTAAATTGATCGATATAATATTGAAAATATTTAAATACCCCATATTTTTGTATAATAACACGGCTAATTCTTTTTTCTAGTATGACTTCTCTATATTTATATTCAAAATCGCCTTGTCTATCACCCCAGAAAAGTCTGTATATAATAACCTGATCAATTAATAGGCATATCAATGGAAACCATGGACAATAGACGGGCAAAGGAGGTATCAACAACATAAGTAAGAGGCCTACTGCCATTGCTGCAGCAGAATGAGCAATCCAATATTTGATATAAAAAAAATAGGGTATTTTCATTATTATAAACCTTATTGTAATTCCATGGCTTTAACTTGTTCTTTAGTGCGACCCTGAAACGGTATGCCCCCATGGCTCATTTAAATAGTAATCTTGCCTAAGCCATATACCCGAAAATCCCCAAAGCGCAGTCTGTTCCCAATGAAGCGGATGCAAAGGGCCAGCATTGATCGCTTCTTCTAAACCTGAAACTTTTAACTGCCACTGTATTCGAGCCGCCATTCCTTCCATATCAGGCTTGATCGCCTCACCAATGGCGCCAATGGCATCTATTCCGCCTTCATATGTGCCTTCATATGGCTTTTTTCTCGCATATGGATTCATTCGTGGGTCATTATTGTTCTTACCATCATTCCACCACAATTTGGATAAGCTATCAAACATAGTCTGGTTCATATCATTGCAAATCATTGCAATTGCCGCCATTCTTGCGCCTTGAACAAACCCGTCTCCAAAGTCTCCTCCGCTCATTTCAGCGGCAACACCGCCAAACGTGCCGCCCAGCAGGGACCGTCCGCCCAGTTGGACTCCCCAGTTTTCCCCGTCAAGGTATTTCATGCCGGCGAATTTACCGACACCGGCGGACAGCCCGCCGATGACTGCTCCCTGGCCCACATCACCGCCGGTTACGGCAGCACTGATTCCACCGCCTACCATGCCACCCATAAAATGAACAGTTGCCTGTTTGGCGGCAGAGAAGGCATTAACCCCTTCACCCATTCCCGGTATACAATGTATTCCACCAAAAATCGCACCTTGTATCGCACCGGTTAGTGCGGCCTGGCCTATATCTCCTCCAGTGGCCGCTGCTACTGTCGCGTTGATGGCCGCTCCATAAGCCGCTCCTTTTACTACAGCAGCGATAATAATTGCATCATCAATTCCAAAAACATGCCCACTGGGATCCACATACACCAGCGGGTTGTTCCGGCAGTAGGTGTACCGGTTCAGGGTCTGTGGATCGGCAAAATTGGGGACAATGGTATCCGCCCGCGTAAACAGACCAATGGCCGGATCATAGAGCCTTGCGTTGTAGTTGTAAAGCCCGGTTTCAGAATCCTGTTCCTGGCCGGTGAATTTATAGGGGGTCGGGTCGTTTGTGCCGGGCTCTCTGTCCAGGCCATAGGGAAGGTAGCCAAAACCATAGGCGACCTGGCCGGTTTCGTCGGTCAGCACGGTGGTGCTGCCCAGGTGATCGGTATGAAAATAGCGCGTGGTGTCCGCGGCCCCCACAGTGGCGATCATGGCAATGCGGGCGTTGCCCGCAAAGATGTACTTGGTGGTCCGCACCGCTGCGCCGCTCGATTCCTCCACCTGAAAGGAGCCGGTGACATAGTAGATATCGTGAATGCCTGAAGCCTTGATGGCCCGTGCCCCGTCGCCGTCATAGGCGATTTCCGTGGCGCCGTGGGCGGAGTGGCCCACGTAAACCGGCATGCCGTCGGCATTGTATTCAATGGACCGGGTGGCGGGCTGGTTCGGGTCTGTAAAGTCCGGGGCCGATATCATGTTGCCGGTGGCGTCGTAATTATAGCCGTATTCCTGGCCGGTCTGGGTCATGCTGTCCAGGGTGAGGGTGTCCACCCCGTGGGCTGCCGGGCCGGAGGCATAGTCGTCAAAGTTCATCACAGAGGCTTGCGTGATGATGGACGGCACATTGCCGGTAACGGTTTCTGATGTGAGCCGGTGCAGCTTGTCGTAGGTGTAGTGGTATGTCATGCCCAGCAGGCCGTCGGCAATGGATGTCACGTCCCCGGCCTTTGAGTAGGTATAGGTGCGGTGCTGAAGAATAATGGGCTGCTGCGGGTCGTTTTTGTCTTCCGTGACAAACCCCACCAGCCGCCTGGAGGATTGGTCGTAGGTGTAGGTGTGATAGACCTCGTTGCCAAAACCCATCTGCTTGATGCGGCCGGAGGGGTCATAATCGGCATAGGCGGCATAGGTGTGAGGATTAAGGTCGTAGGCGCCTTTGACCTCTTTTAACAGGCCTGTGTTTGCGTAATAGTCGTAGCCCACCCAGAAGCCGTCCGGATAGTAGACCTCCTGTGGACGGCCCGTGATGTCGTAAGACGCGCCCGAGGTGTAGGTGCGGGGCGTACTGCCGGCCTTGGCCATCTCCTGGGTCACCTGGACCGGGTTGCCCATCTGGTCGTAAGCGTCGTACGTGGTGATTACATAGGGCGCCAGGGTGGAGACAAAGTTGGAGACCTGGTAGAGCCGGCCGATGCCGTTGGTGCCGGTGTCGTACGCATAGGTCACGTTGTTGCCGTTGGCTGAATATATCTTGTCCGTCACCCGGCCCAGTTCGTCATATTCAAAGCTCACCGCCTGGCCCATGGGGTCGGTCTGGGTGTCCAGGCTGCCGTTGGGGGTGTAGGTGTAGAACCACTCTCCCATGTCCGGGTCATTCATCGAGGTTTTCTGACCCAGGGTGTTGTATTCGATTGAGGTGACATTGCCCAGGTGGTCTTCCACCCGGGTCAGTTCGCCCACGGCGTTGTATTCATAGGTGGTGTAATACTGGGCGCCGCTGTCGTTGTATTCGACAACACCGATCAGGTTGCCCCGGCAGTCCTTGATATCTGTTTTTTTGCCGCCGTCCGGGTCGGTGATGGTGGTGGCAAGACCGCTGTATGAGAAGTTTGTGGCAATGGCGCCCAGGGCGCTGTCCCAGGTCTCTATTTTGACCGGCTTTTGCGGCATGTCCGGGTCATAGTAGGTCTGCACCTGGGGATAGGGCTCGTCGCCGTTAAAATAGGGGCCTTTTACAAGGTTCTGACGGCCATAGGCGTCGTAATAGAAGTCCGTAAGCACGGCTGTTGCCGTGGGCTGGCCCTCCACCAGCTTGATGCCCTTGGTCTTGGTCTTTATTCTTCTGCCAAGTCCGTCCATCCACGCATAAGCATAGATGCTGTCGCTGATATAGCCTTCGTACCCGACCCCGCCGTTGCCGTCTTTTACCCACACATCATTGGCGTCTTCCTTGACCAGGGAGATCACCTTGCGGGTGGCGGCATCGTCATCGTAAATATAGGCGATCTGGCCGAACTGGCCGGCGGTGTTGGGCGGCGCGTCAATGCGTTCTGTTCTGCCAAAGGGGTCGTAATGGTAGGTGGTGGTGTGGCCGTTTTCATCGGTTTCTGTTTTTACCTTGCCCCGGCGCAGGTCATAGGTCTTTTCAATAACATGAGACACGCCGTTGGTGGACGGCGCAATGATCCGGGTGGGAAAGGTGTGGGTGGTGGCATCGTATTCAAACACGGTTGGGGGGTTGTTTTCCGCGTCGGTTTCGGTTTCAAGATTGCCATAGGCGTCGTAGGTATACGAAAACATCGGGCTTGTGCCCGTGTCATTATACAGGGTTTTGGTTTCAAGGTTGCCGTTGCTGTCGTAGGTGTATGTGGTCTGGCGTTTTAAACCGCTTTGATTGCCGGAGAGGGTCTCTTCTGCCACGCGCCATGTCCAGCCACCCTGGTTTTCCAGTGTTTTTGTCGTGGTGATGGTTTCAAAGTTCACGCCGTCCGACCCGCAGGTGGAAACCGTGGTGGAAAGATCGAAAAACCCGCTTGACAGGGTGTCCTGATAGGTTGTCAGGTCCCGGGTAAAGGAGCTGACCCCGCCCACAGTGGTGTCTACCCGGGTTTTCCACAGGTAGACAAACGCGCAGGTCTCTTCGGTGTTAAGAAACGTTTTTTCCCATGAGTAGTCCACGTCACTGATCGGGTCGTTAACATCCGGGTTTGCCAGGGGAGACCATGTTTTTGCCCAGTTGATCCGGTTTTTCAACCATGTGTCGTCAATGATGAATTTTGTTTTCTGAAAGGTGCCGTCCGGCCCGGTCTGCATGGAGTATCGAAACCCCCGGAACTCCTTGTCCGGATAGTCATAATAGCCGTCTTCATAATCATAGGAAGTGGTGTAGGTGTTGCCACGGCCGTCGTCCGCGGTGATAGAGGACACGGTCTGAAGAACCATGGGCAGACACAGGTTGTCATAGGCGGAAGAGGGGGTATAGTCCAGGGTAAAGGTGCCGCCCATGCCGTTGTCGATCTCTTTGAGCAGGCCCACCGGGTTGGTGCGGGAAAGCCCCACATGCACACCGGCATACAGATACCAGTAGTCCAGCTTGCCGTCGCCGTTAAAATCAGCAAAATGGCGGTTACAGTCCGGAATATAGGTGGGAAGGGTCGCCCATGCGGCAAGCGGTTTGAAGTCATAGCCGGTGGACTGCCTTACCTTGATAATGTTTTCAGCATTATCCGACCGGAAAAAATCGGCCTTGCCGTCGCCGTCGATATCGGCAAACCCGAAACCGGCACGGTTGTTTGCTGTCGGTGTATAGGATGCCCATGTGCTTTCCTGAACAAACCCGACGTCCGGGTCACCGGAAGACAGGGCAATGCGGATGGAGCCATAGGGAACGGGCTGGCCATCATTTGAAGGGAAATACCAGAAGTCCTGCTTACCGTCCCCGTTAAAATCGGCAAACCCCCGCCACCATTGCAGGAGGGAAGTCCAGGCCCACGTCACGTATCCCAGATCGTGCCAGCGTTTTCGCGGGCCAAAGGTCTCGCCCTGGGAGAGCCTGGCATACAATCCGTAGGCGTTGGTATCAGGCGACACATAGATGTCCCACAGGTCTGCTTTACCGTCGCCGTTCAGGTCGGCAAAGCCATGTAAATATCCCCCGGTATAGTTGTTCTGCGAACCGGCCGGAAGCGTGGTACGCTGGGTGACAGAACCAAAACTGGAACCGTCTGAAAAGCCCACAAGCACCTTACGCTCATTGGTCACAAACCAGAAGTCCTGCATGCCGTCACCGTTGATATCATCCATGCCCCGGCAGTTGGAAAAACGACGGCCGGATTCCGGGTCGAAGCCGAAAGAACCAGTCAACGGAGTCGGCATGGGGGTAAAAGAGGCCCACTGCTGAGGGGCGCCAAAATCACTGCCGGTGGAGAGGCAGACCACCAGTTCCACGTTAAGAGGATACACAGGCAAACAAAAACCATCCGTGCATTGGAATTCCTGGTCGGTTGCGTATCTCAGGTACCAGAGGTCCAGTTTACCGTCCCGGTCCAGGTCGGCAAATCCCTTGCATTCCAGTGCCATGAGAAATGTCGGTGACCAGAAGGAATCCCCCCCCCCGATGATATTGTCCATGGTGGCCCATTTGGAGGCGGTTTTAAAACCGTCGCCTGCCGCATTGGCAAGCCTTACCCAGATTTCTAACGGGCCACTAATAGGAACATACCAGAAGTCGGCTCTGTTATCTCCGTTAAAGTCGGCAAAACCGTATGGCTGGCTGTATGGCACCTGTGCCCATGGTCCGCCGGACACCCATTCATTCGCCGCCCTGTAGTCGGCCTGCTCTTCGTAATATTCAAAGGTCTGGGCCGGAAGGGCATGTTCAATGCCGTCGTTATCATATCCATACTGGGTGACCGACGTAAGCAGGGACCGGCCGGTGTACATGCCGGTTTCCGGATTGTCGTAACCCAGCACATACTTTCTTACGGCTCTGTTATTACCCTTCACTTTGATGGCGGTCATCCGTTTTTGCATTCGGGCATCATCATTGAATGGATAAACATGCGGTTTATCCGGCCGGATTTCGTAACCAAAGATCACGGAGTTTTTGGGGGCGTCAAAGGTATTGGCGTTGCCGGTATACTTGATCTGATAAATGTAGACCGTGTTCTCATCAATGATGTAGTCAAAGGTCATGTAGTTGCCGTTGGTGTCGATCACGTAATCGAGGTACCAGACAACGGTTTTGTTGCAATAGGCGGATGACAGCCGGGAGTTTGCGGACTCGGAGGCGTCCCGGTAGCCGTAGAAATACCGGGTGCCGTTGGTGGCCGTGACCTCCCAGTAATCGTTGACGGCCCAGAGCCGGTACTTTGAAAAACCGCCTTCGATTTTTGCGCCAAACGTGTTGGTGCCCGGACGAGGGACCAGTTCGTCGGAGCCGTTGACCATGAAATCATCTGCCGAACAGTCCAGCCCGTCTTTCGTGGAGCGCTGGATAAAGGGGACGGCCAGTGACCAGCCAAGGCCGGCGACCCCGTCTTTTGCATAGCTGTTATAGTTGATGGACAGTTGAGGGGCAAGCCCGGCCCGGCCCGGCGGGACCGCAATCGGAATACTGGTGGATGCCGCGCCGGTGGATGCCATGGTCTGGGGCATGGCCTTGGCGCCGGTGTACAGGTAGGTCATCTCCTGGGTGGTGTCTGAGACATCGGCTGTTGCCGTGCCGGATACCAGGCACAATGCAAAGAAAAAAAGTCCGACCAGTAACCATTTGACTGAGGTTTCGATGTGCATCACCATTGGTCCCGTTCCTCTATATGTGTTTAATTTTTGTTTCCAATACGTTAAATATACCTTCAATAATATTACTTCATTACTTCAGCCGAATTATGGACCTTATCCTTCCAAGCTCGTCATACTCGTAATATGTACCCATGGTTCCGGGGCAGCCGACCGGTACAAGGGTGTCGTCGGAGTCAATTGGGCTGCTGCCGAACCTACTCTCAACACAGTCCGATATCCCGTCTCCGTCATAGTCGTTGGTGTTGGCAAGGTTACTGTCGTCAACGCCGGGGTTATAACCGATCAGATATTCCCAGAGATTGAAGATAGTATCACCGTCCGGGTCGTCATATGTCCCGTAGGTGGTGGTCCCCAGGTGTGTCGTTTCCCAGTCGTCGGGCATATAGTCTTCATCGTTGTCGTTGGGAACAAAAAACTCGTATGCGCCGATGTCGACAATGGCGTATTTCGGTCGGGGTGTGTCTTCAATATCGTCCGTCGGTGCGCCTGTGGAGATTCCTGCATTGATACACGGTGAGCCGTAGAGGGGATAATATCCTGTATCAGCCGATATCTTCGGGTCTTTGGTGATGTTCCCGTTTACGCCATTATAACTGCTGTTACTGATGATACAGTGGGAGATAATGGGGGTGGAATGGAATGGGAGAAAATTTCCTCCCCAGATTACAGAGTTGATGAATTCAGGGTTTTGGCCTTCTGTTTGTGAACAATACACCTGGGAATTTACCCCTGCTGAGCTGTTGTCTAAAATAGTACAGTTGATGATGACAGGGCCAGCGTATGAGCAACTAAGGCCGCCGCCGTCTCCTTCGGAATAATTGTTTGCAATAATCGTGTTGATAACTGCAGGACCAGAGGCAGCATCGCAGCTTATACCGCCGCCATCATCCGTTGCCGCGTTATTCGTAAGAATGCACTTTGAAATGGACGGGGAAGAACCATTGGTGCAATATATCCCGCCACCGGAATCCTGGACCGAACCGTTCTGGATTGTAATGCCGGACAGAATCGTCTCCGGCGTTTCACCTGAATGGAAATAAAACCCCCGACCGTCATTCTGGCAATCAATAATGCAGGTTGTGGGCCCATTTTCTGACGTTACGAGGATTGGTTTGCCACTGAGGTCCAGGTTTTTATTCCCAACTCCGGTGTAGGTACCATCGGTGAGAATAACCGTATCATCGTCAAACGATTGATCGATGGCGGTCTGTATAGAACCTCCAGGAGACACAATGAGGGGCCTGGGGTTGGTACCCTGCAAATATTCTTCAAGGTTGGTTCGGCCGTCATTGTCCGGATCATCTGCAGGCAGGCTTTCAAGAGAACCAAACCATGTCATTTCCCAAGGATCTGACAGTCCGTCTTCATCCGTATCAATAAAATAGTATTCATCCGCCCCAATATCGCAACCACTGCCGACTGGCCTGGTGTCGTCATCAATATCCGTGGCCGGGGCGCCGGTCATGGTGCCGGCATTAATGCATGGGGATGTTGCTTTCAGGTGGAAGTTCGCCTTGAGCATAGGGTCTGCATCAATGTTACCATCCCCCGCATAGCCCCCGGTTATGTTGCAATATGTGACGATGGGGGTGCAGAACCCTACGGAAAATCCGTCTCGAATAATGGTGTTTGTAAATACGGGCGGAACGTCTGCATGTTTCAGGTAAACTTGAGGGCCTTTGCTTCCTGCTGTGTTGTTGACGATCGTACAGTTGGTTACCGTCAACTCGCCGAATTGACTTCCGAGACCACCGCCGTGGTATGCGGCCTGATTGCTGGTAATAATACAATTTATGATTGCAGGGCGGGTATCTCTATCTGCACAATATATCCCGCCACCGGTGTCGGATGCGGTGTTGTTTTGGATAATACAGTTTTTAATTGTGGGAGAAGAGGCGCCGACGCAGGATATGCCGCCGCCATTAGTGGCAGACCCTCTTTTGATGGTAACTCCGGAGAGAACCGAGTCCGAGGTCTCGCCTGAATGGAAATAAAACCCTCTCCCATTGCTCCGGCAGTCGATAAAACAGGCGGTGGGACCGTTCGCGGATCGAACAGTGATCGCTTTATTTTTAAAGTCTATGCCCCATTCATAATATGTGCCATCCTCAACAACAATCACATCGCCGTTTATTGCCAGATCAATGGCGGCCTGAATAGATTCGCCGGGAGATACGGTGATGGGTGCCGGGTGGGTCCCCTGTTCATACTCTTCGAGGTTGGTTAGGCCGTCATTGTCCGGGTCATCGCTTGCTCCATAATCAAGAGAACCAAACCATGTCATCTCCCAAGTATCGGACAGGCCATCTCCATCATTATCGACAAAGCAGGATTCACCAGAACAGTATTCATCTGCTCCGATATCCACACCGTTCCCGTCCGGCCTGGTATCTCTGTCAATATCGATTGCCGGGGCATCGAGCAATGTGCCGGCATCAATACAGGGGGATCCCTCTTGCAGGTGAAAATCCGCCTTAAGCATAGGGTCTGCGTCGATGTTGCCGTCTCCGGTGTAGCCGCCGGTGATATTGCAATATGTAACAATTGGAGTGCATCTATCTATGTAAAATTCGCCTCGAATGATCGTATTTGTAAACACAGGTTGAACATCTGATTGATGCAGGAAAACTTGTGAGCCATAGTCACCTGTTGTATTGTTGACAACAGTGCAATTCACAACTGTTATAGTACCCTTTTTGCATCCAATACCACCACCGGAAACCGATACGTTGTTAGTAATAATACAGTTTATTATTGTAGGGTTGGCATTCTCCCCGGAAAAGACTCCTCCCCCGTGTTTTGATGCGGTGTTGTTTTGAATAATACAGTTTTTAATGGTTGGGGAAGACGGATCGCATGAGATACCGCCACCGTATGTTGTCGAGCCATTCATTATTGTGAAACCATCCAAAATAGAGGTCGAAGTCTCACCAGAATGGAAATAAAATCCTCTATCGTAACCTTGACAATTGATAATACAGGCTGTGGGCCCATGATCGGATCGAACGTTAATAGCCTTGCCATTAAAGTCTATATCCCCCTCATAATATATGCCATCTGCAACAATGATTGTATCGCCGTCTAATGCCTGATCAATGGCTGCCTGTATAGAATCACCAGGAGATACGGTAATGTAAACCGGTCGGGTTCCCTGATTATACTCTTCAAGGTTTGTCAGGCCGTCATTATCCGGATCATCAATCGGACCATACTCAAGAGAACCAAACCATCTGATTTCCCAGTCATCTGACAGGCCATCTTCGTCGGTATCAATGAAAAGGTATTCATCCGCCCCTATATCGATCCCACTGCCCTCCGGTCTGATATCCCCGTCAATATCGGTTGTCGGTGCGTCCGTCAGGGTGCCGGCATCAATGCAGGGGGAACCCTCCTGGAGGTGAAAGTCAGCGGTCAGCATGGGGTCGGCGTTGATGTTTCCTTCTCCACTGTAACCACCGGCAATGTTGCAATAGGTGACAGTCGGTGTGCAGTTGTACTTGAAAAAGTCACTACCGATAATTGAATTCTTGAACACAGAGGAGGATTGGATCAGAAATACTTGATCACCATAAGCTGATGCAGTGTTATCAACGATGGTGCAGTTTACGACAGTCGCTTTACTGCCGTCCTGACAACCGATACCACCGCCGCTGCCCTGGGACTGGTTATCTGTGATAATACAATTTGTAACTATTGGATGTGTGCCTGAATCGTCGCAAAAAATACCGGCGCCATCGTCAGAACAAGTATTCTCTTTGACAATACAACCAGATATTATCGGAGCAGAACCGTTTTCACAGGCAATACCACCGCCATCATCGGAGGCTGAGTTGTTTCTGACTATACAATGTTTAATTGTCGGTGAAGCCCCCTGGTCACAAGATATACCGCCGCCATCGCCTGCTGAGCCGTTTTGAATGGTAAATCCCGAAAGAACCGAAGTTGCTGTTTCACCTGAATGGAAATAGAACCCCCGGCCACTGCTTTGGCAATCGATAATACAGGCGGCCGGGCCATTCTCTGATCGAACGATAATGGCTTTGCCGTTAAAGTCTATGTTTACGTTGCCGGTACCGGTGTAAGTCCCGTCGGAAACAATGATGGTGTCTCCGTTTGACGCCTGATCAATGGCCGCCTGAATCGAACCGCCGGGCGATACAATAATAGGTGTCGCGTTCGGGTTGGTTCCCAGGTTATATTCTTCAAGGTTTGTCAGGCCGTCATTATCCGGGTCGTCATTTGGCCCATATTCAAGGGAGCCGAACCATGTCATCTCCCATGCATCTGACAGGCCGTCTTCGTCGATATCAATGAGAAGGTGTTCATCCGCCCCTATATCGATCCCACTGCCCGCTGGCCTGGTATCGCCGTCAATATCGGTTGCCGGGGCACCGGTTGAAGTGCCGGCATCAATACAGGGGGAGCCTTCCTGAAGGTGGAAGTCAGCGGTCAGCATGGGGTCAGCATCGATATTGCCTTCTCCAGTGTAGCCCCCATCAATATTACAGTATGTCACAGCCGGGGTGCAGTTGGCCTTATAGAAGCCGGTCCCGATGATGGCGTTTTTAAATACAACTCCAGACTGAGCGTTATATAAAAATACTTGAGCCCCAGCGCTATTTGCGGTGTTACGGACAATGGTACAGTTAAGGACCGTTATTTTGCCATCTTTACAACCGGTTCCGCCTCCCGATGAGTCGGCATGGTTGTTGGTAATAATGCAATTTATGAGTGAAGGGTTTGTGCCACTGTCTTGGCCGTAAACACCCGCCCCATCATCGCCGGATGTGTTGTCTTGAATGACGCAATTTTTTATAACCGGGGCAGCCCCATTTTCGCAACAGATACCTCCGCCATCATCTGACGCGCTGTTGTCCTGAATAATACAGTTTTCAATAGTGGGAGACGCACCATAATCGCAGGAGATACCACCACCGTCGTCTGCCGAGCCGTTTGTTATTGTAAATCCACTGAGTAAGGAATCTGATGTCTCATTGGAATCAAATAGAAACCCTCTGCCGCTGCTCTGGCAGTCGATGATGCAGGCGGTGGGTCCGTTTTCTGAAATAACGGTGATGGCCTTGCCGTTAAAGTCGATGTTTAGGTTTCCGGTGCCGGTGTAGGTGCCGTCTGCCACCAACACCGTGTCGCCGGACACGGCCTGGTCAATAGCCGCCTGAATGGAGCCACCTGGCTGAACATTAATTGTGGCGGCAAAGGCTGTAACGGACAGGAAAATGCCGAATATTGTAAGAATAAAAAGTATCGGTGTGAAAAGACATCGGTTGGTTTTTGATCTCAATTTTTGTCTCCCCTCCATAATTAGAGAGTTATACATTGTATAGTAATATTATAAGACCATGGAATATATGGCTTATAAAGCCATTTATCGCAGGCCCAATAGAACTGATTTTACTGCCGTGTATCTGAAGCGAGAACTTCCCCTGCCTTAAACAAAGATTATGCAAACCACCTTCATTTAGTTAAGTCAAGAAAAAAATTCAGGCTGAGCATTAAATTTTACTGCATGGGGTGTTTTTGCCGAAAAAAATCAAGCTATTTATGCTTCGGGAAAGACGGTTTTTGACTTGGGGGATTTTTGCCTGGGATTCACAAATTGTGGCCGGGCAAATCAGGCTTTGGCGGGGAACCGATTTGATGACGACTTTGATATGGCCGGCCTTGCGCGGGGACAAAGGAAAGGGGCTGCCTTTTTCAATGGTTGACATCAGGGTGGAAAGGCTGCACCATGCCGGTGCGGCGGTAAAGGCGGGGTGGTGAAAAGCAATGGAGCCACCGAGGAGAGTCGAACTCCTGACCTACGCATTACGAGTGCGTCGCTCTGCCAACTGAGCTACGGTGGCCGGTTGAGATAAATATTCAGGGAACCTATCGCGGGCATGGTCCAAAATCAAGAAAAAAAAATTCTCCCCGTTCTGGTCGACCGGTTGGAAACCGGTGCGGGCGAGGTGGTGTGTGCCGGCGTGGGCAAGGGGGCCGACGCCTTTATGGTCTCCCGTATCGGCCAGACACTGAATGTCCCCGTGCTGGTGGTCACCGCTTCCGCAAGGGAAGCCCAGCGGTTTACCGAAGACGCCCGGTTCTTTCAGCCCGCCGATGCCCGGGCGGAGGTGGCGCTGTTTCCCTCCTACACGGTGATGCCCTATCGCCCGGTGGCCTATCACAACCGGACCGCGGCTGAGCGCATTCAACTGCTCTACGGCATGTCGGAAGGACTTGCCCCGGCCGTCCTTGTCCTGGCCGTTGACGCGCTGTTGCAGAAAACCATTCCTCCCGGGGACCTGTGTGAGTTCGCCCAGACCGTAAGCGAAGGGGAAAGCCTTGACCCCACCGCGCTGGCGGAAAAGCTGGTTGCCGGCGGCTATACACGGACCGCCATCGTGGAGGAGCCCGGTGACTTTTCGATCCGCGGCGGTATTGTCGATCTTTTTTCCCCGTTTCACGAGGCCCCGGCCCGTATCGATCTGTTCGGCGATACCGTGGAGTCGATCCATTTTTTTTCCCCGGTCACCCAGCGGCGGGGCCGTCCCACCAGCGGCATCACCCTGCTGCCGGCCAGAGAGACTGTTCTGGCAAAAGACCGTATCGGCCGGCTGATCGCCGCGGTCAAAAAACGGTCCGCGGAGTTAAACCTTCCGGTCTCCGTAAGCAGGGACATCATCGACCGGATGGAGCAGGGGACTGACACGGAAGGCATGGAAAGCCTGATGCCCCTGGTGTACGAGACCCCGGCCACGCTTTTTGACTATCTGCCGGGAAAAACGCTTCTGGTCATGGTGGACCCCGGCATGATTGCCGAAAAAGCTGAAAACCACGGGCGACTGGCAACCGAACTTTACGAGACCGCCAGGGAAGAGGGAAGGTGGTGTGTGCCGCCGGATGCCCTGTACCTCGACTGGCAGGCAGTGCAAAAAGAGGCATTCAAAAAGCCGCTGCTCTCTTTTCCCGTGCTGCCGGTCTCTGCCACGCCGGAGGATGGTGACAACACGCCTGTGGTGGAAACGGCGGGGGTGACGGACAACAGCGCGGTCACCCTGATGCTGCGCACCCAGCCCCGGGACACCGATACCGTACTAACGCCCCTGCTGTCATGGATCGAAGAAAACCGCGGCCTGGGCTGCGTTTCGGTCATCGCCTGCGGGGGCCGGGCCCAGGTGGACCGAATGGCCTATTTTCTTACATCCCACCGGGTGCCCCATGAAAGTTTAGACGCCTTTTCAAGCATGGGCCGGGGCAGCGACACGGTCTGCCTGGTATCCGGGCAGCTCTCCGCGGGGTTCCGGTTTGCCGCTGAAGGGCTGGCCGTGATCACCGACACTGAAATCTTCGGCCGGGTCCGGCACCGGTCTTCGGCCGGCAAGAAGGGGGCCCGGGATGTTTACCTGGACCTGGAAACCCTGAAGCAGGGGGACCTGGTGGTCCACGTGGACCACGGCATCGGCCGCTACGAAGGTATTCGAAAAGTGACGGTGGAAGGGATTGCCAACGATTTTCTGCTGCTCAGTTACAGGGACGGAGACCGGCTCTATCTGTCCGTGGACCGGATGGACATGGCCCGGAAATACGTGGGGGCCGATGATGCCGAAGCCCCCCTGCTGGACAAGATGGGGGCAAAAACCTGGGGCCGGGTCAAGGCAAAGGCCCGCAAGGAAGCGGAAAAGATCGCCAAAGAGCTGCTGGACCTTTACGCCCGGCGCCGGGTGCAGCAGGGCCATGGTTTCCATCCGCCGGGCCAGTGGTTTTCCGATTTTGAGGCCGGGTTTGACTTTGAGGAGACCGATGATCAGCTCAAGGTGATCAACGAAGTCCTTTCAGACATGGCCTCATCCACACCCATGGACCGCCTGGTCTGCGGGGACGTGGGATACGGCAAGACGGAAGTGGCCATGCGCTCCTCGTTTATGTGTGTCTGCGACGGGTTTCAGGTCGCGGTGCTGGTACCCACCACGGTACTGGCGGAACAGCATTTTGCCACCTTTTCCCGGCGTTTTGCCGGCTATCCCTTCAACATTGCCTGCCTGAGCCGTTTCAAGACCCCGGCCCGGCAGAAACAGATTGTTGCCGACCTCAAGGAGGGCCGGGTCGATATTGTCATCGGCACCCACCGGCTGCTGTCCAAAGATGTGGCCTTCAAACAGCTGGGGCTGGTGATTCTGGATGAGGAGCAGCGCTTCGGGGTGAAGCACAAGGAGACCCTGAAAAAAATGCGAACCACGGTGGATGTGCTCTCCCTCACCGCCACGCCGATTCCCCGGACCCTTCACATGTCCCTGTCGGGCATGCGGGACATCAGCGTGATCACCACGCCGCCGGAGCACCGCAAGGCCATCAAGACCTATATTTCGGAGTTTGACGATGCCATCATTCGAACCGCCATTCGCAAGGAGCTGGAGCGGGGCGGGCAGATCTATTTTGTTCACAACAATATTCACAAGATCGCGTTTATCGCCGACCATCTTAAAAAGCTGGTGCCCGAGGTAAGGCTGGGCATCGTCCACGGCCGGCTGGACCAGAACACCCTGGAGACCTGCATGATGCAGTTTGTCAACCGGGAGATCGACATGCTGGTCTGCACGCGCATCATAGAGTCCGGCATCGACATTCCTTCGGCCAACACCATCTTCATCAACCGGGCCGATATGTTCGGGCTGGCCCAGATTTACCAGCTTCGGGGCAGGGTGGGCCGGTCCGATGAACAGGCCTATGCCTACCTGTTTATTCCCAGGGAAAGCGCCCTGGGAAAAGACGCCCGCAAGCGGCTCAAGGTGCTGATGGAACACAGCGACCTGGGGTCGGGTTTTCAGATCGCCATGAACGACCTGAAGATACGCGGCGGCGGGGCGGCCCTGGGAGTGTCCCAGTCCGGCCATATCACGGCGGTGGGATATGACATGTTCCTGCAGCTGATGGAGCAGGCGGTTGCCGAGTTAAAAGGGGAGCCTGTGACCGAAACCCTCAACCCGGAAATCAACATTCCGGTTTCCTCCTTTCTCTCGGAAGCTTATATTTCGGATATCGACCAGCGCATGGCCATCTATCGCCGGCTGTCCAGGGTCACGGAAACTCGTGAGATCACCGCCGTTAAAACAGAACTGGAGGACCGGTTCGGCCCTCTGCCGGCGGAAGCGGAAAACCTGCTGTTAAAAATCATGTTAAAAACCATGGCCGCCGGTATGGGGGTCAAGCGGCTTGACCTTGCCGACACCCAGATGCACCTGCGCTTTTCAGACGACCGCCTTCCCGATGCAGCCGCCGTTGACGTCCTGGCACGGGAAAATCCGGTTACGGTAAAAATCGTCCCTCCGGACGGCGTTTTCATCACGTTTACCGGGAAAAAGGGCCGGGGCGCCATTGGCGCGGCCAAAAACATCTTGAAAGCCCTGGCCGGGCGTGTTAACTGTTAGCATAAAAATTACAAGGGGATAAACGAATTTGAAACTGACAGCTCTCATCAACGGCACCCGGACCGGCAGGCGGACGACCTCCCTGCCGCTTCTGCTTTTTGGAGCGTTTCTGGCGTTGTGCTTCGGCGGATGTGATTCAACCGGCAAAACACAACGCCAGTCATTTCTGCTCCGCATCGATGAGATGGTGGTGACACGGACGGATTTTTATAATGCACTGGAGATCGCAAAAACCGCCTATCCCTTTGAGGCACTCCAGAACCCGGAGGTCATGGCAAAAGTCAAGGCCCGGCTTCTCAAACAGCTTACCGAGGAGTTGATTCTGGCGCGGCGGGCACAAGACCTGGGCATTGCCGTGTCCGATGCCGAGCTTGAAAAAGCGGTTGCCCACATCACCGAGGATTACCCGGAAGGGGTGTTTGAGCAGACGCTGCTTGAGAACGCGATTCCGTTCGATGTCTGGAAGGCGCGGCTGAAGGCCGGCATGCTGATGGAAAAGGTGATTGAACGGGAACTGATGGAAAAAATGGTGATCACGCCGGAAGAAGCCAGTGCCTATTATCGGGAACACCACCAGGAAGAGCAGGAAGCCGAAGGAGACGTGGCCCTGTTAAAACGGCTGAGAAGGGAAAAGGCCCAGAAGGCCTATGTGGACTGGATGAAAGCACTGCAGCAGCAGTACCATATCGAACTGAACCAGGATTTATGGAAAGAGATATTAAAATGAACTTTATGTATGCGTTCTCGCGGTACGGAAAGATGTTAATGCTTTGGGTGGGGACAGTGGCGATGGTGTACGCCGGAACCCTGACTTCCTGCCGGGCGGATACCGAAGCCGAGGTGGTTGACCGGATCGTGGCCTTTGTCAACCAGGAGATCATCCTGCTCTCTGAACTGGAAAAGGCCATGGCGCTTTATGAAACAGCCATTCGTGAACGGCAGCTTCCCGCGGACACGGAAAAAGAGATGCTCTACCGGGCCCGGCAGGAGATGATTGACCACCTGATCGACAGGCGCCTGATTCAGCAGCGGGCCGATGAGCTGGGCGTCACCGTTGATGACCGGGAGGTGGATGATGCAATGGAACGCATGAAACGCTCCATGCTTTTCACCGATGAAGATCTGCGCCAGAGCCTGGCGGAAAAGGGGTACACCCTGGAGGGGTACAGAAACGAACTGCGGGAACAGATATTGAGGCAACGCGTTTTGACCCTGGAGGTCAAATCCAAGGTGGTGGTCACTCCGGTCGATATTCAGGCCTATTATGAAACCCATCCCGAAGAATACAGCGCCGGCCGGCAGTACCATCTGCGCAACATCATCATGCGGGTGGACAAGGACATGCCCGATGAAAGCAAAAAAACGATCAGCGAAATGATGCAGAAAATTCATGACAGACTTCAGGCGGGCGAGTCGTTTGAAACCCTGGCCAGCCAGTACTCCCAGTCCTCCTTTGCGGAAAAAGGAGGGGACCTGGGTTTTTTCGCGCTTGAGGATCTGGCCCCCCAGCTGCGGGAGGCGATAGAAGAACTCCAGGCCGGTGAATTCACCCCTGTTCTGGATACACCGCTTGGCTACCAGATTCTCTATTTGGAAGAGATTCAGGAGAAGCCCGCCGTGTCCCTGGAAAAGGCAACCGATGAAATTCGGGAAAAACTTTACGAGGACCTGCTGGAAGAACGCTTTGAAAAGTGGGTGACGGAACTGCGGGAAAAATCCCACATCAAGGTGGTGTTATGAGAACCGCTGTCGCCATCGTTTTTTCAAGGAAGTCGCGCAAGGAACTGCCGTGACCCCATCTCCTGATCATCACACACTCTCATACGGCCGCTATCTGCGCCAGTGTCGACTTCAGAGGGGGCTTCGCATTGAAGACCTGTCACGGGAACTGAAGATTACCAAAGAGACGCTGACGGCTATCGAGGACGAAGCGTATGCCCGGTTTCCCGACACGGTTTTTATCAAGGGCTTTTTAAAGGCGTTTGCAAAAAGTGTGGGGGCCGATATCGACCAGGTGATGCAAAGTTATACCCACGAGATGCGGCTGTTTCGGCATTCCGCGGCTGCGGAGGCCACGATTGAGACCGAAAACCGCATGTTCTGGCGAAAGCTGATGCTCTCTTTCGGTGCCTTGATCCTGCTCATTGGGCTGACCCTTTTTCTGATTCCCGCAAACGAGGGGGAAACACCTGGCCGGCAACCGCTGCCAATGAAAAAAGAGAACCGGGGGCAAGTCCAGGCTCAGAGTGAAGGCAGCGACAGGACCGGAGCACAGCCGGACACAACCGTTGCACCGGTGGGTGCCCCCGTATCGGGCAAACAGCTCCTGGAGATGGCGGCGGTTGAAGAGACATGGGTGAAAATCATTATTGATAACCAGAAACCAAAAGAGTACAGCCTGCAACCCGGTGACCGGCTGGCCCTTGAGGCGGCCGACCGCTTTAATATCCTCATCGGTAATGCCACCGGACTTTCTCTTTTTTTCAACCGGCAGCCGGTGGCGGTAAACGGGGAAAAAGGGCAGGTGGTGGCCGTGGAACTCCCATAAACGTAAAGCGCCGGTTTTTGAGTCTTTGCACGGATTATTATGCACCTCGCGGTTGAAGGTTAAGTCATGCCCGGTTTCAGCTCTCCAGCAATCATTCTTCGTCGGACCGCCTATGCCGAGTATGACACGATTTTGGATCTTCTGACCCTGGAACGGGGCAGAATCACGGCCATGGCCAAAAACGCCCGGAAAAGCAAAAAACGCTTTGCCGGCATTCTTGAACCTTTCTGTTGCCTGGACGCGGTGTTTACCGATCCGTCGGCCCGGTCCGGAATGACCATTCTCAAGGAAGCGGCCATGACCGCTCCCTTTGGCGCCATTCGTCTGAACATGGAAAAAGTCGCCTATGCCAGCTACTGGTCGGAGATGGTCAACCGGTGGGTAAAAGAGGACGACACCCAGTCCGCCCTGTTTCATCTGCTTCATTATGTCTTATTCATGCTGGACAGCGGCAAGGCCTCCCACGCCGATCTGAGCATCCTGTTCCAGGTCCGTTTCATGACCCTGGCGGGCCTGTTTCCTGGCATGGCGGCATGCCGGGTCTGCAAAACGGAGATTGACCGGCTTTCGGGCAGCCCCACGCTTTACCTGGACATTGCAAGAGGCGGCATTGTATGTCACAGGTGCGGTGGCGAGGGAGCCGGCTCACAGTACAGAAAGCCGCTGTCCAGGGGCCTGGTCAAGCAGTTTCTCTGGGTCCGGGAAACTGATCTGCCCCAGGCGGAACGGATGCGGTTCACGGCCGCGGCCCGGGAACAGGGCCTGGCGGCCCTGGAGGCGTTTGTGACCTATCACCTGGCCATGGAGATAAAAAGCCTGAAGGTCTTGCAACGAATTCGTCACTGGTAAACCGGTGCCTGCGTTGTATGGTTGCAACCGCGTATCACCACCTGAAAGTATTTTGAAACAGGGAAAAAAGGAAAATAAATGCACACTTCTATATTTGAAAAAGCCCTTTCTGCCGGCCCCTGCACGGCATCGGCGCCCTGCCGGGTCGACATGGGCGGCACCCTGGACATAAAGACCCTGTACCTGCCACTGGCCTGTCTTTCCCCCTGCACCTTCAACATGGCCATTGATCTTCGTACCACCGTGACGCTCTCCGCCTACCGGAAAAACCATGTCAAAATATCTTCCAGAGGGTTTGAGAGTGTCGAGTTTGCGCGACACGAGGCTCCGTTTGATCATCCTTTGGGTTTGATGGCCGCCATTGCGGCCCATTTTGACGCCCACGGAGTGCATATTGATATTGATTCCGCCTCTCCGCCCAGAAGCGCCCTGGGAGGGTCTTCCGCCGCGGCCGTGGCCCTTGTAGCGGTCCTGGCAAAGGCCTGCGGCATGGCAAACCAGTTTCCGCCGGACCGGGTGGTGATGACTGCCCACGGTATTGAAGAGGGGGTGGCCCGGATTCCCTGCGGCCTTCAGGACCAGCTGGCCGCTGCTTACGGTGGTGTCAATGCCTGGCACTGGGAGAACCCGGCCGTCGGCAGCCCCTGTTTTCGCCGGCAACCGGTGATTCCCGGCGACCGGCTGGCAGCCTTTGACGCCTGTTTTCTGGTGGCCTATTGCGGTATGCCCCATGAATCAAAAAACATCAATACCCGGTGGGTGGACCATTTTCTAAGGGCCGAAGACCGGTCTCTCTGGCATCATATCGTCGAGTGCGCCATCAACTTTATCGACGCGCTGGCTGTGAACGACCTGGAACAGGCGATTCACTGGATGAACACCGAGGTCGTGGCCCGGCGGCGAATGACCCCGGATGTGCTGGATGACGTGGGCGAACAGCTGGTGGTCCACGCCCTCGAGTCAGGCTGCGGCGCCCGTTTTACCGGTGCCGGCGGTGGTGGATGTGTCTGGGCCGTCGGTGTTCCGGAAAGCATATCAGCGCTTCGGGAAGAGTGGGGTAGGGTTTTAAAAACAACCGGCGACGCCCGCCTGCTGGATACCCGTATCGACCGGCAGGGCGTTTTATGGTAGCCGGCAGATCGCCGGGGGGGCAGCCCGAAAAAATTTTTTTCAAATATGCGGGTCGGGGTGTATTCCCGGCCGCTTGTATGGTATATCCTGTGCCATCATGAAACAGGAACGGTTTTTTAAAAAGCGGCTCGTTTGCGGGCCGCCGGAATGAACGGAACAATGAATTTTCAAGAAATTATTTTAAACCTTCAGCGGTTCTGGGCAAAAAAGGGGTGCGTACTGGTCCAGCCCTACGACATGGAGGTGGGGGCAGGAACGTTTCATCCGGAGACATTGCTGCGGGCCCTTGGTCCGGAACCCTGGCAGGTCGCCTATGTTCAGCCCTCACGCCGGCCCACGGACGGCCGGTACGGCGAAAACCCCAACCGGCTTCAGCACTACTACCAGTTTCAGGTAATGCTCAAACCTTCTCCCGGCAATGTGCAACAGCTCTACCTTAAAAGCCTGGCCACTCTGGGCATTTTCGCGTCGGACCACGACATCCGGTTTGTGGAAGATGACTGGGAATCCCCGACGCTGGGCGCCTCGGGCCTGGGTTGGGAGGTGTGGCTGGACGGCATGGAGATTACCCAGTTCACCTATTTTCAGGCTGCCGGCAGCATTGATCTTTCACCGGTGTCGGTGGAGATTACTTACGGCCTGGAACGGATCGCCATGTACATGCAGGGCATCAACAACGTCTACGACCTGGTGTGGCGCGATCATATCACCTACGGTCACCTGCATCACCGGCAGGAGGTGGAACAGTCCGCCTACAACTTCGAACACGCCGACGTGGAGATGCTGTTTGACTGTTTCGGAAAGTACGAACACGAGGCCGGCCGTATGATCGCGGAAAGCCTGGTGCTTCCGGCCTATGAGTACTGCCTGAAATGTTCCCATACGTTCAATCTGCTGGATGCCAGGGGCGCCATCAGCGTGACCGAACGCACCGGTTACATCAAGCGCATTCGCGATATCGCCAGGGCCTGCGCCACCACCTATCTTCAACAGCGGGAGGAGATGGGATTCCCGCTGCTGAATGCCGGGCATAGAGGTACAACGGAATGAAAAACGATACACTGCTGTTTGAGATCGGAACAGAAGAGCTTCCCGCCGGCTATATTGAGCCGGCCCTGGCAGCCCTTGCCAACACTCTGGTCCGCAAGCTTACCGAGGCACGGGTGGCCTGCGGCACGGCCAGAACATTCGGCACGCCCCGGCGGCTGGCCGTGATCATAGAGGATGTGGCTGGAAAACAGGAGACCGTTACCACGGAGCTGACAGGGCCGCCCAGAAGCGTGGGCATGGACGAAAACGGCCGGTTTACCCTGGCGGCTAAAAAGTTTGCCGAAAAAGCCGGTGTGGCATTAAAGGCGGTTAAAGTTGTCCGCACGGAAAAAGGGGAGTACCTGGCGGCCAGAAAGGTGGAAAAGGGCGTGCTCACCAGCCGTATCTTAAAAACCGTTCTGCCCCAGGTTATCACGTCCCTGCCGTTTCCCAAGACCATGAAATGGGCGGACCGCAACGAAACCTTTGCCCGGCCGGTGCACTCCCTGACCGTTCTTCTGGGCAAATCGGTGGTACGATTGTCATGGGCCGGCATTTCCAGCAACCGGAACTGCATGGGGCACTCTTTTATGCATCCAGCGCCGGTATCGATTTCCCATCCGGACGCCTATGTGGAGCAGATGCGGCGCCACTTTGTGCTGGTGGACACGGCTGAGCGAAAGGCCGCGGTCCGCCGTGAAATCGGACAGGCCGCCATTGCGCTGGGCGGGGAACTGCTGCCGGATGAAGAACTGGTGGACGTGGTCACCAATCTGGTGGAATACCCCGTGGCATCAGCGGGGCGGTTTGACGAAAAATTTCTTGCTCTCCCAAAAGAGGTACTGATCACTTCCATGCGGTCCCATCAGAAATATTTTGCCGTGACCGACAAAAAGAAAAACCTGATGCCCTGTTTTGTGGCGGTGAACAATACAAAGGTATCGGACATCGACGTGGTGACCACCGGCCATCAGCGGGTGCTGCGGGCCCGGCTGGAAGACGCCATGTTCTTTTACCAGAAAGACCTTCAGGCACCGCTTGACCAGCGGGTGCCGGACCTGGCCCGGGTGGTATTCCAGGCCCGGCTGGGAACCCTGCTTGAAAAAACGCAGCGCATTGAGCAGCTGGGCCTGATGCTGGCCGGTCAGGCCGATCCCGGCAATACCGCAACCGGACAGACTGTGGTGCGGGCCGCCACCCTGTGCAAGGCAGACCTGGTCACCCACACGGTGATCGAGTTTCCCAAGCTCCAGGGGGTGATGGGACGGGTTTTTGCCCGGGCTTCAGGAGAACCGGAAGCGGTGGCCCGGGCCATTGAAGAGCATTACCAACCCCTGTACGCCGGCGCCGACCTGCCCGAAAGTCTGGCCGGGGCCTTACTGGCCGTTGCCGACAAAATTGACTCCATCTGCGGATGTTTTGCCGTGGGCCTGGTGCCCAGCGGCGCCTCAGATCCTTACGCCCTGCGCCGCCAGGGAATTGGCTTGATCCAGATTCTTCTGTCCCACAACATCGGGGCCTCCCTTTCCCGAATCATTCAGGCGGCCATGGCGCCTTTTGCGTCCGTGTCCACCGAACCGGTTCAGGCGGCGGCCGACGGCGTGTCCTTGTTTCTTCGGGGCCGTATGGCTCAGATGCTGGTGGACGACGGTGTTCCCAGGGACGTTGCCACGGCGGTGCTCAACGCCTCGGCGGACCATGTACCGGATGCCTGGAAACGGTCCAGAGCACTGGCCGCGGTAAAGCCGTTGCCTGATTTTGAACCCATTGCTGCCGCATTTAAACGGGTGGCCAACATTATCAAAAAAGCCGATCCCAAAGAGATCGCCGGAGAGGTGAACAGTGACCTTTTCGAAGCGCCTGCCGAATCCACGCTGCTTGACGCCTGCCAGGCGGTAAAGATAAAAATGGACGATGCTCTGGCCCGGCAGGACTATTCCCGGGCCTTGACCGAAATTGCGGACCTGAGAAGCGTCGTGGACACCTTTTTTGACGAAGTGCTGGTAATGGCAAAAGATTCGGGCCGGCGGCGCAACCGGCTGGCCCTGCTGTCTCGCGTCAACTCCCTTTTCAAGGGATTTGCCGATTTTTCCGCGCTCTCCACGGAGCAGGCGACCGGCCGATAATACAGGCCGATAATATGAATTGATCAACACGTAAAAAAGGAGGGGAACCATGCCCTTTGAACCGGAAAAAGACAAACTGTTAAAAGAGTGGAAGTGTGAAGAAACCGGCCTGATTGTCTCCATCAACCAGTATGCCAATGGCCAGCCCAAGGTGCAGATCGGCCCGCGCATCCTGAAAAAACAGGACGGCACGGACCGGGCCCCGGCAAAAGCGGGCCGCCTGTCAATGGAGGATATGTCGTGGCTCTACGACATTATTGATGAGATCAGGGACGAACTGGCGGCCCGGGTGCGCCCGGAATAGTTTTTCACCACGGGAGATTTTTCACATCTTGCCGCAGTGGCAACAGGAGAGCGGTGGTGACACCCCCTGACAACGGTATTCTTTCCCCGTTTCCCATGCATACCGACCGGGTAGAGCCCCTGGCTGTTCTGGTGGCCAACCAGGGGGACCTGCACGCCCTGTGCGACCACCTGGGCCTGGCGGACAGAAACGGGGCCTCCTTTTTCATGAGCCGGCTTTACGCTGACCCGGCCGGCCCTGGCCGGCGACCTTTTTGCCTGACCGGACCGGTGCTGGGGGCCGCCTATGCCGCGTTGCTGGCCGAAACCCTTATCGCTTCCGGCGCCGCAACCCTTATTTTCTGGGGCTGGGCCGGCGCCATTGCCGACAGCCTTTTCACCGGCGACGTGCTGGTGCCCTCTGCCGCCCTTGCCGATGACGGGGTCACGGCCGCCTATCTAGAAGATTCCGCTGCCGGTATCAGCGACGTCCCCACTGTCTCACCCGCGTCTGAAGCCACAACGGTTGTTACAACGGCCCTTGAACAGGAAGGGATTCCCTTTTCAAGTGCCCCTGTATGGACCACCGGCGCCATTTTCCGGGAAACCCCGGCCAGGGTAAAGCGATTCAGAGAAATGGGAGCACAGGCCGTGGAAATGGAGACATCGGCCCTGTTTGCCGTGGCCCGGTTTCGGAACGTGAATGCCGCGGCCCTGCTGGCGGTGTCGGATGAGCTGTTTTCCGGCACATGGAAGCCGGGTTTTTTTGAGCCCCGGTTTCTTGAGACACGAAAACAGTTATGTAACGCAATGGCCCGACTATGCACAACACCTTAGATAAATCCGAGGCCAAAGAGCGCGTCACCTTTCTTCGAAACGAGCTCCACCGCCACAACCATCTTTATTACATCAAGGACGCGCCTGAAATTTCAGACGCGGAATATGACCGCCTGTTCAGGGAGCTGGCCGAGCTGGAAGCCCTGCACCCGGACCTGGCCGATCCCGCGTCCCCCACCGCGCGCGTTGGCGCGCCGCCCACCGGGGATCTGGCCACCGTGACCCGGACCATTCCCATGCTGAGCATCAGCAACGCCTTTGCCGATGAGGAGCTGTTTAAATTTGACGAGCGGGTGCGGCGTTCACTTCAGACCGGCGATCCCGTAACCTACCTTGCTGAGCCCAAGCTGGACGGCACGGCCGTGGAGCTGGTGTATGAAAAGGGCCGCCTGGTGATGGCCGCCACCCGGGGGGACGGGGTCACCGGCGAGGTGATCACGCCCAACGCCAGAACCATCGGCTCCGTGCCCCTGCACCTGACCGGCGATGCCGTTCCCATGCCCAACCTGCTGGAGGTGAGGGGCGAGGTGGTGATGACAAAAGAGGGGTTTGAAAAACTCAATGCCCTTCGCCTGGAGCGGGACGAACCCCTGTTTGCCAATGCCCGCAATGCCGCGGCCGGATCGTTGCGGCAGCTGGATTCCCGCGTTACCGCGTCCCGTCCCCTTACGCTGATCGCTTACGGCATCGGGCGGTTTTCGGAAATTGACGCGATTTCCACGCAGCACGAAATCGTGACCCGGCTGGCCGATTTCGGTTTTAAGACCAACTCCCATGTACGGTGGGACCTTGACATAAAAGGTGTTATCGATTTTTATCGTTTTCTTGAAGGCATACGGCCCTCGCTGCCGTACGACATTGACGGCATGGTGGTTAAGGTAGACCGCCTTGACTTTCAGCGCACCCTGGGTGCTACGTCCCGCAGCCCCCGGTGGGTGATTGCCTACAAGTTTGCCGCGTCCCAGGAGACCACACGGCTGGTTGCCATTGATGTTCAGGTGGGAAGGACCGGCGCGCTGACCCCGGTGGCCCTGCTGGAACCGGTCACCATCGGCGGCGTCACCGTCTCCCGGGCCACCCTGCATAACGAAGACGAAATCGCGCGCAAGGACATTCGCGTGGGTGATGCCGTGCTGGTGCAGCGGGCCGGAGATGTGATTCCGGAAGTGGTCCAGGTGATCACCGGCCGGCGGACCGGGAATGAAACACCATTTCAAATGCCGGCTACCTGCCCGGTTTGTGGGACACCGGTGGTGCGCGAACCGTCCGAGGCGGTGACCCGTTGCGTCAATGCCGCCTGTCCGGCCCAGGTCAAGGAACGGATCAAGCATTTTGCCGCCAAGGGAGCCTTTGATATTGATGGTCTCGGCGACAAGCTGGTGGACCAATTGGTAGACCGGGGCATGATTGCTTCCTATGCCGACCTTTTCACGCTGCGGGTCGAAGATCTGGAATCCCTGGACCGCATGGGCTTCAAATCCGCGCAAAACCTTGTGGCCGCCATTGAAAAGAGCCGGCATATAACCTTTGACGCGTTTCTTTACGGCCTGGGCATGCGCCATGTCGGCGCCCACGTGGCAACGCTGCTGGCCCGGGCCTTTCCCGGCATCGACCAGTTGGCCGAGGCGGCGCTGGCAGGACAACTGAACTCGATAGACGGTATCGGTGGCGTGATTGCCGAAAGCGTCAAAAACTTTTTTTCAAATCCTGAAAACCGGCAGACAGTGGACAGTTTGATAAATCACGGCGTTGCCCTGCAATTTCCCGAAAAAGAGGCAGCCACGGGCCACGAGATGCCGCTGGCGGGAAAAACCTTTGTGCTGACCGGCACGCTGGAAAAAATGACCCGGGACCAGGCCCGGCAGCGCATTGAGGCGGCCGGGGGCAAGGTGACCGGTTCGGTGAGCAGCCGGACCGATTACGTAGTGGCCGGCGAGGCCCCCGGTTCCAAGCGGGACAAGGCCGAGGCCCTGGGCGTGGCCATACTGGATGAGGCTGGTCTGCTCAGTCTGCTTGAGCCGGGTGAGCGGTAAAGGAGGGTGCTGTCAATGGAAGAAAAAGTGCGCGTTCACGCGATCATTCAAGGCCGGGTGCAGGGGGTGTTTTTCAGAAAGGAGACCCAGCACCAGGCCACTGCCCGGCACCTGACCGGATGGGTGAAAAACCGGGCCGACGGCAGCGTGGAAGCGGTTTTTGAAGGCAGGCGGAAAGATGTGGAGGCGGTGGTCCGGTGGTGTGAACAGGGCCCGCCGGCCGCTGACGTGGTCCGGGTGGAAGCCGTGGAGCAGCCGTATACCGGGGAGTTTGGCGCCTTCCTGGTTACTTATTAAAAACGTCATCCTTCAGAAAGCACCGGCTGACGCGGGGCACAAAAAGATAGCGGGCTGCTCCGCGTGGAACAGCCCGCCATCAAGCGAGGAACGTCGGGAAAGAAACCTAGATAGCGTCTTTCAGTTTTTTGCCGGCCTTGAACTTGACTACGTTGCCAGCCTTGATTTTGATGGGCTCACCTGTCTGAGGATTACGGCCTTTGCGGGCCTTGCGGCGCACCTTGGAGAATGTTCCGAAACCAACCAGGGTCACTTTGCCTTCTTTTTTCTTCAGCGCTTTTGATACGCCGTCCATGAAGGAATTTAATGCCGCACCGGCGGCAACCTTTGAAATACCGGCTTCCTTCGCCATTTTGTCGATTAATTCTGACTTTGTCATAATCTTTCCCCCACTGTTTTGGTTGACGTTTTGGTGTTACCGGTTCCTCTTGAATAGCAAGTTTGCACCGATCAAACCCCAATGTCAATAGATTTTTCAAAGATTCGCGCATTTTTTCAAAATTTTTTTTTTGCGAATCCTTTGTATGGTTGCGTTTCCCATGAGTGATTCATCGGAACAAGTAAAAACAGTGAGCGGAAACCGATGAAGAGGTGCGGATGCCCGCCGGTTAAGAGACCGGCAATATCCGGCGGGCCTCTTCGCAAACCCTTAACCGGCAAGGGTTTGCGAAGGAAGGCCGTGGTTGCTTGAAATCAAAGGGACAGGAAGAACAGGGGCTAGAACATGGCGTCCAGAAAGGCACGGGGGTCGAAAGGCTGCAGGTCCTCCACCTGTTCGCCCACGCCGATATACTGAATGGGAATGCCGAAGGAGTGGCGCAGGTTGATGGCGATGCCTCCCTTGGCCGTGCCGTCCAGCTTGGTCAGCACGATGCCGGTAACATCGGCGGCCTTTGTGAACAGCTCGGTCTGGGAGATGGCGTTCTGGCCGGTGGTGGCATCCAGCACCAGCAGGACCTCGTGGGGTGCATCGGGCATTGTTTTGGACATGGACCGCTTGATCTTTTTCAACTCCTCCATCAGGTTGACTTTGGTGTGAAGCCGGCCCGCGGTATCAACGATCACCACGTCAACGCCCCTGGCCCGTGCCGCCTCCACCCCGTCATAGGCCACTGCCGCGGGATCCGAGTTTTCCCGGTGCTTGAGAATATCCGCGCCGGTCCGGTCGGCCCAGATGGAAAGCTGTTCAATGGCCGCGGCCCGGAAGGTGTCGGCCGCCACCAGCATCACCTTTTTGCCGTTCGCGCGGTGGCGGGCCGCCAGCTTGCCGATGGTGGTGGTTTTTCCCACGCCGTTGACACCTATCACCATGATCACGTGAGGTGTGGCAAGCGGCCGGGTTGCTTCGTCCGTGGGCCGGTCGTCTTCCAGGTAGGGCAGGATCATCTCTTTTATGGCTTCTTTGAGGTGATCGGGGTCCGTGATTCCGGCGGCCTGTTTTGAAAGCCCGGCAATCAGTTCGGTGGTTGCCTTGACACCGATGTCCGCGGTGATCAGCAGCTCCTCCAGATCTTCCAGGGTCTGATCATCCAGCTTTTTGCCGGGCACAAACAGCTTGTCCACATCCGTGGTGAGAAACCGGCGGGTTTTTTCAAGGCCACGCCGAAGCCGGCCGTAAAAGCCGCTCTTGGGCTCAGAAAAATCGGCGGCAGGGGCAGGGGAGGGGGCTGTTTTATTTTCCGCTATCGCGTCTGCGGGTTCCTCCGGTTCCGTGTCTTCAACTGCGGCGGGGGGCGGCGGGACGGCTTCGGGTATCTCTTCAGGAGACCGTTCTTCCGGTTCAGGCGCCTGCTCCGGTTCCTGGTCGTCCTCGGGAATTTCTGCTTCTGTTTTTTTTCGTTTTTTAAAAAAAGAAAACGCCATGCCGAAAAATCCTTTGCTGCTTCTGCTTTCTTGTTCCTGCTCAGTTCAAATGGGCCGATTCAGGCGCCTGCTGTGGCGTGGTTTCCCTGGTGAGGTCCACGGACACAATCTTTGAGATGCCCTTCTTTTCCATGGTCACCCCCAGGAGGCTGTCGGCAAACTCCATGGTTTTCTTGTTATGGGTAATCATGATGATCTGTGATTTTTCACCGATGATCTTCAGCAGTTCATTAAATCGGTAGATATTGGCTTCGTCAAGGGGCGCGTCGATTTCATCCATCAGGCAGAAGGAGGTGGGCTTGAGCAGAAAGATGGAGAAAATAAACGCGATGGCGGACAGGGCCTTTTCTCCGCCGGAAAGCAGCGAAAGACGGGTCAGCTTTTTGCCCGGCGGGTGGACCATCATCTCCACGCCGGTCTCCAGTGGCTTTGAAGGATCGGTCAGCACCAGTTCTCCGGTGCCGCCTTCAAACAGGCGGGGAAAGACCTCGGCCATCTTCTGGTTGATACTGTTGAAGGTCTCCAGAAACCGTTCCTGGGAGACCCGGTTGATCTTGTTGATCACCTTGTGCAGGTCTTCAATGGCTGTCACCAGGTCATCGTGCTGCTGGGTGAGAAAGTCGAGCCGCTCCTTCTGCTGGTCGAACTCCTCGATGGCGCTCATGTTTACATCTCCAAGGCGTGCGATCTTTTCGCGCAGGGTGGTCAGCTCGGCCTCCATCTCTTCGGCGCTCTTATCCAGTTCTGCCAGCAGGGGAATATACTGGCCGGCCGCCGCCTCAAAGGCGGTGCCGTAACGCTCCTCAATGCGGCGCTCCAGGTGCTCCCGCTGAAGCCTTCGGTCGGTCTGTTCCATCTCCAGGTAGCGGATCTTTTCGGCGTTCTCGTCCCGCTGGCTGCGAATCTCGGCAAACCGCCGGTCGCTTTCAACGATTTTCGCGGCGATATTTTCATAGGCGGCCTCGTTTTCCGCCAGCGCCTCCTCAAGCCCCTTTAACACGACATAGTGTTCCCTGAGCAGGGCCTCCTGCTTTTCAATGTCGTTGCAGATGGCGGTTGCTTTTTCCCGTTTGACCCGTATGTCAATGGTGATCTGCTCCAGCCGGGCCGCGCCCTCTGTCTGAAAACGTTTCAGCCGGTCAAGGGTCTTGGCCGTGTTTTCAAGCTCCGCGTGGGAGGCGGTGTATTTAAGCCGCAGCTCCATGGATGCCTGGCTCAAAGATTCGTAGGTTTCGGAAACAGTGGCCAGTTCGTGGTTAAGACCGGCGATTCTCTCCTCGGTATCGGTAATCGCCTGTCTTGCGTCCTGAAGGGAACGGCTGTAAGCAACGATCTCGTCGTCCATCTCGCTCTCTTCGCCTTCCAGTTGCTGCTGCTCCACCTCAAGAATTTCCAGGCGATGGTCGGCATGCTTCAGCTCTTCTGAAACGCGGTAAAGCGACTTTTCAAGTTCCAGGTGGCCGGCCCGGGCCTGGTTCCGGTCGTTCTTGATTTTCTGCAGGTCCTCTTCAATCTCCCGGACCACCGCCTCAAGAGCGGCCTGCTCTTTTTTTGCCTGGTCTATTTGCCGGTCCATGTCCGCCATGGCGGATTCCAGGTCTTTTATCTCCTGCTTCTTGGCCAGGATACCGGACAGTTGGTCCTTACTGCCGCCCACCAGAATGCCCCGGTCGGTGATCAGGTCGCCGTCCAGGGTAACCACCGGCCGCCTGCCGGACCCGTTGCTGCTGTGCCACAGGGCTGTTGCGGTCTCCAGGTCCGGAGCCAGCAGCACATTACCGATCAGGGCGTGGACCATTTTTTCATACCCGGTTTCCACGGCCAGGTGGTCCACCAGCCGGTCGGCATGCCCGTTACCAGTAATGGCGCTGATATCGATCTCCTGGTTTAAAACGGAAAGGGGAATAAACCCGCTTCTGCCGGCCTGGTCTGTTCGCAGGGATTCGACCAGCCGGGCCCCCTGGTCGTGGGTCTCTACACATATATATTGAAGGGCTTCACCCAGCACCGCTTCGGTGGCGGTTTCATATCCCGGCTGGGGCCGGACCATATCCGCCGCAATGCCCAGAATGCCGTCCTCGGCAGCCCGGCCCGCCGCGTTGCGCATCAGTGCCTGGACCCCGTCCTTGTACCATTCAAAATTATCGTCCATCTTCTTGATGGCCGAATGGCGGGATTTGATCCTGTTCCGTTCCATGTCCAGGGTGTGGACCCGCCGAATGGTTTCGGTAAGGGCCTTCTGCCGGTCATCCAGTTTTCCGGAGACCACCCGAATCCGTTCCTCCATCTGTTCGATGGTGTCGGTTGACCCGGCCATTTCGTTTCTGATCTGCTCGGCCTGGTTCCGAAGGCGGGTGGCGTTGCGTGCGGCCGTGGTTTTCTCGTTACCGATTTCAGCCCGGCGTTTTTTTAATGCCTCCTTGTTTTCCGCCACGTTCTGACAGGAACTGTGGTACCTGGCCTCCTCGGCGGTAAACCGCATCAGGCTGGCCTTGGCGCTTTCCAGCTGCCGGCCGGTCTCTTCACGGGTGGTTTTAATCTCCTGCAGCTCTTCCTGCTGCCGGGCCAGCTGCTCACGTACCGTCTGGTTCTCTTCGGTGATGCGCCGGTAGGAGACGTCAGCCTCAGCGATCTCGGTCTCAACAACGGCCTGTTTTTCATTCAGGCTGACCTTTTCCGCCTCAAAACCGGCGGCCTCTTCCTCCAGCCGCTGCCGCTCGGTGCGCAGGTGAGTCAGTTCATTTTCCGTCTTGTCGATCTTGCGCTGAAGCTCGAATTTGCGCTCTTTCTGGCCCGATATCTCGCGGGACTTGGCGTCCCGTTCCAGTTTAACGGTTTCAATGGCGGCGTCCAGGCTGCCGATGCGGGATGCGTGTTCGTTGTCCAGGTCCTTGAGGGAGGCGAGCAGGGCGTCGGTCTCCGTGATTTTATCGGTCAGGGCGTTGTGGTGGATCAGGGAGACCAGCATATCCAGTTCTTTTTTGCGGGCCTGGTACTCCTTGTGGCGCAACGCCTTTTTGGCCTGGCGGTCCAGGCTGTTCATATTGCGCTGCACCTCGACCATGATGTCCTTGATGCGCAGCAGGTCGTTGTCCGTGGCCCGAAGTTTGCGAAGGGCCTCTTCTTTTCGTGTTTTGTATCGGGTGACGCCGGCGGCCTCTTCGATAAACATGCGCCGCTCTTCCGGGCTGGCATCGGTAATGGCCCCGATATTGCCCTGCTGAATGATGGAGTAGGAGCGGGCACCCATGCCGCTGCCAAGGAAAATATTGTAGATATCCTTGAGCCGGCAGGGCTGCTTGTTTAATAAATATTCTCGCTCACCGGACCGGTAGAGCCGGCGGGTGATCATGATTTCGGTGAGGTGGCGGAGCTCCTCCGGGGCCGAGCCATTGTCATTGGCCAGCACCAGCGAGACCTCGGCCATATTGACCGGGGCCTTTTCATTGGAACCGGCAAAGATCACGTCATCCATGGATTTGCCCCGAAGCTGCATGGCGCTCTGTTCACCCATGACCCATTTGAGGGCGTCGATGATATTGCTTTTGCCGCAGCCGTTGGGGCCGACAATGGAGAAGATGCCCGGTGGAAAGCTGATGGTGGCCTTTTCCGGGAACGACTTAAAACCGTTGATTTCGAGTCTTTTGAGACGCATGGCAAAACCCCTCCTGCCGCATGCGGCAAAATGCAGTTTTGTGGGATTGATAACCGGCTTGCAATGGTGATCTTTTTTTAACAGGGAAAACCCGGCTTGTAAAGAAAAAACACAATAACAGGTGGAAAAATATTCTGAGTGACACAATATGTAGTGGAAGAGCCGGTCGCCAAAGTAGGGGCGTCGTCAAAAAAATAAACATTCAATTAAAATGGAAGGTTTTAGTATTTATATGTTTAAAATAACAGTTAATAATTATTATAAAGAAAAAATTTTAATGACAGATCCCCGGTTGTTTATCCAAATCGCTATCGCTATCGGTATCGAAATCGAATTGGATCTACGGCCTTGTTCTCAAAGATTATTTTTCTTTCTGCCTATGCGCGTACTTTTATTGAAAGTGACGGTTAGAGAAAGCAACGGTTGCTGGAGGGGGCGATTGCGATCCCGATAGCGATACCGATTTCGATTATAAATTGTCCATTCACGCTGGATGATGGAACAGAGAGAGGGCGCCCTGAGAACCCTGTAAACCCTGAACCGCTGGGGCTTTGCCCCTTTTAAAACGTCTGATAAGATATATTATGTAAACTTTTTATAAATGGAAATATATATCATCCGGAAAGAACTGCCCTGCCGCTTTATTTAAATTTGCAATTGATAAAAAAGCCGTGTACATCAGGATGACATGAACACCGAAAAACCACTGGTATCTGTTCTTACCACTGCCTATAACACGGAAAAATATATCGGTGCGGCTATTGAGAGCGTTCTGGCTCAGACCATGACCGACTTTGAGTTTGCTCTGAGAGATGACGGGTCAACCGACAGCACCCTGGAAATACTCAAGGACTACGCAAAAAAAGACGCCCGCATCAAAATATTTTCCGGTTCCAACACCGGCATGGCCGCCGGCACCAACGAACTGATCAAAAAGGCCCGGGGAACTTTCATCGGCCTGCTGGACAGTGACGACCTGCTGGCCCCTACCGCTCTTGAAGAGACGGTAAAGGTTTTTCAGGCCATCCCTTCAGCCGGCATGGTGTACACGGATCATTACGACATGGCCGAAGACGGCACCGTCAGGGGGCTTGGGTTTCGCTGCAGGATTCCCTACTCCAAAGAACGGCTGCTGATTGATATGATGACCTTTCATTTCAGAATGTTCCGGCGTTCAACCTTTGATATAGTGGGGCTGCTGGATCCCAGCCTGGAAGCGGCACCGGACTATGATCTCTGCCTGAGAGTCTCCGAGCAGTGTCAGATTGTTCATCTGCCCAGGCCCCTTTATTTATACAGGGTCCATGACAAATCCATCTCCACCTCCCAAAGGCTGGACCAGATAAATGAATCGAAACTCGTCGTGGAACAGGCTTTGAAACGGCGGGGCCTGGACCGGGAGTATGAACTCTTTGTTCAGCTTTCTTCAAAATTTACCCTGGTGAAAAAAGCCTGATGAAAGCGACTTCATCCCCACCGAAAGTCTCCCTGCTGACCCCCGCGTATAATAACGGGGCGTATATCGAAGAGACCATTAAAACCGTACAGCTTCAAACAATGGAGGATTTTGAATATATTGTAAGGGATGATGGTTCAAGTGATAATACCCTGGAAATAATAAAAAAATATTCTGAATCTGACCCCCGGATACAGGTCATTGCCGGAAATCATGCAGGAATTTCCAAAGGCCTTAATGAAATGGTCGAGTACTCCCGGGGAGCATATATCGGCTTTCTTGACGGTGACGATCTGCTGGCCCCCACCGCCCTTGAGGAGACGGTGGCCGCGTTTGAGGCCAATCCGGATGCCGGCATGGTCTATACCGACTACCTTGAGGTTTCACCGGATAACCGGCAGTGGCGATATGGAAAACGGTGCGCCGCCCCCTACTCTCCGGATCGGCTGCTGGTGGAGATGATGATTTTTCATTTCCGCATGGTCCGGCGAACTGTTTTTGACCGAACGGGCCTGTTTGATCCGGAGCTCGACATGGCGTGGGACTATGACTTCTGCCTGCGGGTTTCAGAAAATTTTCCGATCGTCCACCTGCCCCGGCCCCTTTATAAGTACAGAGTTCACGAACAAAACGCGTCAACAAAAATGGGCTACGAACAGATTGATGCCTCTCGAAGGGCTGTGGAAGCGGCCCTTAAACGGCGGGGCATGGATGATCAATACCGGCTCAAAGTGGAAATATTTTCAAGATTTCAGATTCGAAAAAAGAAAAAGACTCCGGCATAGCGTAAAAAACTGCTCTTATTGCCCGGACCCTGGCGGTGTTAAACGATGGTGATGGATCAATGCTTTTTTGAGTTTTAACCCCGCGGCCCCCAGGCCGACAATGGCGTCCGTGTCATTTGTTGCGGGTCCGGGATCTCTGGGCTCCACCAGCCCCATGCTGCGCTGCCGCACATACTTTTTCTGAAGCACCGCAAAGTTTAAAAACTCCTCCTTACACCGGCACGCTGCCCTGTGCGTGCATGCTTTTGGCGTTTTGTATAAACTTTCTGCCAGATGAAAATCCGGGTCCAGAACATGGCCAAAACGAACGGGATGACCGGCACCCTGCCCCAGGGGCCCGCATGGCGCAACATAACCGTTTTCAAGAATACGGATAAAGGCTTGGCCCGCGTGACACGCCTGGCCAAAAGGGGTTATGGCGGCGGTCAGGTGCATGGCCAGCACATCCGGCCATTGATAGAGCCGGGAGACAATATCCGGCCGTTCATGCACAATCGGAATATTCTGTTGAAGATACCCCAGGTCAACATGGACCTTCAGCCCTTCTTCCAGGCAGCGATCCCGCATTACCAGAACGGCTTGCAGTGTCTGGGGAAACAACAGCAGGTTGATAATCACAAGCGCGCCAAGGGATTGGGCGAAAAGCGCGCCCTTTAAAATTGTTTCCGCGTCGCACTCGGTTGCATGGTAGGTAATCCACAACGTAATCCTGTCTGCTTCGGCCCGCTCGGCAAATGGCCCATACTCCTGTAAAAGCCTTGAACCATTGGTGACCAGTTCGACAAAACGGATGTTGGCCCGGTGGGAAAGCCATGCAGCACCTTCGAGAAACGCGTCACAGAGAAAAGGCTCCCCAAAGGTCTGCAGCCGCACCCCTTTTTCAAAACCGGATTGCGCGGCGATCCACTCTATTACCTTTTTATAAAGAGCGGCGCTCTCATTACCGGCCCACATTTTACCTTTATGGGCGGAGCGAACAAGACCGGCGGCGCAATACGGGCAGTTGAAATTGCAAAGGGTCTGATCACAGCAGTACCAGACGTCAAGCGGGGGAAGAGGCGTTGTCATTTGTCATGTGCCGTTTCGTTAAAAAGATCACCCCTTGTATTTGTCCAGCATCTCGCGAATGGCCGGAACGATGTAAACATTGTCCAGGTTCTGGCGGCCCAGGCACTCGGCAAGGTTTTCGGTTTTCTCCCGGATCGGCAGCCGCTTGTCCATGACAAAAAGATCCTGGTCCTTTACCCGGCAGAGCCCGCTGGTAACATGAATGCCGGCGTTGCGCAGGTTGTGCTCCTTGACGGCAATGCCCAGTTTTTCGGCAATGGTTTTCAGTTCATTATACAGGTTATCCGGTCTCATGGGCCCCTTCTTCATTGATATGACAACACATTTTTTGTGCGTCCGGGTTTGTTTTCAGCCCGTTTTCCTGCCGTATTGGCTTGAAAAGCGGCCAGAAGCTGTTATATTAGGAACATTAAAAATTTGCAAGTCAGTCAGTTGAAACCATACAGGATGTAACCTTTCTCAGAGGAGCGTGAAAATGGCAGAACCGATTCAGGCAAGAGCAACCCAGACCCAGGTTGTGGTCAACACCTTTATTCGCAGCGTGTATAACTGGATGGCCGTTGGCCTGGCCCTTACGGGCTTTCTGGCCTACTACGTGGCCCACAACGAAACCATGCTGCGCATTGTATTCGGAAACCAGGCCCTCTTTTTCGGTCTGATTATCGCCGAACTGGGGCTTGTCTTTTACTTAAGCGCCCGCATTCAGAAAATTGAGGCCACAACAGCCACGGCCCTTTTCATTATTTACGCCATGTTAAACGGCGTAACCCTTTCATTTATTTTTATCGCCTACACCGCCGCGTCGATTGCGTCCACCTTCTTTGTGTGCGCCGCCACCTTTGGGGTGTGCAGTATCTACGGCATGGTCACCAAAAAAGACCTCACCTCCGTGGGCCAGTTCATGTTCATGGGCCTTATCGGCATCATTATCGCGTCCGTGGTCAACATCTTTCTGCGCAGCCCGGCCATGAACATGATCATCAGCTATATCGGTGTATTTGTGTTTGTGGGCCTCACCGCCTACGACACCCAGAAGCTCAAGCACATGGCCCTGACCCAGCCCGAGGGGCTGGACCCGGCAGTGGCCAGAAAAGGCGCCATCATGGGCGCCCTGACCCTCTATCTTGACTTTATCAACATGTTTCTGTTCCTGCTGCGCATCCTGGGAGCATCGCGGGATTAAAACCCAACACTTACTCTACAAAAGCAAAAAGGGGATCGCCGTGGCGGTCCCCTTTTTTATTACACCTATTCTTCTCCCCGTACCCTGCCCCGCCGCTGTTTTACCCTTCCCCGGTAGACCTTTTCATCCACTGTCCGCCGCTTGGAGGCTTTTGTGGGCGCAGTTTTCTTTCGCGCCCGGGGCACAACCAGGGCCCTGGCAACAAGGGCCACCAGCCGGTCAATCGCGTCCTGCCGGTTTTTGCCCTGCTCCCGGAACCGCTTGGCCTCGATGACCAGCACCCCTTCTTCGCTGATCCGCCGGCCCGCCAGCTTTATCAGCCGGTTTTTCACCGGCCCCGGCAGGGATGGGGAGTGGGCCACATCAAACCGCAGTTGAACAGCGGATGCCACCTTGTTCACGTTCTGGCCCCCGGGACCTGAGGCCCGGATGAACTTGAAGGTCAGTTCGTTTTCATCAATGGCAATGTTTCGGCTGATGGTCAGCATGCGTCACACTTTTCTGCAGCGATTGAGACGGGGATTACGTCTGGTCGCTCTTGAGCACGGCCAGGAAGGCGGACTGGGGAATGGCCACCTTGCCGATGGTCTTCATCCGCTTCTTGCCCTTCTTCTGCTTTTCCAGAAGTTTCCGTTTTCGGGAGATGTCGCCGCCGTAGCACTTGGCGGTCACGTCCTTTCGCAGGGCCGATATGGTTTCCCGGGAGATGATCTTGCCACCGATGGCGCCCTGAATGGGAATCTTGAACATCTGGCGGGGGATTTCTTCAGAAAGCATCTTGCACGCGTGCCGGGCCCGCTCCACGGCCTTGTCCTCATGGGCCAGCTGGGACAGGGCGTCCACCCGCTCGCCGTTGACCAGAATATCCAGTTTGACCAGGCGAGAATCCCGGTAGTCCAGCATCTCGTAATCAAAGGAGCCGTAGCCCTGGGTCACGGTTTTGAGCTTGTCGTAAAAATCGTACATCACCTCGGCCAGGGGCAGCTCAAACACCATCTCCATGCGACTCCCGGTCAGGTAGTGGTACGTGGTGCTGATGCCCCGCCGCTCCATGCACAGGGTCATGACCGCGCCCATGTACTTGTCGGGAATAATGATAGAGGCCTTGATAAAAGGTTCACGGGTGGTCTGAATCAGGGTGGGATCCGGGAAAAGTTCCGGGTTGTCGATAAACATGGAGGTGCCGTCGTGGTACACCACCTCGTAGCGCACCGTGGGGGCCGTGATGATCAGGGACTGGTCGTATTCGCGCTCCAGCCGCTCCTGCACGATCTCCAGGTGCAGAAGTCCCAGAAACCCGCACCGGAAGCCGAACCCCAGAGCCAGGGAGGATGTTTTTTCATACACCAGGGAGGCGTCGTTGAGCTTGAGCTTGTCAATGGCAGTGGCCAGGTCTTCGTACTCGTCGGAGCCGATGGGAAAGATGGAGGAAAAGACAACGGGCTTGGCCTCCCGGAACCCGGGCATGGCGGCCGCGCACCGGTTGGTTTTCAGGGTGATGGTGTCGCCGCACCGGGTGTCGGAAAGCGACTTGATGCCCGCGATGATATACCCCACCTCCCCGGCGGCCAGCACTTTGCGCGGCTTGCGCACGATCTGAAAGATGCCCACCTCCTCCACCTTGTAAACCGAGTCGTTGGACATGAACATGATCATATCACCGGGTTTGACCTTGCCTTCGAAAACACGGACATGAATGACGGTGCCCCGAAAATCATCGTAGGTGGAGTCGAAAATCAGGGCCTGAAGCGGGGCCTCCAGGTTGCCTTTGGGCGGCGGCAGCTTTGCCACGATGGTTTCCATCAGGTCCTCGATGCCGACGCCCTCTTTTGCCGAGACCTTTACCGCGGCACTGGAGTCCAGGCCCAGGTCTTCTTCTATCTGTTCCATCACCCGTTCCACGTCCGCGGAGATCAGGTCGATCTTGTTGATCACCGGAATAATCTCCAGGTCATGGTCAACCGCCAGGTAGAGGTTGGCAACGGTCTGGGCCTCCACACCCTGGCTGGCGTCGATCAGGATAAGGGCCCCCTCGCAGGAGGCAATGGCCCGGGAGACCTCGTAGGAAAAATCCACGTGTCCCGGCGTGTCGATCAGATTAAGGGAGTAAACCGCCCCGTCTTTGGCCTTGTACGGCAGACAGATGGTCTGGCTCTTGATGGTGATGCCCCGCTCCCGCTCCAGGTCCATGGAGTCAAGAATCTGGTCCCTGAAATCACGGGCCGCCACAATGCCGGAGACCTGAATCAGCCGGTCGCTTAAAGTAGACTTGCCGTGATCGATGTGGGCGATGATGCTGAAATTACGAATACGGTTCATTAACTGCTCTTTTCATAAAAATCTCTATAAAAGGTTATGTTTTTCTTTGCGCCTTTGCATCCTGGCGAGAGATCTTATGTTTCTCGCAAAGCCGCAAAGATAATGATTTGTATCTTACATGAAATTGACCTTTAAAAACAGGTCTCCTCTGGTGCCGTCGGAAGCGATCCTTCCCAGGCCTTTTAACCGGAGGGTGGCGCCGGGTTTTGTGCCCGGCGGTACCGCCACTTTGTAGAGCCGGGATTGAAAGCCCCAGGGAATGTTCACGGTCTTGGTGGCGCCGGTCACCCCTTCCAGGCTGGTGATGGTGATGTCGCCGTACAGGTTGGGCTCGTTGCCCGGTCCGGTGGGGTGAATCACCTGAATGCGGGGACTTTTTCTTCTTGTAGTGATGTTTTTCGGCCTCTCCGAAAGGGCCTGGGCCGGCATGACCTTAAACATTCTGAGCAGCACAATGCCGGCCACAAATCCGCCCACGTGGGCCCACCAGGCCACACCGCCCCCGGCGATACCGCCGGAGGAACCGGCCGCGCTTAACACCTGCATCACAAACCAGAACCCCAGAAAGAAAAAGGCCGGGATTTCAAAAAACAGCGGAATAAACAACAGGGGCACCAGGGTCAGCACTTTTGCCCTGGGGTAGAGGATGAAATAGGCGCCCATCACCCCGGCGATGGCGCCGCTGGCTCCCACCACCGGAACCGTGGACTGAATGTTGGGAATCATGTGGGCCAGGCCGGATGCCAGGCCGCAGAGCAGGTAGAAAGCCGCGTACCGGCCATGGCCCAGCCGGTCCTCAATATTGTCGCCGAAAATATAGAGGACCCACATGTTGAACAGGATGTGCCAGAACCCGCCGTGCAGAAACATAAAGGAGAGAAAAGAAAACGCCTGCTGAAAAAAAGAAAAGTAAGCGGCCATTTCCGGCACGGAATAGCGGGCCGGCACCAGCCCGTAAAGATAAAGGAACTCGTCAAAGCCACTGCCCTGCCCCAGTTCGATCAGAAACACCACCACGCAGATGCCGATGATGGTGTTATTGACCACCGGAACGGTGCGGGACGGGTTTGAGTCACGAATGGGCAGCATTTACACTGTCAAACCAAGGAGGTTGCAAGCGGGGTCACTTTTCGGCGGCAATTCGCATGCTCAGGTCCACGGCCCGGGCCGAGTGGGTCAGGCTGCCCATGGAGATGATATTCACGCCGGTGTCGGCCAGTGCCCGCAGGTTCTCCCGTGCCACGGAGCCGGACACCTCTACCAGTGCCCGGCCGGAAATGGTGTTTACCGCCTGCCGGATCGCCTCCATGTCCATGTTATCCAGCATGATCACATCCGCGCCGGCCTCAAGTGCCTGGGCCACCTCATCCTGATTAGAAACTTCGATCTCGATTTTTACCAGGTGATGAACCGCTGCCCTGGCTTTTGCCACGGCCTGAGCAATACCGCCGCAGGCAGCGATGTGGTTATCCTTGATCAGGACACCGTCAAACAGGCCCATACGGTGGTTGGCGGCGCCACCCGCGCGCACCGCGTACTTTTCCAGCACGCGCAGGCCCGGCGTGGTTTTCCGGGTGTCCACCAGGCGCACCGTTGTTCCGGCCAGTTCATCAACGCAGGCCCGGGTAAAGGTGGCAATGCCGGAGAGCCGCTGAAGGATGTTCAGGGCCAGGCGCTCACCCTTGAGCAGGGCCTGCATGCTGCCTTCCATCTGCATCACCTTTGTGCCGGTCTTTACTCTGTCGCCGTCCGTGGCCATGAAGAGGCAGGCCATTTCCGGGTCCAGGGTCTCAAAAACCGCGGCCGCCGCGTTCAGGCCGGCGATCACCAGGTCCTCCTTGGCAACAATATACCCCCGGCCCATGGCCTCGGCATCGATGAGCGCGTCCGTGGTGATGTCACCGGCGCCAATGTCTTCAGAAAGACCGCTTTCAATAATATATGGGATTAATAGTTCCATATTAACACCTTTAATTGTTTATACGTTACGCCTGAATCGAAATCGGGATCGCTATCGGAATCGAAACCAACAGCCCATTACCAATTCCGTACAACCGCTTCGAATACCCATGCGCCGGTGCGGCGGATCAGACAAACGCCCGAATCCGCTCATGGGCCGCCTTGAGCTTGGCCTGTTTTTCGGTCAGTTCGCCGGAGGTGGCCTTGACGGCGTCTACCACCGAAGCCGGGGCCTTTTCCAGAAACCCGCTGTTGGAAAGCTTTCTGGTCACCCCGTCCAGCTCCTTTTCCACCTTTGCCAGTTCTTTTTCAATGCGGGCCAGTTCTGCGGCAAAATCGATCACTCCTTCCAGCAGCACGTAGACCAACGCCTCTCCTACAACTGAAACGGCCGCGTGCCCGGGTTTTTCACCGGACGGGGCAATGGAAAAGGATGCCAGCCGGGCCAGGTTGATGATCATCTCCTGCTGCTCTTCCAGGTGCCGGTGGACCGTCTCATCCGCCACATGGACCACCACGTCCAGGTTTTTTGAAGGTGGAATGTTCATCTCGCCCCGCACGTTGCGAATGCCGGTGACCACGTCAATGACCAGGGCCATGCGGGATTCGGCATCGACATCAGATCCTGTGCCGCCGGCGCCGGAAAATGAGGCCTTCATGATCGACCCCTGGGTTCCGGGCAGGGCGTGCCATATCTCTTCGGTGACAAAAGGAATGATGGGATGCAGCAGGACAAGGGTGTCACGCAGCACGTGCCAGAGCACCTGTTTTGTCTTTTCCTTCTGTTCTTCCCCGTTTTTCCCGTAAAGATCGGGTTTGGCCGCCTCCAGGTACCAGTCGCACAGTTCGTGCCACACAAACTGGTAGAGGGCGCCGGCGGCATCGTTGAACCGGTAGGTGTCCAGGGCGTCGGCCGTGCTTTTTCGGGCGTTATCCAGCCGGGAAAGAATCCACCGGTCGGCCAGGCCGGCATTCGCGGGCGGCGGTTCCTCGTATCCCCGGTCCACGTGCATCATGGCAAACCGTGCCGCGTTCCAGAGCTTGTTGATAAAATGGCGATACCCCTCGATGCGGCTTTCGGAAAGCTTGATGTCCCGGCCCTGGGCCGCAAAGGCGGTAAGGGTGAACCGCAGGGCGTCGGCCCCGTACGTGTTGATGATGTCGATGGGGTCGATCACGTTGCCCGTGGACTTGCTCATCTTCTTGCCCTCTTCGTCGCGCACCAGGGCATGAATGTAGACATCGTGAAAGGGAATCTCCTTCATAAAGTGAAGCCCCATCATCAGCATGCGGGCCACCCAGAAAAAGAGAATGTCAAACCCGGTGACCAGCACGCTGGTGGGATAGAAAGTCTCCAGCAACCGGGTCCGGTCGGGCCAGCCCAGGGTGGAAAAGGGCCACAACGCCGAGCTGAACCAGGTGTCGAGCACGTCGCTCTCCTGGACCAGGTCGGTGCTGTTGCAGGCGGTGCAGGCGGTTGGCGTCTCTTCGGCCACGATCACCTCGCCGCAGGCCTGGCAGTACCAGGCCGGAATCTGGTGGCCCCACCATATCTGCCGGGAGACGCACCAGTCCCGAATGTTGTTCATCCACTCATAATAGGTCTTGGTCCAGGTGTCGGGCACAATACGGGTCCGGCCCTGCGCCACCGCCTCGATGGCTTTTTCGGCCAGGGGCTTTACGGCAACAAACCACTGTTTGGAGAGGTTGGGCTCAATCACGGTCTGGCACCGGTAGCAGGTGCCCACGCTGTGGGTGTAGTCTTCAACCTTTACCAGCAGTCCTTCGGCTTCTAATGCCGCCACCACGGCCTTGCGGCAGGCAAACCGCTCCAGGCCGGCAAACCGATCGCCTGCGGCTTCAGTCATAAACCCCCGGTCATCAATCACCTTGATGGTGTCCAGGCCGTGGACCCGGCCCAGTTCAAAGTCGTTGGGATCGTGGGCCGGCGTTACCTTGAGCGCCCCGGTACCAAAGGCGGTGTCCACGTACCGGTCCTCGATCACCGGAATGGTCCGGCCGGTAAGGGGCAGCAGCACCTTACGGCCCTTTGCGTGGGCATACCGTTCGTCATCCGGGTTTACCGCCACAGCGGTGTCGCCCAGCATGGTTTCCGGCCGGGTGGTGGCCACCACAAGCCCCTGGCTGCCGTCTTCAAAAGGGTAGTGAATATGGTAGAGGGCGCCCTGGCGCTCGTCATAGGTCACTTCAATATCGGCAATGGCGGTGTGGCACCGGGGGCACCAGTTGATCAGGTATTCACCCCGGTAGATCAGCCCTTCCCGGTGAAGGCGGACAAACACCTCGCGAACGGCCCTGGAGAGACCGTCATCCATGGTAAACCGCTCCCGGTCCCAGTCGCAGGAGGCCCCCAGCCGTTTGAGCTGGCGAATGATGGTGCCGCCGTACTCCTTGCGCCATGCCCACACCCGGTCGATAAACGCCTGCCGGCCAAGGGCGTGGCGGTCCGTGCCTTCGGCCATCAGCTTTTTTTCCACCACGTTCTGGGTGGCAATACCGGCATGATCGGTGCCCGGCACCCAGAGCACGTTGTCTCCGCACAGCCGCCGGTAGCGGCAGAGAATGTCCTGAAGGGTAATGTTCAGGGCATGGCCCATGTGCAGCATGCCCGTGACGTTGGGGGGTGGAATTACAATAGAGTAGCCGGGTCTGCCATGGCCCTCCTCGCTTGCGGCAAACAGTTTTTCCTTTTCCCAGAAGTCATACCACCGCTGCTCCACACCCTGGGCCACATATCCCTTGTCCAGTTCACTGCCGCTCATCTGTTTTGCTCCACATACTCAAAATAATAAGAGAACCCCGAAAAATTTTATTTCACCGCAGAGACGCAAAGCACGCAGAGAACAACAAGGGCATTGCGCGAAAAAAAATGGTCGCGTTGCCGCAAGGCAAAACACAATCCTCTGGGCTCTTTGCGCCTTTGCGGTGCAAAAAGAAACCCCGCTAAAACCAACACTGCGTTTTTTAGAACGGGCAGGCGCCCGTATGTGCCAATAAAAAGGGGATTATTCACTAATCCCCCTTTTTTTTCAATAATTTTTGAAGGCTGCAAAAATTTAAAAAAGCTTATTCATCGCCGGTCACCAGTTTCTTTAACCGATCAATCTCTTTTAAAATGGTCTTTTCCAGGACCTGCTCAATCATCTTTTCAAACTTCTCCGCATAGACCTCTTTGATAACCTTGGCCAGGGCCGCTTCAAGCTGCTGCTCGCTGAGAAGGTCACCGCCCGATTCCGAAATCTGGCGCCTTACGCTGTCGTGCCAGGCATGCATGGCATCAAAATTAAAATCCGTGGGCTTATCCACCTCGCGCCGGTTATGAACATGGACCGAGACCCTGGCGGCCCGCTGCAGCCGAATCTCTTCTTCTTCCGGCGAAACCGACCCCACTTCTGAAAAATCCAGGGCCGAATGAAGCGCATGATCCAGTGTTTTGTCAAACGCTCCGTTTTCCTCGACCGCGCTTTCCGGATTCGCCTCCTGAACACCGGTGTCTGAAATGTCGTCCAGCTCGACGGTATCGGTAAACTCAAGCATCATGTCGTCGTCCGGTCGCTCTCCGGCAGAAGCGGCCATCCCTGCTTCTACCTCATCCGTTTCAGCGGCTTCAGCCAGATCCAGGAACCCCGCGCTGGTTTCTTCCTCGCTAAGCACAATGGAGACCTCGGACACATCTTCCTCTCCGGCCACAGGCTCCAGCTCGGCGGTCAGGTCCAGAACATCCTCTTCTTCTTTGGCGGCCTCTGCCACCAGATCCAGAACATCCTCTTCAACAGCCCTCCCTCCAGATTGAGTGGAGGGTGCTGCCGCTGGTTCTTCAACTTCTTCTTCCTGAACCGGGGTTTCGGTTGCTTCAGCGGCTTTTTCGGTCAGGTCAAGTATCTCTTCTTCCTCGTCATCCACTGTATCTGTCAGCTGCACCAGTTCATCATCGTCTTCTTCGGCAACAGCACTCTCTGTCTCTTCGGTCAGATCCAGAACATCCTCGTCCGTGTCCTCCACCATCGATTCCGCCAGGCCAAGGATTTCCTCTTCTTCCGAGTCAGAGGTCTCTTCTACCAGGTCAAGCACCTCGTCCTCTTCTTCAGGCGTCTCTTCTGTAAGGTCCAGAATCTCTTCCCCCTCATCTTCACCTTCAGATTCCTCGGTCAAGTCCAGAATTTCGTCTTCCTCGTCTGGGGCTTCTTCGGTCAGATCCAGGACCTCGTCCTCTTCCTCTGCAGCTTCTTCCGTTAGATCAAGAACTTCGTCATCTTCTTTCGCCGCCTCTTCTGTCAGGTCAAGAATATCCTCGCCCTCTGCAGATTCTTCAGTCAGGTCCAGAATTTCGTCGTCTTCATCCCCGGCTTCCTCCGTCAAGTCCAAAACCGCGTCCTCTTCTTCAGAAAACTCTTCGGTCAGATCGAGGATTTCGTCATCCTCTCCGGCATTTTCGCCGGCAGGTTCGGTCAGGTCCAGGATGTCGTCTTCATCCTCCACTCCGCCCAGCCCCAGTGTACCTTCGTTTACATCATCTTCTTCCACGGCCTCGGTCAGGTCAAACACCTCTTCATCATCTTCGGCCATGATATCATCAATGTCCACGGTCTCTTCGCCGTTGCCCATGTCCATCATCACGGTTTCGGTCAGCTTGAGAAGCTCTTCGTCTTCATCCGCCTCTACTGTCAGGTTGAGCGCGTCTTCCTTGTTGACGTCGTAATCGTCCATGCCGCTTGTTTCAGTCAGCTCCAGCAGGTCTTCGTCATCCACGTCCCCATCCGTGTCGAATGCGTCTTCATCAACATCATCATCCGCGTCGTCGGTCAGATCCAGTATTTCGTCATGATCCGATCCGTCATCCACAATATCGGCCAGGTCCACGGTCTCCCCGTCATCCTCTTCGGACGCCACCACAATCGTCTCCTCGGTCAGTTCCAGAATCTCCTGGTCATCGTCGGTTTCGTCAAAAAAGTCCGGGATCTTCGGACTGGCCTGTTTTTTCGAAGCCTGCGCCCCCTTTTTTTTCTGATTTGCCTTTCCCGAAGGCCGGCCTGATTGTTTGCTTTTGCTCATGTCCCCTCTCATGCGGGTGCAAAAATCGTGCTGATTGAAAAGGTCTGATTTTTCTGGATACACTTACCAGTTCAGTGACTTTGTGTCAAGGTATTTGAGCCCTTGCGCCCACATTGCGACAGTGGTAAATCGTTGTCGCGGGGCGTAATTGAAAAGCATGATTCGGCCTGATACAATGCACATCACCATCCTTGACAGAGGAGCGCATGAGACGATTCTTTATTGACGCGGCCGCGGCCGCGGGTGCCATCTGCCCCATCACGGGGCCGGACGCCAACCACATCAAAAACGTGCTTCGCATGAAGCCCGGCGACGCAATATGGCTGTTTAACGGCGCGGGTATGGAATTCAAAGGCGTCATTCACTCCGTTGACAGCGAGGCTGTCACGGTGGAAATCACCGGTGCCTTTTCCTGTGCCACGGAATCCCCGATCCGCCTGACCCTGGCCCAGGCCTTTCTCAAGGACAAAAAGATGGACGCCCTGGTGCGCCAGGCCACAGAATTGGGCGTCACGCGATGGATACCGGTGTTTACACAGCGGACCATTCCCCGGCCCGATGCCAGGCGGGTGTCATCAAGAATGGAACGGTGGCAGGCCATTGCCGCCGAATCCCTGAAGCAGTGCGGAAGAGGACGGCTTCCGGAAATTGAGCCGCCGATCCTGTTTGAGGACCTGCTCTCCCGGAGTGATGACTGGTCTTTGAAAATCATTTTTGCCGACGCTAAGGCACCGGGACTGAACGACACGCTACCCTCTCAGGAGGCTACCGTCCGCCGGGTGCTGGTGATGATCGGGCCGGAAGGCGGGTTTACGCCTGAGGAAATCGACCGCGCGATAAAAAAGGGGTTTATCGCCGCAAGCCTTGGCCCCCGCATCCTGAAGGCCGACACCGCCACTGTTGGAGCCTGCGCTATTGTGCAGCACCTGCTGGGCGACATGTAGCCCGAAGCCGCTCTTTTCTTTCCCGGTTGGAATTGTTCTGTATGCTTTCGTAAAAACATGGCCTCTCCATAATATATTTTGTTTTGCGGGAAAAATTGTGGTATAAAAATGTTAAACAACATTTAAAAGCTCTAATCATTCAATTCATGCTAAAGCCAAACTCCGGGCGACCGGAGGACGGAAAGCAACGGGTCTTAATATAAAGACAGCCGGGCTGCCATGAAGATAAGGTATTTCAAGCCGGGCTGTCTCTGAAACCAGGACAGTCCGGCTTTTTATTTTAGCGGATAAAGGGGAAGGAGGGTGAGATGAAAACCAAAAACCAGTTTTACCTGATTTTGTCCCTGGCCATGGTGGTGATCTTCTGGCCGATAGCCGCTTTCCCGGCAGCCCCCTTTCCGGTGCCCGATACCGGCCAGGCCACCTGCTATGACGCGGATGGCAATGTGCTTGATCCCTGCCCCGCAGAGGGTGAAAATTTTTACGGCCAGGATGCACAATACACCATCAACCCACCATCCTATATCAAACTGAATGCAAGCGGGCAGGCACTGGACGATGACGCCACCGACTGGGTTATGGTAAAAGACAGTCTGACCGGCCTGATCTGGGAAGTAAAAACCGATGACGGAGATATTCATGACAAGGACAATAGATATAACCTTGCGGCCGCTCTTTCTTTTATCGCCCAGCTAAATACCGACCAGTTCGGCGGATATACTGACTGGCGTCTGCCGACAAGGTTGGAACTGACTTATATTGTGGATTACAGTTACTGCGATCCCGCCATTGATATCAATTATTTCCCGTTCACCACTTATGATTTCGACTGGTCATCGACGCCAAGACCCAATGACGAAACAACCCCTTCATGGCAGGTCGAATTTTTCTATGGCCATGACTCTTTTGCTTCTCCTGCAAACACCGTAAGCGTACGTGCTGTTCGCGGAGAAGCGATTGGGTCGGCCAGCCTGGTTGACAACGAGGACGGTACGATCACGGATGAAAGTACCGGCCTGATGTGGAACAAGTTTACTGCCGATTTGAACGATGACACGGTTATTGATACAAATGACAAAATGGACTGGCGGGAGGCGCTGGCCTGGTGCGAAAGCCTGGATCTGGCCGGCCATTCCGACTGGCGTCTGCCGACCATCAAGGAATTGAAATCGATAGTTGACTCCGGCACTGACGCACCGGCCTTTGATACAACCTTCTTCCCGGATACGGTGCCGGACAATTTCTACTGGTCATCGACAACCTATGCCTCTTCCAAGGATGTCGCATGGGGCATTTTGTCTATGTCTGGCTGGAGCCGCTGGTTTGACAAATCCAGTTCATATTATGTACGCGCAGTCCGTGACGGGCAGGACGAAAACATCCCGCCCACGGCCGATGCCGGAGAAGACCGTGCTGTCATGGAAGGCACCGTGGCGGCGCTGGACGGTTCCGGCTCCTTTGATCCGGATGACGGTATTGAGACATACGCATGGGAGCAGACCGGTGGTTCGGCGGTGACCCTGTCCGATGAAACCGCCGCCCAGCCGACCTTTACGGTTCCCGCCGGCATTCTCGGGCAGACCCTGACCTTTGCGCTGACGGTCACCGATTATGCCGGGGCAAGCGATACGGACAGCGTCACCCTGACCGTGACGGAGTTTGCCTGCATCACGCTGCCGGACAAGCCGTTACTGATCTCTCCGTCCGACGGCGCCGTCAATGTCAGCCTGACCCCGACGTTGCAGGCCGACGCATACAACGATCCGGGCGCGTGCAGCACCCATTTTAAAACCCGCTGGCAGATCAGCGACCAGGCCGATTTCTCCGGCCTGACCTATAACGCCAACACCTTTGGTGCTGCCCTGACCTCCCACCAGGTAACCAAAATGGTGCTGGAACCCGCTACCACCTACTACTGGCGGGTCAGGTACTGGGGCGACCACGGCCTGAAATCGGAGTGGTCCGACGTGTGGACCTTTACCACCGCATCGGACAACCGGGACGCCAACGGCAATGGTGTGCCGGATGACCAGGAGTCTTCCCCGAATACCGATATCAACGACAACGGCACACCCGATTCGGAAGAGACCAGCCTCAGGGCGTTATTGACGGCGGACGGGACCGCCGATATCGGCCTGGAGTTTGGCAAGGATATTCTGGCCATTGCCGTTGAAGCCATGAGTGAAACCGAAATCAGCGGAGACCTGTCCGGCGACTTTCCTTACGGCCTGATCGGCTTCAGGGTGAACACCGCCACACTCGGCGCAACCGTCAACTTTACAGTTTATATGGCGGACAGGGCACCGGACAGCGCCTTCTGGTATAAGTATGACAATGTCAATGGCTGGTATGACTTTACCGGGCAGGTGACCTTCAGCGCCAACCGGAAATCCCTGTCATTTACCCTGACGGACGGCGGTACCGGAGACGCGGACGGGGTGGTTAACGGTGTCATTGTTGATCCCGCCGGCCTGGTTGTGGAAACGGTCGTGCCCTCCGGCGGGGGCTCCGGATCGGGCTGTTTTGTTGAAACAGTAACCGGGTTTTAAAAAGAATGGCGATATATCAGAGATTCGGCTTAAAACCTCTTGACAAACCCGGATTGTTCTCTAAAATGCACCTAATCGTGCCGAGGTAGCTCAGTCGGTAGAGCAGGGGACTGAAAATCCCTGTGTCGGCAGTTCAATTCTGTCCCTCGGCACCACCACAAAAGGGTCGCGGCTTTTGCCCGGCCCTTTTGCTTTTGGCAAAGTTCATATCCCCATCAGGGCCAGTATGCGATCCACGTCAACATGGTGTTTCACGTGCCCGGCCAGCAGGTCGTAGTTGCGCTGCCGGACCTGGTCATAATCCTCCCGCAAAGCAGATGGATCAAAAAGGATATGACCGGCTTTTGCCAGGGCTGCCAGAAACCGGCCGCGAAACACCCCGGAATCAAACAGGCCGTGAAGGTAGGTGCCCATTACCCGGCCATCCGCGGAAACGGCCCCGTCCGGCTCATGATCAAAATTAATAAACGGCAGGGCCTGCTCCCCCATCCGGGTATGGCCCATGTGAATTTCGTAGCCGTGGACTTGGGCGCCGAAAAGCCGGTCCCGGCCCGAAGACAGGCGCACCTGCTTGACCGCTTCGATGCGGGTTGCGATATCCAGCAGGCCAAACCCTGTAGCGTGAGGGGACGCGCCCTCCACCCCTTCCGGGTCCTCAATGGTCCGGCCCAGCATCTGGTAGCCCCCGCACAGGCCGACCACCCTTCCCTGCCCTGCTTCCAGGTAACGGGCAAGGACATGGGGCCATCCCTGTTCATGCAGAACCGTCATGTCGGCGATCACGCTCTTGCTGCCCGGCAGGATCACGGCCTGGTATGGTTCCAGATCCACCGGAGACGACAACCAGACAATGTTTGTCTCCGGCTCCTGCTCCAGGGCGTGAATATCGGTAAAATTGGCAACGTGCGGCACCTTTACCACGGCAATATTGATTTTTCCCTTTACCGGGCCGGTGCGCGCAATCGTTTCGTCCAGGGACATGGAGTCTTCCATGTCGATATGAATATCCTTGAAGTATGGCACCAGCCCCAGTACCGGCCTGCCGGTACGCTGTTCGATAAAAGAGATACCGTCGGTAAAAAGATCCGGATTGCCCCGGAACTTGTTGATGATAAAACCGGCCACCAGGTCACGTTCTTTTGGCGATATCAGTTCCATGGTGCCGATGATCTGGGCAAACACCCCGCCCCTGTCGATGTCTGCCACCAGCACCACCGGCGAACCGGTTGCCAGGGCCATCTCAAAGTTGACAACATCACGGGGCCGCAGGTTGACCTCGCAGCAGGAGCCGGCCCCCTCCATGACGATCGCTTCGTACCGGTCGGCCAGATGGGAAAAGCTTTCCATGATCCGGCTTCGGACCTGGTCCTGGGATTCGTAGTAGGCCCGGCCTGACAGGGTGTCGACCACCCTGCCCTGCACCACCACCTGAACCCCGCGGTCAGACACGGGCTTGAGCAGTATCGGGTTCATGTGGACCGAGGGCAGCAGGCCGGCGGCCTCGGCCTGCACGGCCTGGGCCCGGCCGATCTCCCCGCCCTCCAGGGTCACGTAGGCGTTGTTGGACATGTTCTGGGCCTTGAAGGGGGCCACGCGCACGCCCCGCTGTTTTAATATCCGGCAAAAGGCCGTGGTGATGACACTCTTGCCCACGTCCGAGCCGGTGCCGAGAAACATGATGCTTTTTGGGGATTTTTTCATTCGTCTGCTTTCAGCTCAAACCGGATGGTGGTGGTGACCTTTGTGACCACCGGCCGGCCGGCAATGGTGCCGGGTTTAAACCGCCATCCACTCACGCACTGAATCACGCTGTCGTCAAAAATCGATTCAGGATCGGATTCTGTCACAGTCACATCCGTTACCCGGCCTTTTGCGTCCACCAGAAAGGAGACCGTCACCCACCCCTGGATGTTCCGCCGTTTGGCATGGGCCGGATAAACCGGGGGCTTTCGGAATACAGGCACAAGAGGGCTGTCCAGGTCCATGGCATCAAACACCTGTGGCCCGGCAGGCACCGGCGGGGCTTCAGGTGTGGTTTCAGCGCCGGAATCCGGCCGGGTCGTTTCAACCGGTTCCGGTGACACGGCAGGAACTTTTTTCACGGCAGGAACGGACCTGGCGGGCGCCGTAGCTTCCGGTTTTTTTTCAGGCACTGAAGGCTTTACCAAAGGGGCCGGTGCCGGGAGGGGGCGGGAGGGGCGCAGCCGGGTGACCGTGACCGGACCGGGCTGACGGTAAGGTTCTGCAGCCGGCGCCGGCGGCAGTTTCACCGCCGGCAGGGCCGCAAACAGCAGCAGGTTGATCAGCAGCGCAAGGCCGGCGGCAGCGGCCCAATCCCGGCCTTTCTGAAAATTCCCGGCATGAATCACAGGGGTGGCTTTCATCTGCAGCTTTCGCCTTTCATTGCTGTTCCGGTATGCCCGCGGCCATGGATATGGCCCTGGCCCCGGCCAGCCGGCAGGCATCCATCACCTCGATCACCGTGCCGGTGGCGCTCTGGGTGTCGGCCACGATCAACACCTCGGCTTCGGGCTTTTCCGTGATCGCCCGTTCCACGGCCAGGCGCAGGCGGTCCGCGTCAATCTCCCGTCTGCCCATAAAAATCCGGTTCTCACGGGTAATGCCGATCACCAGGTCAGCGCTTTCCCGGACAACGGCGGTGGCGGCGGACGGCTTGTCAATGTCCAGCCCGGTCTCCTGGACAAAACTGGTGGTCACCAGGAAAAAGATCAACAGGATAAAAATCATGTCGATCAGGGGCGCCATGTTGAGTTCCACCCCTCTTTTTCCGGCCCGCCGGGCCGCTGAAATATTGAGCATTGCCTTCTCCCGTGGTTACAAAAAACGTTTCATATACATGCCCAGAGCCGCGGCCCGCTGTTTGAGAAGGGCGGTGCGCCGGGCCAGGAACCCGCTCATGTAAAAGCCGGGAATGGCCACCAGCAGACCGGCCTGTGTGGTGATCAGGGCCTCGGAAATACCACCGGCCAGGGCCCGGGCATTACCGGTGCCGAAAAGGGTCAGCGCGTCAAAGGTGGCCACCATGCCGGTGACCGTGCCCAGCAGGCCCAGCAGCGGCGCAATGGCCGCCAGCACGGCAATGACCGACAGGTGGCGGTTCAGAGAAAACACCAGGTGCAGAACGATTTCGTCCAGGATGTACCCGTCCACAGCCGCGCTTCCGGTGCGCCGGGCCAGAAAATGACGGACCAGCACGGCATTGATACCGGCACACTTCGCGGGTGGGGTTCTGCCGGCGGTGATCAGCTCCCCGGCCTGCCGGCGGGAGATGCCGGTGGCGTTCAGCCGGCGCAGCACCAGGCTTTTGTGCGCGATCAGCAGCCACAGCACAAAGGAAACCGCCAGCAGCGGCACCATGACCGGCCCGCCGCCGGCCAGGTATTCGCCCACGCGGAACAGGTGGTCCATCACCATGTTCATGGGGCAATGGTCCGGGACTTGAATATCATGTTGACAAAAGCCACGGCCTTTTCCTCCATCTGGCCGATCAGGGTCTCCACCTTCCGGGTGAGCAGGGTGTGTCCCAGCATTAACGGAATGGCCACGCACAGGCCCAGCATGGTGGTCACCAGGGCCTCGGAAATACCGCCGGACAGCATGCGGGCATCGCCGGTACCGTAATAGGTGATCACGTGAAACGTCTGGATCATGCCCGTGACCGTGCCCAGCAGGCCCAGCAGCGGCGCAATGGCCGCCAGCAGGCCCAGGGTGGACAAAAACCGCTCCAGCCGGGGGACTTCGTTTAAGATCGCCTCCTGAAGGGCGTTTTCCATGGACTCCCGGTCCATTTGTCCAAAAGCCACGGCCGTGCCGATCACCCGGGGCACCGACTGTTTTTGGTTTTTTTCGCAGGCCAGCCGGCAGGCGTCCCACTGGCCGCCGGCAATGCAGCGGCCCACATGGGCCATGAAGGTTTCCGCGTCACAGGTCCGCTTCCACAGGTAGACGGCCCTTTCAATGATGATGGTAAGGCCCATCACCAGGATGGCGAGAATCGGCCACACAATGGGGCCGCCCTTTGCAATCTGGCCGGCCAGGCCCGGCCGATGGACCATTTCCCGCAGGGCCGCGCCCTGGGTGATGTCCATGTAAAAAGCGTCTCTGTTGCCGGAAATATACTGCCGGTTGACACGATCCACCCGCCAGCCGGCAGACCTGGAAAGGGCAAAAAACCGGTTCCCGGTTTCTGAATACAGGGCATAACCGGTGTCATCCGCTGTATGGTAAAGCGTGGTGAGGTTGCCGGCCATCAGCAGGTCTGCTGCCTTTTCCCGGCCTGCCGGGTCGATGATCGTCCCCTTGACCCGGCGGACCCGGCCGGATTTGACGGCCTCGTCCATCAGCAGGTCAACCATGGCCTCCAGGTCTGACAAAGAAGGGATGCTCTCCATGCCGGCCAGGCGTTCCAGAAAAGCGCCCCGGTTTTTCTCTGTGCCGCTCTGGGGGCTGTTGTTAATCACCACCCGTGCTTCCTGGGCATACCGGCGGATCTGCCCGGCCACGGCATCCATGTCTTTGGCGGCAACCGGCACAACTTGAGTTTCAGTGTCCTCTGGTGCGGTTACAGAAGGGGAACCTTCCGCCGACGGCCGGTTTTCTACAGGCCGTCCCATGGGCAGGCAAAGCAGTTCCACGGGCCGTCTTTTAAGGGCCATCTCCATGGCCGCACTCACGCCGCGCCGCCACCGGCCATCCAGCGGCTCCCACCCGGCCCGCTCCCTGCTGTAACGACCGGCCTGCGTCCCGTCCAGGGTCTGGTAAAAAAGGGCCGCCCGGCCCAGCCGCAGCACGTCTACCACCGCTTTGCGATCATCGATCATGATGGTTTCCCGGTAAACATCAACGGTGTTACCGTATTCGACCTCCGCAAAGAGTGTCTCCATCAGCCGGTCAAGGGCGTCTGAGAAGGGAACATCTTCATCCGTCACCATCTGCCGTACCCGGTCCAGCCGTTCCTGTCGCTCGTCGATCAAAAACGGCAGGTCGGTTTGCACAAAGGACTCAACACGGCCACAGGTCTCTTTTAATAACAGTCGAAGCTCACCTTCTTCATTCCCGGCCCAGGCTTGCGGCCATGCCGCGCAACAGGCCAGCCATACCAGAACAACCCACAGCGTTTTCATTCGGCGCGTTTTTCGGTGCTTCATGATTTTTTCCCTTGTTCCGCGTGCCAAAAAAAATCCCCGGATCGACATTCATCGACCCGGGGATTCCCTTTTTTATCCTCAAGATCCGTTGGTTTTCCATCTATTCCCATAGGCGGAAAACCCGTCACCAGGCAGGTCTTCTGACTCCCGGATCATCCTACCGGCCGCGCCTTCCCACTTCACTTGAATGAAGCAGTGACATTCTGCGGCTTTCGTCCCCGATTACAGCGGCGGGTCCGCTCCCGATTTTCACGGGATTCCCTTTTATGCTTGATTGCACCTGATAACAATTAAATTGAATAGTTAAGCCGGTTCCAAATGTCAAGGACTTTATCAGATGAGTACGGGTTCCTGTTGCTCGAATCACCCGGATCGTGGTATGGTGGTTCACCTTTCAACCCAGACACATGAGGCATCCATATGAAATCCTTTTCAACCGTTACCGGAAAGACCCCTGCCCTTCTTATCGCATTTCTTATCGCGGGAATTTTGTCCATGGTGTTGCCGGGATGCAGCCTGCCCGGCCTCAAACTGCCGGCCGATGCCACTGACCCGCTGCGGGAGTTCGTACTGGAGGGCTCAGGCCCCCAGAAAATCGCCATGGTTTCAGTCAACGGCGCCATTACAGATAAGCCCACCAGGGATTTCATGTCCCGCAACCATCCGGGCATGCTGGACGAATTCGTGGCCCAGCTGGCACTGGCAAAAGAGGACCCATCCATCAAAGCCCTGGTGCTGAAGGTCAATTCGCCGGGCGGCACCATCACGGCCAGCGACATCATGTACAAGGAGTTGATGGATTTCAAACAGCAGACCGGCAAACCCGTTGTGGCGGCCCTGATGGATGTGGCAGCCTCCGGCGGTTATTACATCTCCCTGCCGGCGGACCACATCCTGGCCCATCCCACCACGCTTACCGGGTCAGTGGGCGTGATTTTTGTCACGCCACGGGTCAGCGGTTTGATGGACAAGCTGGGGCTGGACATGAAAATCCGCAAATCGGGCAAGCACAAGGACATGGGCTCCCCTTTCCGGGATACCACGGCGGAGGAGGACGCTCTGTTTGACGGTATCATCGACGACATGGCCGGGCGGTTTGCCGGGCTGGTGGAGAAGCACCGGGCCGATCAGAAGCCAGACATGGAAAAAATCAAAACAGCCCGCATCTTTACGGCTGACGACGCCCTTTCCGCCGGCCTGGTTGACCAGGTCGGCTATCTTGAAGACGCCCTGGCCCAGGCAAAAAAGATGGCCGGGCTGCCGGACAACGCGGCCGTGGTGACCTATCGCCGGACCTACTATCCCAACGACACCATCTACAATACCCTGGTGACACAATACGGGGCCCATTCCGGGGCACTGGTCAACATTGATCTGCTGGAGAGCATGCCCGCGCTTAAGCCGGGCCTGTACTACCTGTGGTGGCCCGGCGCCGGGAACAGCGTGCAGCCCTGACCCGGCATATTCTTCAGACAAACGCCACGGTTTCGGCCGGCTCCCTGAAAAAGTCCAACCGCTTGTGCAGGTCGGCTTCGATAAAGGGCAGCACTTTGCTGCTGATGGCACCGGGTTCGCACACCCGGACGCAGTTGAAGCAGACCACGCACCGGTCGGCAAACACCGGCCCCTCCTCCAGGGTGATGTTGGCCGTGGGACAGTTTTCCACGCACAGGCCGCACTGGGTGCAGGCATCGATGTTTACGTCAAAAGGAAGCAGCATGGGTTTTATCACGTGCAGCCCCGCTGCCTTTGCCGCTTCCTGAACTTCCTGCCGCTGATAGTTCAACGCGTCCTCCGGTAACGGCCCGGCTTTACCGTCCGCGGATGCCTTGCCCATAACGGCCTGGGCAAACCGGGCCACCTCGGCCATGTCTTTTTCATCGGGACGGCCCTTGCCCAGGGGCGCGTCAGACTGCCACAGCATGGAGTGCCGGGCCGCCACCTTGATCCCGCCCAGCACGGTCATTTTCTTTTCTTTTGCCATTGTGGCCATCTCCCGCAGGGCCACACCGCTGGAGACTGCGCCGAATGTGACAAAGGGCGCGGCATACGCGCCTTCTGTTTCAGAAAGGCCTGCCAGAAAATCCATCACCACCGGCACCGGATGGTTGGCATAAACAGGTGTCCCGGCAAACAGGATATCCCCTTTACTGATCCGGGACTGTACCACTTTTACATCAGTGCTCCTGGACGCCAGGTCCAGGCTCACCACTGGATATCCGGCGGTAGAGGCCTCGTGGGCCAGGGCCTGGGCCACCATCCGCGTAGTGCCGGCCGGAGAAAAATAGACAATGTAAACCGTTTGCTGGTTCATGCGTTCCTTCCTTTCACAATTGAAAAATACCGATAAAAAACTGAGATAATCGTGGCGACTCGCTGGACTGATGGAAAACGGCGGACCGCCGCGTTCGGTCAGACAGTCTCTTTTGGCACCTTGCTGCACACCTGGTTGCGACCCTGGGCCTTGCCCATGTAAAGGGCCTTGTCGGCCAGGTCCAGGGCCAGAATCGGCTCGTTGGCATCGTCGGGGATCGCTGAAACACCGATGGTGATGGTCAGGGCACAAGGGCCCAGGTTGGGGGCGTCTTCGTTGAAGTCGACCTTTTCCACGGCCTGGCGCAGTTTTTCCGCCACACGAATGGCGTTCTCCCGGCTGGTCTCCGGCAGCAGCACCAGGAACTCCTCGCCCCCGTAACGGGCCACCACGTCAATCTTTCGCAGGCTGGACTCAAAAATACGGGAAATGGTCTTCAACACCCGGTCCCCCCGAAGGTGACCGTAGCTGTCGTTGTACTCCTTGAAGTGATCGATATCGATCATCATAAGGGAGATGGTACGGCCGTAACGCCGGGACCGGTAGACCTCCCGCTCGAACCGTTCGAAAAAATAGCGGCGGTTGTACAGGCCGGTCAGCTCATCTTTTCGAATCAGTTCCCGGGTCTGCTGCAGGGTCATGGCGTTGCTGACCGCAATGGCCACGTTTTCCGCCACCGCGGCAAAAAGCCGCAGGTCGTTTTTTGAAAACCCGTTGACCATGGGTTTATGCGCGTTGAGAACGCCGATGATAACACCTTCCTGGTTTTTCAGGGGCACGCCCAGGTAACTGCCCTGCTTTATGCCGCTGCCGGGAAAATAGAAAAAATCGCTTTCCTTGCTGATGTCATCAATCAACACAGGGTGTCCGCCGGACACCACTCTTCCGGAAACCCCGGCCGTGACCTTGATTTCGCCATGCATGACCACCGTTTCCGGAATGCCGTGACTGGCGCGGATCTGAAGTTTCTGAAGCTCGTCATCCAGAAACATCAGGCAGTACTGGTCCACGTTAAGGGCCTCGCCGATCAGGCCCATGACCACCTCAAACAGGTCGGCCACGTGCAGGGATGTGCTCAGGGTCCGGCTCACGTTGTAAAGCGTGTAAAGCTCCAGCACCCGTTCGTTCAAGCTGCTGTTGATCTCCACCAGCTTTTCATACCGGGCTTTCAGGTCTTCCAGCTCATTGGCCGGGGCTTGCGCGGACTGAATGGCGTCTTCCATGGCACCCCCTGATAGCAACTGTTTTGTTCAAAATAATAGAACAGGTTATTACCAAAACACCCCTGTTTGTCAAGTGGATCATGTTTTTGTACCGGGCCGTCAGGAGGAGGAAGTGCCGGCCGGCCGGCCCATGGCCTTCTGAAAAAGCAGCTTTCCGGTGTCCATGATGTTGGCCGCAAAAAGGGCCAGAAAGTCGGGCTGGAAAAAAAGCTGGCGTCCGTACCAGGCCGCGAATTCCTTTGGATTCCGCAGGGGCATGCGCAGCAGGTTCCGCAAATAGGTGCGCCGCTGAATCAACTCCAGTTCCCTGGCGTCAAACGCGGCCACGTTGAGCCGGGCCTGGTGGTAGTGGTTGCCCTTTTCATAGGCGTAATCCTCGGTGATCCGCCCGCTTTCAACGCAGGTTCGCCACAGATCAGAGCCGGGCAGCGGGTTGAACACAAACGGCACCAGGTAGTCCACGCCCAGGTCCAGGCCGAACCGCATGGAACGCTGGACCTGCTCCAGGGTCTCGCCGGGAAATCCGATAATAAAATAGGCCACTGTGGATATGCCGTGTTTTTTCGCCAGGCGGGCCACCTCTCTGGCCCTGTCCAGGGAAAAGGGCTTTTTCACGTAAGCGGCAAAGGTGTCCGGATCTCCGGACTCCACAGCCAGGGTGATCTGGTAGCAGCCGCTCTGTTTCATCAGGCCCATCAGCTCATCGTCGATGGTCCACAGGGCGATGCCGTTGGGCGTGTTCCATGGCATGGTAAGGCCACGGTCGACCATGCCGCGAAAAATCGCCATGGCCCGTTTCCGGTCGGCGGTGAGGTTGTCGTCCTGCCACTTGAGTTCCTGAATATCGTATCGGCTTTTCAGGTGGGCGATTTCCGCCAGAACGTTTTCAGCAGACCGGGTGCGGAACCGCTTTCCCCAGTGAAGATAGGAGGAGCAGAACGGGCAGCCAAAGGGACACCCCCGGCTGGAGACAATCGGGGTGTTGCGCCGCTTTCGCCAATGGTAGGCCATGGGCTTGCCGGCTTTGAAATAGGCCTCCATGGGCAGCAGGTCCCGGGCCGGCAGGGGGAGATCATCAAGATTCTCGATCCAGGTAGTCCGCTGGTTTACGCGAATCGCGCCGTTCTCGCCACGAAAGGCGATACCGTCAATCTCTTCAACTCGTTCGCCCCGGTTGTGGGCGTCGAGAATACCGGCCAGCCCGAGTTCCCCTTCACCCAGCACCACGTAGTCCACCGCTGTTTTCAAAAGGGTCTGCTCAGCCAGAAAAGAGGGGTGGGTGCCGCCGGCAACCACCACCATGTCCGGGTCAATCTCCCGCTTTATCTTTTCGCTCAACACCCGGACACAGGCAAACTGGTTGGAAAACAGGCAGGAGATGCCCACCATGTCGGGAGCAAACGCCCGAATACAATCTAAAATCTGATCCCAGGAGAGCCCCACCCGCTCATAGAGGTCACCTTCCGGCTCGCGCTGGCCGGGGGCCTCTGCCACGCAGTCGAGAATCGCCACATCCACCCGGTCCCGAATATAGGCGGCCAGGGAGGCAATGCCAAGGGGCGGGCACACCATGGGATCAAATACATGTTTTACGTCAAAAAAAGGCGGAAAAATCAGCATCACCCGCTGAATGGGACGCAGGGGGCCGCATTTCATCACCGGCATCTCCTTTTCCTTGAGCAAGCATTTTTGCCCGAACCCGGCCCCCCGATTTTTGCTTTATGCCACGTCATTTCCTGCTTGACCTTATTTCATGCCATTGGTATGGTGGAATCAATTCCCAATCCGTTCGGCAACCTGTTTTTACCCCTGCTCTGTCCGGACCCGCCGTCATCCAGAGGGATCGTTTCAATACGTCAGCACAGGAGGTGCGATATGACCTATTCCCGCATCCATGACGACACCGTTGTCCGGCTTCCCGCGTCCCCGGCCGAACCGGCATTTACCGCAAAAAACGCGGCATTCCAGGGCACTCATCGGCCCGTCATCCTCCATACCCGACGGACCTATCCCCGGGGATATCGACAGGCCCACATTCGATACGCCGTTGCCGACACTCCTGATTTTCACAACGCGGTCCTGATCAACGAAAGCACCGGCGGGCTCTGTTTTGAGGCCGACACCCGGCTGACGCCGGGCACGATGATCCGGGTGCAACTGGGCCCCCTGCCCCAGGCCGGCCATGAAATGATGATTTACCTGGCCGAAGTTCGTTGGTGCAGACGGGAAAAGACCATGCAGTCAAAACCCTTTACCGTTGGTGCCCGTTTTCTGACCGCCCTTGTCCAGTAGACCGGGCCTGTCATACCGGCAGCATCTCCACCTGCGGGGACATGCCCGGCTCATATTGAATCAATGCCCCCTGCCCTTTTCCGCCGATACTGCAATTGACCACCAGGGTCTCTTCCAGCCGGGCCACACCCGGCATCTCGTGAAGATGGCCGCAAATCACCAGCGGAATCCGGTTCTCTGTAATAATCTGCCGTAACCCCGCCGAGCCCGCATGCCACCGGCCGAACACCCGGTCCAGCACACCCCTGGGCGGCGGATGGGCCACCAGTACCGATACGCCTGTAAACTGATTGCCGACCCCGGCAACCATCCGCTGTTCCGCCAGGCAGAGCCGGGAGTCAAAAGGAAGCAGAAAGGTGCCGCTGATCCCGGAAAAAACAAGGCCTTCCACGTTCATCCGGTTGAGGTGAAGCCAGGAGATATTTTTCCGGTGAAAAACGGTCTGTTCCATTCGTCGGCCGTCGCTGTTGCCCCGCACAGCCAGCACTGGCACCGGCATGCGGGAAAGTTCTTCCATGGAACGGTTTGCGGAAAACCAGCCGGCCACATCACCGGCCACCACCAGCAGGTCGGCGTTGAGGTCCGCCACCCGGCGACGGATCATGTCAAACCGGTGGGACCTGCCGTGTATGTCGGCAACAGCGTAAATACGCATGGATCAGGTGTGGAACAGGTATTGGGGTGAACCGGCCGCGGGCTGGCGTCAAAAAAACAGCGGAACATCAATCGACCTTGCCGTCCAGGATGTCTTCGGCTTCCTGCATATCATTGGCATACCGGCCCCGGTATCCGACGTTCATGGAGGTCTTGTCAAACTGAATATGGCCCCAGCTTCCATATTTGCGGACCACCCGGACCACTTCGGAAACGCCGGCATCAACCAGAAACTCCTGAACGCCGCTGATGAGAAATTCGTACTGCTCATCAAGCAGCTCAAAATCCCTCAGGTCGGTGAGGCAGGTAAACCCGGAACGCAGGTCTTTGCAAACGTCACGAATTCCCTCGGCCACCTTCATCATCTCCTCCAGGCTGTCCAGTTTGCCCAGCGTGAGGTAGAGCCTGTTTTTTTCCTTGTCTGCACGGATTGAATGCATAATTTTTCGCCCTCCCTTTCAAGGACGTCCAACATCATTATCTTTCTGTTGTGGCCATTATGTTTTGAGACATCTCAATTTGGCCAGATCCTCGGCATATCCATACAGGTGCAGCCCCTTGCTCTCCACGATCATGGGGCCGTCGGCCACGCCGATCTCACCGGCCATGTACTCTTTTAAATTCTGAATGCCCGCCAGGTTGGCGGGAAGCCCGCCCCACAGGTCCCAGGAACGGAAATAAACAAAGAAAATCAACTGGTCGTCCTGGATCCGGGTGTCGATGGAACGGAGGCAGGGCGGGTCCAGCAGGGCCAGGTCCGAGGGTTCGGCCACCTGAAGCACCATCTGGTTGTTCCGGGCGCCGAACCGTTTATAGGTGTCAATGACCCATTCAATCTGGTTGATGTAAAGCCGGCCGTCCTCCTCAAACACGATTTTGCCGTCCGGCTCCCGCCGGTCCACGATTTCCGAAGCATTTTCGTGCCACCATGCCAGCTTGTCGCCGTAAAGTGGGGCCCGGGTCAGCCGCTCGCCGTAGGTGTAGGACTCCCCCGGCTCTTTTCGGGGGGTCATCAGGTATTCGATGTAGGCACGGTCATAACCGTCACCGCCGTAAACATAGGCCTCCTCCACGGGATTGGGAATGCCGCAGGAGGCCGGAATATCAGGCAGAATGGGGGGTGTGCCGGGAAACTTCACATATCCGGTAAAATAGTCGTACTCCAGCCGGGTCTGGCCGGCAAAAGAGCCCCGGTCGATGGTAAACCGCCGACCATGGTCCAGAATATCGTAAACCGCCTGAAACCAGAGATCCGGCAGATCCCTGGCCTCTACCCTGTGCATATGCATTCCAACCCTTTCTACTTTCAAATGTGAAAATTGATCTGTTTCGGCAACATACCATAAGAGTGTAAAATAATAAACAGTGTTTTATGCCTGTTGCGCAAAAAAACGCACACTGTCGAAATACGGGCACGCCTTTTGTCAAAACCGGTTGACACGGTTTTGCGCCATTGCTATCCATACACAGGCTTTATTTCCACACACCGGACCGGATACGCGCTTGGAATCGAACGCATACCACAGCACCCGACGGAAATCGCCAAAACAGCGGCAGATACGGCTGGCGGTTCTTTTCTTTCTGCTGCTGCTCTCTATTCCATGGGCCTGCCCCGTATGGGCCGGACAGAATTTTCAGGGCCTGTGGTGTTCGGACATTCACTTTGATCCCTTTTTCGATCCGGCCATTGTGCCGGAGCTCAATCGCCGGCCCGAAAAAGAGTGGCCTTCCATCCTGGCAGGTTCCCCCCTTCAGGGCCGTCTTCCAAAAGCCGGGGAACAGACCGGCCTTGCCCTTCTGGAGTCCACCCTGCAGGCGATGCGCGCCCGGCTTGCCCGGCCTGAATTTATTATCTGCTCCGGCGATTTTCTGGCCCATGGTTTTAATGAAAAATACGCGGCCATCACAGGGGAAAAAAATCCGGCGGCCTGTTCCGCCTTTATCGACAAAACCCTCTCTTTTCTCGTCTCCCGTTTTACCTTCTATTTTCCGGATGCGCCGGTTCTCTTCTCTCTGGGCAACACGGACAGCTATGAAGGCGACTACCGCGCCACTGCTCACAGCCCTTTTTTCAAGGCCTCAGCCCCGCTTCTGGGGCAGGCGTTTCTCAAGACCGGGCAGGACGAAAAAACGTTTGCCGCCACCTATCGCCAGGGCGGTTATTTTGAAACCCGCCTTTTGGGCCGAAAAAACCTTCGCGTTTTTTCTCTCAACACCACGTTCTTCTCCAGAAAAACGTCGAAAGCCGGCCCCGGTCCGGCCGCCGAACAACTGGCGTGGCTGGAAGACCGCATAGACCATGCGGCCCGGCGCAAGGAAAAGGTCTGGGTGCTGATGCACATACCGCCGGGCATCAGCGTCTATTCCACCCTGCAAAAAAATCCCGGCCGCGCGGTTCCGAAAAAACCGGTCTTGCTTCTCAATCAGACGTACCTTGCACCGTTGAAACAGATCCTCACACGATATCCAGATACCGTGGCAGCCCTCTTTGCAGGCCACATTCACCGGAACGACTTTCGCCTGTTGCGCACGGATGCCGGCCCGCCGGCAGTGGTGCTGGTGACGGCCGCGGTCTCCCCGGTATTTGACAACAACCCGGTGTTTCGAGTGGTAACGGTTGATCCGGCCGGTTTTACCATTGCCGGCATGGAAGAGTGGTTTCTGGACCTTCTCACCGGGAAATGGCAGCGGGGCGCAGCATGGGGCCCCCGCCCCCTCACCGGCAAAACCCTGCACCGGTTCTGGCAGGAGATGAAAGATACCCCCGCCCTGGCCGACCGGTATATGGCCGCCTACAACGGGTTTGCAAAGCCCGACGCCATCACGGGACAGACCTTTGCATTTTACCATGCCGCCATGGGCGCGCTTGATGCCCCGGGATATCAGCAGGCCCTGGAAGGCTGGTTCCTGCCGGACACTCCACCGCCGGCCGATGTAATGACCGTGCCGGCCGGCCCGGATTGACAAACCCCGCCACATCCTCTAACTTGTGTTTTTTTATCAGAATCAAAAAAGGACAGGATCAATGAGCTGGATCGGTAAAATGGTGGGCGGCACCCTCGGGTTTGCCCTGGGTGGCCCGGTGGGCGCGATTCTGGGCGGGGTGTTCGGCCACGCCTTTGACACGAAGGAAGAGCGGGCGCTTTCCGGCGGCGGCCCCACCCTGCTTTCACCCGAGGAAGAGGCCCAGATGACCTTTTTTGTGGCCGGTTTTTCCATGCTGGCCAAACTGGCCGCCGTGGACGGCCGGGTAACGAAAGAAGAAATGGAAGCGGTCCAGCGCTTCATGGCTCAGGACCTTTCCATGACCGAAAAAAACCAGCAGGTGGCCTTTCGCATCTTTCGCCAGGCCGCTGCCTCGAGCAACACGTTTGACCAGTTTGCCCGCCAGTTCCACGAAAGATTTGCCGACAAACCCGAACTGCTGGACCTGATGCTTGATATCCTGCTGCGGGTCTCCCTGGCCGACGGCCATATCAGCCCGGACGAAGAGGCCCTGATTCAGTCCGCGGCCCGGATCTTTCAATACAGCGAGGCCGCGTACAGCCGGATTAAAGAGCGATACGTGAAAAGCTCGGATTCGGTCTATGCCGTGCTCAAGAGTGAAAGAAGCAACACCGATGAAGAGATAAAAAAGCAGTACCGTAAACTGGTGTCCGAATTTCACCCGGACAAAATCGCCTCCAAGGGCCTGCCCGACGAGTTTACCGCCTTTGCCGCTGAAAAATTCCGCGAAATCCACGAGGCCTACGAGACCATTCGCAGGGAGCGGGGTTTCTAGGCCGGGCCGGCCTCCCGTATAATGGCCCGGACCATGTTGGCAAAACTCACGTTGCCCATGCAGAGCCACTTGATAAACCGCACCTCCCGGTCTTTCATCCGTTGAATGACAGCGTCCGCGTCATCCCCCTTTTCAACCAGTCCCAGGACCTCGCCCTGCAGATCTTCCAGAAAGGCCAGCTTTCGCTGAATATGGGCCTTGCCGTTGCCGATGCAGGGCCGGTGGGCACAGAGCAGCCAGTCAAAGTCCAGGGTCAGCACCCTGCGCAGGGAGGCAAGCTGGTCGACAAAGGTTTCATCGGCCCGGAAATACTTGATGCGGTCCCCAAGATAGAGGTCACCTGAAAAAAGCCGGCCGTTGTCCGCATCCAGAAAAACGGTGTGGTCTTTGCTGTGGCCCGGCGTGTGAACCGGCGTCAGGGTGCAGTCGCCGGCATCCACAACCGCCGGCAGGGGCGATACCGCCACCGGGTCGGTTTTTCCCCAGATCAGGCGCTGGTAGGGAAAGATTGAATATTCAGTTTTCAGTTTTTCCGCTGTCAGAAAATGGCCGAGCACCGGCACGCCATGCTGAAGGGAGAGAATCCGGGCATTGCCACTGTGGTCTTCATGGTAATGGGTCAACAGAATGGCGCAAACATCTTCTTTGGCCAGGGCCGCGGTAATTGTCTTTCGCATGTGGTTCTGGCCGGTGTCGATCAGCACATTGCCGGTCCGGTAAAAATGGACAGTCATCAGGGGGCGGCCCACAGGGCCATACCCTGCCTCATACGCCACCACCGGTCCAAACATTTTTTTGCGAAAAATATTCATTTGTCGGCTTCTTCCCGTGCCGCACGCGCCGGGGTCGCGATTTCCCCTTTTACCTGCAACCCCTCCACCTGCTCCCCGATCCGGACATTCACCAGTTGCCCCCGAAGCGCTTCCGGCCCCTTGACCAGAACAGACAGGTAATTGGTGGAAACCGCCTTGAGCAGGCCGGTTTTGCGGTCCGGCGTCTCCTCCACCAGGGCCGGCACCATTCTTTCGTAATTATTTTGACAGAAAATCCGTTTCTTTTCCGCCCCCAGATTCCGCAGCCGGGCGCAACGGGACTTGATCTCTTCTGCCGGCACCGGGTTGTCCATGGCCGCGGCACGGGTGCCGGGCCGGGACGAAAAGGGAAAAACATGCAGGTAGCTCACCGGCAGGGTTTCAACCAGGCAAAAGGTCTCTTCAAACAGGGCGGCGGTTTCACCGGGAAACCCCACCAGCACATCCGCGCCGATGGCGGCATGGGGCACCCGTTTTCGCACCGCCGCCACCCGGTCGGCATAAACTTCAGCGGTGTAGGGCCGGCCCATGCGGCCCAGCACATCGTTGGAACCGCTTTGCAGGGGCAGGTGAAAATGGTCGCAGATCATGTCGGTGCCGGCCGCCAGGTCCAGCAGGTCATCGGTGAGCTCACACGGCTCAATGGAGCTGAGCCGCAGCCGGGATACGAGCCGGCGCCGGACAACGGTTGTAAGCAGTTCCAGAAGGGAGACCGAGGGCGACAGATCGGCGCCGTAAAGGCCCAGGTGAATGCCGGCCAGCACCACCTCCCGGCGGCCGTCCGCGTCAAGCGCGGCAAGGGCTGCCATCACCCGGTCCGGCGTCATGCTGACGCTGGGGCCCCGGGCATGGGGCACGATACAGTAGGCGCAAAAAGCGTTGCACCCGTCCTGGATGCGCAGAAAGGCCCGGGTCCGAAACCCGGTCACCGCCGCCGGGGAAAGCCGGGTAAACAGGTCACGGCGCTCCCCCTGGTCCACGATGCGAACAGGGCCGCCAGGCGTAAAAGCGTCTTCCATGGACCGGACGGTCTCAGGAATCCGGTACTTGGCGCAGTGGTACACGATGCAGTCCACCGCACCGGTGGCGGCCAGCTCCTCTGCGTTCAGGGTGGCATGGCACCCCGTGGCAAGGACCATGGCAAAAGGGTGTTCGCGCCGGAGCCGGCGGAGCAGCTGGCGGGACTGCATGGCGCCCCTGGAGGTCACGGTGCAGGTGTTGACAATGCAAAGATCAGCAGGGCCGCCGGCATCGGCCAGACACCATCCTTCGGAGATCAGGGCCGCTGCAATGGCCTCGGATTCAAATTGATTAACCTTGCACCCCAGGGTTTTAATGATAAAGCTTTTCATCAGGTACTTATGATTAAATAATTCAAATCTTTCGTTTATCCATCAATTGATGGTAGTGAGCAATTTGCACTCTTCCCCTTGGACCCTTGAATCCTTGAATCCTGTGTATCCACATACAGTTCATCTTTCTCTTCATCTTACCCTTAATCCTTCGTCTAATCCTAATCTTGCTCTCATTCCGCCCTGATAATACCCCCGCCGAGAACAGCGTCCCCGTCATAAAAAACCGCTCCCTGGCCCGGGGCCACGGCAAACTGGGGCGTGACAAACTCAACAACCGCGTCTGTTTCGCCCAGGGCCGTCAGCCGGGCCGGCACTTCTGTCTGATTGTACCGGATCTTTACAGACACGTTCATGGAACCTTTCGGCCTGTCCGGAATCCAGTTTACCTGCGCCACCCGGCAGACCGGGACAAACAGGTCCTGCCGGAACCCCACCTTCAGGCAGTTGCGCGCCATGTCCAGGGCCGCCACATAGTAGGGCTGTTCAGCCGGGCAGTTGATTCCCCTGCGCTGGCCCACGGTAAACCGGTGCAGCCCGGAATGGGTGCCGATCAACCGGCCCGTCATGTCTTCAATCGGGCCCGGGCCCGGGATGGCCGGAACCTGGGCCTCTATAAAATCGGCGCATTCTTCGCCCCTGATAAAACAGACATCCTGGCTTTCTTTGCTCTCAATGGGAACAAGACCGTGCCGGGCCGCGTGGGCCCGCACCTGGTCCTTTGTCATCCGCTCCAGGGGAAACCGGGCCCGGCCAAGCTGATCCTGGGACAGAAAGGCAAGAAAATAGCTCTGCTCCTTTGCCGGGTCCGCCCCTTTCCAGAGCCGCACACCGTCCGGGTCTTTGGTTGTCCGGCAGTAATGGCCCGTGGCAACGGCATCGGCGCCCAGGGAACGGGCGTAGTCCATGCAGGCCCCAAACTTGATGCGGCTGTTGCACACCATGCAGGGATTGGGTGTTTCACCGCGAAGGTAGGCAGCGGTAAAATAGTCCACCACATTGGATTGAAACACGGTCCGGCAGTCAAAAATGAAAACCGGAATATCCATTTGCGTAAACAGCTTTTCAAGCCGTCCTGCCCGGTCTTCCGGTTCATACCCGGTGAGAAAATGGATGGCCGTCACGTCAGCCCCGGACTGTTTCAGCAGGTGGGCCGCCACCAGAGAATCTATTCCGCCGCTGACAAGAACGGCAATCAAAGGGTTCGAGGATTCAAGGGGCCAAGGGTTCAAGGGGTTCATCAGGGGCATCTCTAAAAATTGATTTTCTTCTGCGGCCTTCGCGTCTTTGCGAAAAATTTAATTTTTCGAGGTTTCCTCAAGTCTTTGTTTATCGTATTTCACTTGGTTCCTTGAACCCTTGAATCCTCGACTCCTCGAACCCTTAACTTGCCAGCCCGGATATTTCACGAGTTGATTTGGCCGCAGATGCAAGGCGCGGGACATGAAGCTGTAGTCAATCTACCGCGAATGTTCCGCAACACAGTCCCGCCGATGGCGGGACCAAGGTGACTCGCCCGAAGGGTGAAATTTTTCGACATAAAATTGACACAAAATACCTTAAGCCATTCATGACAGTTTGTATTTTCAAAAAAGGCTGATATCTATTACAACATTCTGTATATTATAAAAAACTTACCAATGTTGAAAAATTTCATGAAATATTCGGGCTACACCTTGAACTGGTCTACTAGCTGTTTAAGCTCTTCCGCCACCGTGGAGAGGGACTGAGCGTTTCCAGAGAGCTTGGTGCTGATGTCGGCCAGTTCACCGGAGGACAAGCTTACCCGGGCCAGGTCACGGGTCACCTCGGCGTTGGTAGAGGAACTCTGCTGCACATTCCGGGAGACCTCCTGCACCGCCAGGGCCACCTGGGCGATGTTGGCGGTGATTTCCCGGGTTCCCACAGACTGCTGTTCCATGGCCGCGGATATGGAAGAGACCACCTCCTGGACCCCGGATATGACACTGGAGGCATCTTCCACCGACGCGGCAGTGGCACCGGTGGCGGTCTGAATGTTTCGAATCAGGTCCTTGATCTCCTCGGTGGCGTCCGCTGTCTGGCCGGCCAGCTTCTTGATCTCGTCGGCCACCACGGCAAACCCCTTACCCGCCTCTCCTGCCCGGGCCGCTTCAATGGTGGCATTTAAGGCCAGCAGGTTGGTCTGCTCCGATATCTCGGTGATGGTTTCAGTGATCCGGTCGATCTCCCCGGCCGCCTGGCTCAGGTCGGCGATCCGGTCAAAAGCCTCTTTGGACCGGGCCGCGGCACGGCTGATATCCTGGCGGGCCATTTCACTGTTTTGCGCGATCTCGTTGATGGTGGCGGTCATCTGTTCCGACGATGTGGCCACCATATCCACGTTGGTGGCCGACTCTTCCATGGCAGAAGCCATGGAGCGGGCATTGGAACTCAACTGTTCCATTGAAGCGGCAATGGTGTTCAACTGCCGTGACGTGCGCCGTGCCCCGGTTTCCAGCTCCCTGGAGATGTCCAGCAGCGATGCCGAGGAGCCGATGAACGTTTCCGCCCGCTGGGTAACACCGGACATGATCCGGGCCAGTTGTTCCATCAGCCGGTTTACCCACACGGCCATCATGCCCATCTCGTCGGTGCCGGTCACTTCCAGCCGCCGGGTCAGGTCTCCGGCGCCCTGGGCAATATCCTCCAGCATGGCCGTGGTCTGCCGCATGGGCGCCACGATGCGGCGGGACACAATCACGGCAAAAAGAATCATGGCCATGCAGACCAGAACGGTAATCACGGCCAGCCGCAAAAACTGGCCGGTCTTCTGGGCAATGATCTGGGACCGTTTGCCCGCCATCTCGGATTCAACACTGTCCAGCCAGGTCACGGCCCCCAGGGTCCAGCCCCACGGCTCGAGGGAACGGGCGTGAATCACCACCGGGTCAGGCGTTGCTCCCCCCGGCCTTGTCAGCAACTGCTCAACGGTGACAGGCCCTTTTTCCGCCGCCTTTTCGGCAATGGCGGCCAGGGCCGCTATCGGCCCGCCGGCCCGCGTGTCCGTCTCTTTTCCGGCGCCAAAAGGGTTCAGGACAATTGCCCCCTGGTCGTCGAGCACCCAGAAAAAGGAGTGGGACCGGGCATCACCGCTCATGGACCGAAGCGTCTCCAGTGCCTGCTGCATGGCCGCAGTCCCGGTTCGGCTGTTTGCCGGCACAGTGGTACCGATGATCCAGTTTAAAGGGGTAAACCGTTTCACATAGGCGGTCACGGGAACGGCGTTGGCCGGATCGTCGTCAGACCAGAGAAAACTCAGGCGGCCTTCATCCGTTTCCGCGCACATATCGGCAATGGCCGCAAAGGGCTTGGTGCCGTCAGGCCCGGTAAAGTCGGTCACGTCAAGGCCCTCAAGTTCCGGCCGGCCGGGGTGCAGGATCATTCGGGGATGCAGGTCCATGATCCAAAAATAACCGTTGTCGCCGTACCGAAGCCGCTCCACCGCCGACAGCATCTCCTGCCGCAGCTGGCCCGGGTCCATGCGGGTATCGGCCCCAGCGTATCCTGACTTCGGCAGGGCCCGCTTTCGGGGAACGGCGGTATCCGGGGAGGTCGCGGCCGGCATGCCCGCGGTTTCATAGATATGGGCCAGCATACCGCAGGCCAGGTCCACATGCCCTTGAACCGTTTCCGCGGCGTCCGTCGCATGCAGCCGGGAGAAAAACGCGTGAAGCATACCGACATGGTCGGCCAGTTTCTGCTTTTCGTTTTCCACCATCATTCGGCGCGTCTCCGCGACCTCCTGCCGTCCCCGGGAGGACAGAAAAGACCCGGAAATCAGAATGCCGATCATGCCCATGATCAGCACACCGGATACCGAGATAAAAATCAGCCTGGCCCGAACCCCCATCTGTCTCTTCCTGATCATGCTTCGCCTCCCAAAAACGCCTGTATAGGTCTGAACAACAGCGCCACTATTGCAGAAAAGTAATTCAAGGGCAACGGTTTAATAACCAGTTCCACGAATTGAAATTGACGAAAAAGCCCCGCCATGATATGTACAACCATTCTTTTCAAGGAGGTCCCGATGATCTTTTCGCAAGTCGTTAATATGGTCAACCTCGGTATCGCCGTTCTGGACAAGGACCTGCGGGTGTGCCACTGGAACCGGTGGCTGGAGATGCACACCGGCATTCCTGAAAAAACGATTCAAAACACCCCGCTGCTGGATCATTTTCCCAACCTGAACCAGAAATGGTTTTTGCGGGGATGCAAAACCGTTTTTACCCTGGGCAATGTGGCCTTTTTTTCCCATAAGCTCCACCGCCACGTGCTGCCCATCACCGCGGCCCATCACCTCTCCCCGGAATTCAAGTTCATGCGCCAGAACTGCACCATCGGCCCCGTCTATTCAGACGACCACAAGGTGGATTACATCTGCATGATGATCCAGGACGCCACAGAGGTGGCTTCCCTTGAAACCCGGCTTCTGGCTATCAGCACACGGGACCCCCTGACCGGCCTTTACAACAGGAACTATTTTGAGACAAAACTCAAAGAAGACCTGGAACGGCACCGGCGGTACGGCGGCGCCCTGTCGGTCATTGTCATCGACATCGACGGCCTGAAACCGATCAACGAAAGCCTGGGCAACCATGCCGGCGACACGGCCCTGGTGGAGATTGCCGGCCTGCTCACCGGACGGCTGCGCACTGTGGACACCATCGCCCGGTACGGCGCCGACGAGTTCTGCGTTATTCTACCGGAAACACCGCTTAGCGCGGCCATGCTGGTGGCCGGCCAGCTTCGGGAGAAAGTAGCCCAAGCCGCCCTCTGCCCGGACAAAACCGGCCGGCCCGTTACCATCAGCATGGGGGTTATGGAATCAGCCGAAAAGGGTGTCAATTGCGAGGATCTGTTAAAAAAGATAAATGACGCCCTGACCACAATCACCGGCAGTCCGCCGAACAGCCTGATTTCACTTTCGGATTAATAAAACCACCGGGGGCGGGAAACCAGCCGGAACCTCTTGTCCGGTTTCGATAATGTGCGTATTGCCTGGCCGCAAGAAACATCTTGACAAAAAAAAGCCTTCAGTATTATAAACAAGCTTATTCACACTCAAAAAAAACACAGGGGAATTTCATTTTTTTTACCATAAGATTATTCAAAACCTAAGGGAGGCGTGTATGGTAACTCATCGTTTAAATGAAACAGCCGCGCAAACAGGCGGCATGATCAAAGGGCAGTTCCTTTCGCCCGGCATGTTGAAGACCGGCGCACTGGCCGCTTCCGTGGCAGGCTGCGTTTTTCTGGCCTCCCCGGCCCACCAGGCACTGGCCGCGCCCGGACCCTTTCTGCCACACGGCATTCAGGGCAACCCCCTGCCCCTGCCCGTGGGAGCGCCCATGCTCAGCCGGCCGGCCCTTGTTGATATCGACGCCGACGGTGACATCGACATCTTTGTGGGCGACAAGGAAGGCTCCATTCACTATTTTGAAAACATCGGCACCGCCTCGGCACCGGCCTTTGAAATCCGAACCGGTGCGGACAGTCCCTTCTGGTATTACGATACCGGGTGTGAAACCTACTACCCCTATGGTGTTGACGAAGATGCGGCCCCTGCCTTTGTGGATATCGATAATGACGGAGATATGGACGCTTTTGTGGGCAGCGGTTACGGATACGGATCGATCGAATACTTTGAGAACATCGGCACCGCATCCGCACCGGAATTTACCCCCTATGCCGGAACCGAGACCTTTAACAATCCCTTTGGTATATGGTCTCCTTCAGAGTCCACTCCGTCCTTTGTTGATATTGACGGCGACGGTGACATGGACCTCTTTATCGGATCCGAATCCGGTGGAATCACCTACTTTGAAAACATCGGCACCGCCTCCGCGGCCATGTTTACGGGAACTCAAAACCCCCTGAACGTGGATGTCGGGGACAGCAGCGCCCCTGCCTTTGCCGATATCGACGGCGATGGCGATCTGGACGCTTTTGTGGGAAGCAAATACCAATCTTATGATGTCTCTTCCGGCATCCTGGGCAATGTCTACTCATTCACCGCTGGCATCGCATATTTTGAAAATCTGGGCTCCGTATCAGCGCCCATGTTTACTTCCTGTAATCCAGATAATCCCTTTGACGGCCTTGAGACAGACAAATACAGTGCGCCGGCTTTTGCCGACATTGACGGCGACGGGGACCTGGATGCCTTTGTGGGCGGGATGTACGGCAACCTGGAATTTTTTGAAAACACCGGTACGGTTGACAGCCCGGTCATGACAGAACGCCATGGCAAAAACAACCCGGCCTGGGGCGCGGACGTGGGTTTTTACAGCAAACCGACGTTTGTCGACATCGACGGAGACGGGGACTTGGACGCCTTTGTGGGTGAGTTCGGCATTTTAGCGGGTTTTGCCTACGACGCCCCCATTAGAATGGCCGAGGCTGAGCCAATGCCCGTACTCTACGGCAACATCAATTTTTTTGAAAATACCGGCACAGCCGAAAACCCGGACTTTGTGCAGCGTGAAGGCGAGGGCAACCCCTTAGGCGGTGCCCTGGGCCTGTTTGAGGTGGGTAGTTCCCTGTCGTTTGTTGATATTGACGGCGACGGCGACATGGATGCCTTTATCAGCTCCAAGTACAGCGGCCCCCGCACCACTGGCCTGGAAGAGCCGGCTCTGCCGGTTGCAATGCAGTACTTTAAGAATATCGGCACTGCCACATCCCCCGACCTGGTTGCCATGCCCGGGGAAAACCCGCTGGCGGATATTCCCCCCTACGGCGACGGCGACAGCGTCTCCCCCGCATTTGTTGATATCGACATTGACGGGGATTTTGATCTGTTTGTTGGCGTCCCGTCCGGCGACATTTTCTATTTTGAAAACATCGGCACTGCATCGGCCCCCGAATTCGAGAGCTTTGTGCCCGCCTCTGTTATTGAAGAACCGGTGGAAAACCCCTTCGGCCTCGGGCCTTTTCCTGCTGGTGCCAACCCGGCCTTTGCCGATGTAGACGGTGACGGCGACATGGACGCGGTGGTAGGTGTGAAATACGGCGGAATGGCCGACGTCGAATACGAGAGCGGTATTATATACTACTTTGAAAACACCACCACAGCCACGGATACCGAGCCGGTATTCACCCAGCGCACAGGAGAAGACAACCCCTTTGGCTATTACGGTGACGAGGTGTCGGGCATCTATGCCGCGGCCCCGGCCTTTGCCGACATTGACGGCGACGGCGACATGGACCTGTTTGTGGGTGAACGTTATGGCCGCATCGGATTTCTTGAAAACCGGGCCATCGTTCCGGCGCCGCCGGATGATGATGATGACGACACCCCGGTGGTTGTGCCCGATGATGACGACACCTGCTTTATCGACAGCGCTGCCGGAGCAGAAGACAGCGGGCAGGCGGGTCTTTTTTCCAGAATAACCGGTCAGGTATATGGAGTCGTGCGCTCCATGCTCCGGCCGTAAAAACAGAACCAATACCCTTACTTAAAAGTGATGGAGGATCGATAATGATGAAACATCAGACCCTACGGACAGACGAAGGAAAGCCTTTTCCCGTTGCGTCCTGCCTTGTAAAGGGAGTGGCCGCCGCGTCCATGGCCGGCCTTGTCTTTGCCGCCTCCCCGGCCCACTGCGACCTTTCCGCAGGCCCTTTTGTCCAGCAGTTCGGCGCAAACAACCCGCTCAAAGCCCCGGTGGATGTCAGCCAGTATCTGCTGATTCATCCCTCCTTTGTGGATATTGACGGGGACGGCGATTATGACATGTTCATCGGCGGTGAAGGCTACGGTGATGAAGGTGAAATCCGCTTTTTTGAAAACACCGGCACCGCCGCCAACCCCGGCTTTGTGGAACGCACCGGCTCCGGCCCGGGCGGCAATCCTTTTTATGGCATGGATGTAGGATATGGCCCGGCCCCGGCTTTTGCCGATATCGACGGTGACGGCGACATGGACGCCATCGGTGGTGAAGGGGATGAGGGATTTATCTATTTTCAGAACACGGGTACAGCTTCGGCTCCCGCCTTTACCGCCTACTACCCGTATATCTCCGTAATTGAAAATCCGTTTGCCTTCCTTGATCCATTTGGCACGTACGCCACGCCGGCCTTTGTTGACATCGACGGCGATGGCGACATGGACCTGATTTTCGGAAAATACAACACAGGCAGCCTCGGTTTTTCAGAGAATATCGGTACAGCCACGGACCCGGCGTTCAACTCGGCCGTGGACAACCCTTTTGATCTGTATGAAGGCGGGCCCTACAGCACACCGACGTTTGCCGACATTGACAACGACGGTGACATGGACGCGGTGATGGGAGAAGCCGAAGGGTATCTGAACTTTTTTGAAAACAACACCGTGGGCGGCGAATCAATAGACTTTACCAAGTTCTACCCGACTGACACAGGCAACCCCCTCTACGGCCAGAATCCCGGCTATTACAGTTCCCCTGCCTTTGTTGACATCGATGGCGACGGCGACATGGACATGGTTGTCGGCGCTTACAACGATTATGGTGATGATGACGACGATTTTAGCGACGTCACTGCCAGTAGTTCGGCAGGGTCTTTGACTTACTATCAGAACGTCGGTGATGCCGACGCCCCGGCCTTTGCCCTGCGGACCGGCGCGAAAAGCCCGTTTAGCGGGTTTGACGTTGGATACCTCAGCACCCCGGCCTTTGTGGACATCGACGGCGACGGAGATCTGGACGCCTTTTCCGGCAAGCTGGGATTTGACTATCGCAGCCTCCTGCGTCCAACACTCGCTGAAGAGACGCCTTCCGTGAATGACGGCATCCACTTTTTTGAAAATACCGGCACTGCCTCGGCCCCGACCTTTATGGACAACAGTGACCAGGTCGATAACCCCTTCTTTGAGGTGGCCCCGGGGGTAGGCAGTTTTGTGGCCTTTGCCGACATCGACGGCGACGGCGACATGGACGCTTTTGTCGGCGGCGTGCCCACGGATGATTTCGTCACAGTTACAAAATTTGAGGAGGGAGAGTCTTTTGAGACCTTTCTGCGTTTTTTTGAAAACACCGGCACTGCCGCGGCTCCTGTGATGTCCCAGCGGGCCGAGGAAGACAACCCCCTGGCCGCGGTCAACAGCGACACAACCACCCTGCCCCGGGCCATTGCCTTTGTCGACATCGACGGTGACGGCGACCTGGACGCTTTTGTCGGCCGGAAATACTTCGAAGGATATGAGGACGGAGAAATCGGCGAAGAAAGCGCGCCCATTCAGTTTTATAAGAACAGCGGCACCGCCCAGGACCCCGTGTTTACGCTGGATGACAATGATAATCCCCTGGGGTTTGTTCTCGAAAACACGCCGAATAGCGGGGTCTACAGCCTGGCCTTTACCGATATCGACGGTGATGGCGACATGGACGCGGTGGTGGGCGAGTACAGGGACTACATACGCCGGGCAAAATTCTCCGCATCTGTTGTCGATGATGATGACGATACGGATAACAGCATTACGTACTATGAAAACGTGGGCAGTGCCACGGCCCCGGCCTTTGCGCCGGTGCCCAAGGTCGATGACCTGTTTGCCCGGATGACGGAAAACAGCCCCTACATGGCGCTTTCTCCCGCCTTTGCCGACATTGACGGCGACGGTGACACCGACATCTTTGCCGGTGAGGCCATGGGCCGGTTCCTGTTTATCGAGAACCAGACGCCGGCTGACGATGATGACGATACTCCGGCGGTGCTGCCTGTTGAGGATGACGACACCTGCTTTGTTCAGGCGGCCCGGGCCGATAGCAACCCGTCGTTCATCGTCCGAAATGCCAGGCGCGTTTATGATGCCATGACATCCCTGTTCAGATAGAGCAGAAACAGACAACCTCAAAAAGGGAGGGGCGCTTTGCCCCTCCCTTTTTGTGTCTTGGCAACGTTTTTTTTCTTTCCCACTCATCATTCATCATTCTTAGCCCTCCGAATGCCGCCCCTGATCCGGCATTCGGTTAAAACAGGCAGAAACCTTCTTTTGAAAAAAGGTCGAGGCAGGGCTGGAATCAGGGGTTGAACTGACCGGTAAAAAGCGTTATGCTCTTTTTCCTCATCAACACCATTACTGGAAACAGAGGAGCCGCTGCATGAATGCCGCCCAGAAAAAACCGCCCCTTGAAATCGTCTGCTCCCGCCACTTTCTGCCGTGGCTTCATGAACATGGCATCAGCCTGGCCTTTACCACCTACCAGTCATGCCGCCTCTTTTTTATCGGCCTGAAACCCGACGGCACCCTGTCGGCCTTTGAACGGCTCTTTGACCGGGCCATGGGTCTTTACACCTCCCCGGAACGGCTCTACATGAGTTCCCGGTACCAGATCTGGCAGTTTGACAACGTGCTGGCACAGGGAGAAACCTACAAGGGATACGACCGGCTTTACGTGCCCCGCATCGGATTTACCACCGGGGACCTGGACGTGCATGACATCGTGGTGGACGACACCAACCGGGTGATGTTTGTCAACACCCTCTACAGCTGCCTGGCCACCCTTCACGACACCTACAGCTTCACCCCCCTGTGGAAGCCGCCCTTTATCACCAAGCTGGCCCCGGAAGACCGGTGCCACTTAAACGGCCTGGCCGTGGACGAAAACCGGCGGCCCCGCTATGTCACGGCGGTGAGCCGGTCCGACATGTTCGAGGGGTGGCGGGAAAAACGGTCCTCCGGCGGTCTCCTCATGGAGATTCCTTCCGGTGAGCCGGTGGTCACCGGCCTGTCCATGCCCCACTCCCCGCGTATCTATCAGGGACGGGTCTGGCTGCTCAATTCCGGCACCGGTGAACTGGGATATGTGGACACACAGAAAGGCGCTTTCGAGCCGGTGGCCTTCTGCCGGGGATACACCCGGGGCCTTGCCTTTTACGAAAATTACGCCATTGTAGGGCTTTCCAAACCCAGGGCCAACCGAACCTTTACCGGCCTGCCCCTGGACGAGCGGCTGGCAACCAAGGAGACCGAACCCTGCTGTGGCCTGATGGTGATCGACATCAACACCGGCGACACGGTCCACTGGATGATGCTGGAAGGGGTCACCACAGAGCTTTACGATGTCCAGGTGCTGCCCGGTATTCACCGGCCCATGGCCCTGGGCCATAAAACTGACGAGATCAAGACCATCATCACCCTGCCACCGGACCACCGGGCAGCCAACAATCCGGCGGTCTCCAGTCCGGCCCCTCCTCCGGCGGGAAATACACCGTCTTCGGCAGTACCGCCGGCCAATGAATTTGAATTCAAAATCAACCCGGATGCCACAGCTGTGGACATCATTAAAATCAGCGGTATCACCTTTCCAAATGTGCAGAAGCGGTGGCAGGTCAAGCCCGCCGGCCTGCCCCTGGTGCTGGTCACCGCCTCTTTAAAGGGCAGCCCCGTGGCCGCGGCAGTGGCGGAAATCCGAAAAAACGGGGAGCACGCCGAGATTCTCTCCCTTTATGTAGCGCCGGAATTTCGCAAACAGGGCATCGGCGCCCGGCTGGTGAGCCTGATGGAAAGCGCCCTGGCCCACAAAAAATGCCGTTCCATTGAGATCAATTTCCGCACCGATTGGGAAGGATGTGCTCCGGTGGAAAAAATCATCGCCCAGCAGGGGTGGCTGCCCCCGAAAACCCCCCGGATTCTTTGCAAATCCAGCATCGACCGGATCACCGGCGCCCCCTGGATGAAACACACCACCCTGCCCGATGGACTGGGCCTTTTCCCCTGGTCTGAACTCACCGACGCGGACAGAAACTATATCCGAAACCGCCAGGAAAAGGAAAACTGGTTTCCGCCGGTACTCACCCCTTTTCAGGAGGAGGCCAGCCTGGAACATGCCAACAGCGTGGGGCTGCGCAGAAACGGGCAGGTGGCCGGTTGGATGATCACCCACCGGACCACGGCGGACACCATTCAGTACACCAGCCTGTTTGTGGAGCCGGACCTGAGGAGCAAAAGGGCTGTTTTTCCTTTAATCGTCGAGGCGGTCACCCGCCAGATCCAGGCCGGTGTGCCCAACGGCATCTGGATGATCGACACCCAGAACACGGCCATGCGAAAGTTTACCGAACGGCACCTCAAGAAATACCTGGTCTCCATGACCGAGCTGCGCCACTCGGTGCGCCTGCTGCGTGCCGAAGAAACGGTCGCCCCGGGCGCGACTTACACTGGAGCAGCCTACTCGGCATAACAGGATATTGTGTTATTCCTGGTCTGGATCGCCCAATCAAGTTGGGCGATGACGGAGGGGGTTGGACGATGACGAACTACCTCATCCTGTTCATCATTCATCATTCCGCACTCATCATTCCTGCTTTACCCTGCTGTGATGCCCTTTCGGGCGCACGATAAACGGATTTTTCATCCTCCGGTTTGTAGTGACGCCGTCAGGCGTTTAAACCTGTCCATACCCGTATGGCGTCTCGTCAATACACCCGGATTTTCCCCTCTTCTATTTACCGGCCTAACCATAAATTTACTTGACAAATCAGGCCTGCATTTTATATAAGCAAAGAATCCAAACACCCGAAATGTGAACAAGGGGTACCACATTTTCAAGCCTTTACAACAACGACCGATAAGCCCATAACGTTTTAACCAAAACCGACCCACATCCTTGAGGGAGGACACCATGAAACAGACCACACCCAGAATTTACGCCATCACCGGGCATGACAAGAATTTCATGCCTTTTTCATTTATGGCAAAAAGCGCGGCAACGCTCTCCCTGGCCGGCCTTGTATTTGCGGCCTCGCCGGCCCATGAAGCGGTGGCCGACATCGGCCCCTTTGAGTTAAAATTCCGGCAGGACAACCCCCTGATGCTTCCGGCCGGGGCTGATTCTTACAGCCGCCCGGCTCTGGCCGATATCGACGACGATGGGGACCTGGATCTTTTTGTGGGCACCTACGAAGGCACGATCTACTATTTTGAAAACATCGGCACCGACACAGCCGCCGATTTTGAAATGCGCATCGGAGAAGACAACCCCTTCTGGTATGCCAACACCGACACTACCATTGAGGCCCCCTACCTTCCTTATAATATAGGTTCCATGCCGTCTCCGGCCTTTTCCGACCTGGATAGCGACGGCGACCTGGACGCTTTTGTTGGGGAGGGTTATGGCGTTATCAACTACTTTGAAAATACCGGCACCGCCTCGGCCCCTCTGTTTACCGAGCGTACCGGCAGCGACGCCCCGTCTCCCTTTTGGGTGCAGGTGGGCACCAGCACTGATTATAATCAGGCTGTTGTGGGCGGTGAAACCACGCCGGCCTTTGTAGATATTGATGCCGACGGCGATATGGACCTGTTTGTCGGTGTCAGCCGCGGAGGCTCCAGGAGCGGGCAAGAGATCTCTATTAGTAGTGGTGAGATTCTCTTTTTTGAAAACACCGGCCCTGCATCGGCACCGGCGTTTGTGGAATACAACAGCGACGGGAACCCGCTTGACGGCTATTCAGGAGACTATAGCCCCACTCCCGTGTTTGTGGATATCGACGGTGACGGCGACATGGATGCCTTTGTTGGAAGTGATGGTGGGTCTCTATACCTCTATCGCAACATCGGTACGGCCCAGTCTCCTGAATTTGAAGAGCAGGGGGGCGACGACGGCCATCCCCTGGACAACTTTGATGCAGGCAGCTACAGCGCGCCTGTGTTTGGGGACATGGACGGTGACGGCGATATGGACGCCCTGATCGGTAACGGCGAAGGGTTTGTACATTTTATGAAAAACACCGGCACCGACGATGACCCCGCCTTTACCGAACTGCAAAGAAAGGCCAGCCCCACCTGGGGGTTTGACGTCGGGGGTGAAAGCGCGCCCGCGTTCGTTGACATCGACGGTGACGGCGACATGGACGCCTTTGCCGGTTCGGATCAGGGGTATATCTATTTTATGAGAAACACCGGCACGGCGAACGATCCGGTGTTTAACGCCCCGGCCGGTTTTGACAACCCGGACAATCCTTTTTACGGTGTGGATGACAACTGGGATTCTGCGCCCGCGTTCGTGGATATTGACGGTGACGGCGACATGGACGCCTTTGTGGGGACTGCTAACAATTCGGTAAACTATTTTAAAAATATCGGCACAGCCTCTGCCCCGGACTTTGTCAAAATGCCCCTTGAAAACCCCCTGGCCGATTATGCCGCAGACACCTATCGCTGGGCACCGGTTTTTGCCGACATTGATGGTGACGGCGACATGGACGCCTTCAATTTTTATGATGCACTGGTGTTTTACGAAAACATCGGCACTGCCACGGCGCCCGACTTTACCTTTGGCCTGCCGCTGGCCGAGGTTACCACGGGCGACGAGTACGGTTTCCCCGCTTTTGTGGATGCCGATGGTGACGGGGACCTGGACCTGGTTGTGGGAACGCCTGAAGGCGCAATTCACTATTTTGAAAACACCGGCACAGCGGACGAGCCCTTTTTCACCGAACTGACCGGCACTGACCATCCCCTTGCCGACTATCTTCTGTACCTGGAAGAAGGCGTGGATGATACTGCCCCCACCTTTGTGGACATCGACGGAGACGGGGACATGGACCTGTTTGTGGGCGAAGCCTACGGCCGATTTCTGTTTTTTGAAAACACGGAGATCGAAGGGACGGGCGGCGGCACCACACCTGCGGTTGCCAGTGATGACGACACCTGTTTTATTCAGACGGCCAGCCAGTCAAAAGCAGGTTTTTCGCCCCTTCAAACGGTAAAAAACATCTATGCGTCGCTGGTCTCTTTTTTGCGATAAAATATAAAACCAACCCTTACACAGGATGGAGGAGAATATGACGACTCAAGATAAAATGGCGCCAAACCGGCAAAAAGGCGGCGCATGCGCTGGTCATCTGGCCCGGGGCGCGATGGCGGCATCAATTTCCGGCCTGGTCTTTCTGGCATCCCCAGCCCACCAGGCAGTGGCTGCCGACAATCCCTTTACCCTTACTTTCGGCAAGGACAACCCGCTCAAGGCGCCCATCGGCCTGTCCGACTGGCAGTATGCCAAACCCGCGCTGGTGGACATTGACGGCGACGGGGACATCGACATTTTCATCGGCGGTTCATACGGAGGCGACGGACAGGGCTTTGTCGCGTATTTTGAAAACATCGGGGATGCTGACACGCCTGAGTTCGTGAAACGCATTGGCACGGCCAACCCCTTCTATGGACTGGATCTGGCGGAATACGCTGCCCCGGCCTTTGCCGACGTGGATGGCGACGGCGACATGGACGCGTTGGTGGGCGGCGATGGTGACGGCGGTCCGGGACTTGCCTATTTTGAAAACACCGGTACCGCCTCGGCCCCTGTGTTTACCCTGCAAAACGGCACCGCCAACCCCTTTGACGCGGCTGCCTCCGGGTACTACAACATGGCACCCACCTTTGCCGACATTGACGGCGACGGCGATATCGACGCCATCGTTGGGGAAAAGGGGGAAGACGGCGGATACGGATACGGCAGCCTTCACTATTTTGAAAACGTCACCACAGAGACTGATACCATGCCGGTATTCGACCACTTTGCACCGAACAATGACGCCAACCCGTTTTATCAGATTATGACCAATGATGACTCTTACACCACCCCGGCGGCCTTTGCCGACATTGACAATGATGGTGACATCGACCTGTTCGGCGGCGAGAACAGCAGCCACATCAGTTTGCTGGAAAACCTGGGGACAACCCCGGGTCCTGAAGGCCCCACGTTTACCGTCTATAATCTATATGACACGGAAAACCCCTTTTACATGGCCGATGTGCCATACTACTATCCGGCGCCTGCGTTTGCCGATCTGGACAATGACGGTGACCTGGACGGGATCATCGGCGGCGGTGAAGGAAGCCTGACCTTTTTTGAAAACTTCGGCACCAACGCGGCCCCGGTATTTGCCAAACGAATCGGCGCCAACAGCCCATTTACCGGATTTGACATCGGCGAAAGCAGCCAGCCTGTGTTTGCCGACATTGATGGTGACGGTGACATGGACATGGTCTCCGGCGGTGAAATCAATACCAACGAACTGGGCGAAGGCGCTGTGGGCGGCGAGATCGGCCAATCCCTGGACTTTTTTGAAAACACCGGCACCACCTCTGCCCCGGTATTTGAAAAACGGATGGGAGAAGACAATCCGTTTGACGGGGTGGTAACAGGCGAGGAGGATGTGGCCGCACTGGTGGATATTGACGGTGACGGGGACCTGGACCTGTTTGCATACTCCAAGTATGATGACAATGCCATCTCCTTTTACAAAAATACGGGCAGCGCCACAAACCCGGTGTTTGAAAAACAGGCCGAAGGGAACAACCCCCTCTTTTTTGTGGATGCATGGCTGCGGGGCGCCCTGCAGTTTGTGGATATTGACGGCGACGGCGATATGGACGCCTTTACCGGCAGATACGGTTATACCGGCGGTGGCGTCTATTTTTATGAAAACGTGGGCACGGAAACCTCACCGCGGTTTACTCCGGCCGGTGACAACCCCCTGGACATGGTCCTGGCCGGCACCTCCAATTCCAATGTCTACAGCCTGGCTTTTGCGGATATTGACGGCGACGGCGACATGGACGCCATTGTGGGTGAGTCCTCTTACAACGAAGGATGGGTACACGGCCTCCGGCTCTATGAAAACACCGGCAGTGATACCGACCCGGTTTTTACACTGGTGGAGGATGACAACACATTTGATGCACTGGCTGACCAGGAAGAGCCCTATTACGACTTGACCCCGGTGTTTGTGGACATCGACGGTGACGGTGACCTGGACGTGTTTATGGGAGAGGAATCCGGCCGGTTCCTCTTTTTTGAAAACCACACCAACGAGCCGGCATCGGGGGGCGGCACTACAGCCGACGACCTGGGCCTTTCCGAGACCGACGGTGATGCCTGTTTTATCGACACCACCCGGTCCGATACGATTCCCGGCGTTTTTACCCGGGCCGCAAAACGGGTCTATGACGCGGTAACGGCCCTGATCCGGTAAGGCCGGGAAAGACCATATGACAAAAAGGAGGGCCTTTTTCAGGCCCTCCTTTTTTGTTTACAATCCGTTTTGATTCGGCTTTTTACAAAGCCGGAGGCTGCCCCCATGCACGCACTGGTTCGCGAAAAACACATGGCCTGCGCCTGGCAGATGAAGTGCTTTCCCCAGCCGGACCGGGACCTGGCCGCCGCCGAAGCCCTGATGAAAAAAGCCTTTGAAGTGGTGACGGCGATTGAGACGAAACTGACCGAGTTTGCGGCCAGCCCGTTTAACCGCATCAACGACCAGGCCGGCATCACACCGGTGGCCGTGGACGAGGAGATATGGGGAATCGTGCAGCGGGCCATCACCTTCGGCCGCCGGACCAACGGCGTGTTCAACATCGCCTTTGCAACGGTGATGCGATCAAAAACCCCGGACGATCCGGCGCTCAAAAAACTGGCGGACTTTCGCAACATCGAGCTGGACGAGGCGGCCCGGACCATCTTTCTGCCGGACCGGCGCATGCGCATCTCCCTGGGCGGTATCGGAAAGGGGTATGCCGTGGACCAGGCTTTTGGGTTTCTGCGGAAAAACGGGCTGGTCAACTTCATGGTCAACGGTTCCGGCGACCTGCGGGTCCACTCCCTGCCCAACGCGCCCCGGCCCTGGCGAATGGGCATACAGAACCCCTTTGATCCGCAAAAACAGATCGGCATGGTGATGATGCGGCAGAATGCCCTGGCCAGCAGCGGCAATTATTTAAAAAAGGGGCATATTCTGTCCGACCGGCAGGAGGTCATGGCCGCCACGGTCCAGGGTGAAACCTGCGAGTTCTGCGACATGTGGGGCACCTTTCTGATGTGCCTGCCGCTTGACGAGGCATTAAACGAACTGGACAGGGAAAAGCTTTTCGGCATCCTGGTGGACAAGAATGCCCGCGTACATCTGTCAAAGGCGGCAAAAGCGGACAGGCGGGATACAACAGATGGCGCTGGAGCGCTGCCGAGCGCTGCTGCGAGCTAGCGCTGGGGTGCGCTGGGGTCGCCCACGCTAACATTCTGAATAGATAGACTAAAGGTTTAAATAACACCGTTAAAACAGGCTTAAAAGGGCCTTTTGAGGCATCAAAAGGTGCTTTTAAGCTTTTTGCCACCACCGAGTTTCGATCCCGATCCCGATCCCGATAGCGATTTCGATAAAGGGAAAACACCTGTCCGGTCAGGTCTCACGGGAGGTTCCGGAGACAGACGCCTGTCTCCTGCTCCGGTCCCAATGTCTTTATTCTATCTGCCAAAAACAAAAGCCTGAAAGGCGTTAATCACCGTTCTCTTCCCTCCCGGACAATATCCACGATTTCCTGAGAGGTTATTTTTGCTCTAATGGTGGGAACATCCAGCGGAGAGGCGGTGATTTTTTCCGGAACCATGGAAAAGGTTCTGCCATCCTTTCTTCGAATCAGGACTTTGCCGGTTTTTTCCGCCTGCTCCAGGACCATGGCCAGTTTCTGCCGGGCTTCGGAATATGTATAAACCTGCATGTCAGACCTCCAGGGTTTCAATGTTCAGGGCTTGGGCCGCGGCCTTTAATCGCAGATCCAGCGTTAATAAAGGCGACTTGTGTCTGGTTGCGCAGTCCAGAAAATAGGCGTCATATGCATAAATATTGGCCTGTCTTGAAAGCGTTAATGCGGCGGTAAAATCCGGTTCGGTATACCGGAGGGGAATGCTCTTGAAAATCGACAGCCCCTTTTTCGCTTCTTCAAGCGTTAACCGTTTCTGTTTGAACATCGCTGAAAAGGCGTTTCCCACTTCCCAGGGGATTGAACCAGGGCCGATAAGCATATTCCCCTTTGTCTTTTCGATGATTCGTTTGCGTTCGGGCTCACCCACAATCACCGCAATCAGTGCGGACGTATCAATTACGATATCCATTTTCCCTTTCCGTGTTGTAAGTATGACAATTGTACAACAGATGAATGATATGTCAATGTTTTTGAGGATAAACTTTAAATTCCGGGGACCCGAAAGACTTCCGCAATAAAAAAGGTTTCTTTTTTTAACAAAATAGCGTATTGGTGAGGCGCTTACCTGTTTTAACCCGGACATTTTCCATTTTACAAAGCATGGAAAGAGCAGTTCGGGCGGTGCTTGCGGTTCTTAAAAGCTGCGGCAACACCGCCCATGAACAAAATCGCGCAGGTTAAAAACAGCCCGTCATGTGGCCATGACGGGTTTTGTTATTTCAATAAACAACAGAGACACAACGGCGGCTGTAAAAATGAAGAAGACAAACAATATTCCCATCAGAAACATCGCTATCATCGCCCATGTAGACCACGGCAAGACAACACTGGTGGATGCCATGTTCCGGCAGAGCGGCCTGTTCCGTGAGGGGCAGGCAGTGGATGAGCGGCTGATGGACAGCATGGACCTGGAGCGGGAGCGGGGCATTACCATTGCCGCCAAAAACTGCGCCATCCACTGGAGAGACACCAAGATCAACATCATTGACACGCCGGGCCACGCGGATTTCGGCGGAGAGGTGGAGCGGGCACTCTCCATGGCCGACGGCGCCATTCTCCTGGTAGACGCCTCCGAAGGTCCCCTGCCCCAGACCCGTTTTGTTCTGGACAAGGCCCTGAAAAGCGGGCTGGCGATTATCGTGGTCATCAACAAAATCGACCGGGCCGATGCCCGTCCCGCTGAAGTGCTGGACGAGATATACAGCCTGCTCATCGACCTTGGCGCAACAGACCGGCAGATCGAGTGCCCCTGCCTCTATGCCGTGGGCCGGCAGGGTATTGCCATGAAGTCGCCGGTGGACAAAGGAGAAAACCTGCACCTGCTGCTGGACATGATGATAGACGAAATTCCCGGGCCGTCGGCCGATCCGGAAGCCCCCTTTCAGATGCTGGTATCGGACCTGGGGTATTCGGATTACCTGGGCCGCCTGGCCGTGGGCCGGGTGGTCAACGGGTCGGTGGAATCCAGAAAAAACCTGGTCTGCCTGAAGGAAGACGGAGAGCAGGCCCCTTTAAAAATTTCCAGGCTCCAGGTATACAGCGGCCCGGGCCTGAAGGATGCCCAGCGGGCCGATGCCGGCGATATTGTCGTGTTGTCCGGCATCGAAAATGTACACATCGGCGACACCATCTGCACCGATGAAACGCCCATTGCCCTGCCCCGCATACGGGTTGATGAACCCACGGTCTTCATGCGGTTTGCCGGCAACACCTCTCCCCTGGCCGGCATGGAGGGCAAGCTGGTACAGGCCAGCCGGATTTATGCCCGCCTGGTCAAGGAAACCCTCATGAACGTCTCTATTCGGGTGGAGGCCGGTGACGACAGGGAAAGCTTTATCGTCAAGGGCCGGGGGGAATTCCAGATGGCCATTCTTGTTGAGACCATGCGGCGCGAAGGGTTTGAGCTCTGCGTGGGCCGGCCCCAGGTGATTTACCGGTATGAGAACGGCCGGCGACTGGAGCCGATTGAAGACCTGCTGGTCAACTGTGAGGCCGCCTACAGCGGCATTGTGACGGAAAAACTTCTGCAGCGGAAAGGGACCCTGGTCCGCATGGAACGCCAGGACAACGACCGGACCCGCCTGGCTTTTTCAGTGCCCTCCCGGGCGTTGATCGGGTTTCGGGACGAGTTTCTCACTGATACCCGGGGCACGGGCATCATGAACAGCGCCCTTGCGGGCTACGAACCTTACCGGGGCGACTTTCCCGGGCGGTTTACCGGCAGCCTTGTATCGGACCGCCAGGGAAAGGCCGTTGCCTTTGCCCTGTTCAACCTGGAGGCCAGGGGGAAGCTGTTTACCCGGCCCGGCGAGGTGGTGTATGAGGGCATGATCATCGGGGAGCGCAACCGGGACACCGACCTGAATGTCAACCCCTGCAAGACCAAACAGCTTAGCAACATGCGGGCCTCGGGCAAGGACGAGGCCGTCACCTTGACCCCGGTGACGCCCATGACCCTGGAAAAGGCCATTCAGTTTATCGGTGACGATGAAATGATTGAAGTGACCCCGAAAAGCATTCGGCTGAGAAAAACCATTCTCTCGGCCCACGGACGCAAGGTGTTTGAACGACGGGGCGCTGTTGACCTATCTTCTGCCTGCGCGTAAGGCCGAAAACCCGTTTCGCGCCAGGTCCACATGGTGCCTGGCCGCTCCGGAATGGAGCGACACCGTTTTTCCGGCGGCACGGCCCATGGCCGCCGCTCTTTCCGGAAAGCGAAAAAGATTGGCCACCGCCTGGGCCAGTGATTCCCGGCCGGTCACGCACATTCCGCCCCCGGCCACTTCCAGGGCATTCCGGGCCTCTATAAAATCATCCATGTGAGGCCCGTACAGCACCGGCACCTCCCATGCCGCCGGCTCCAGCGGGTTCTGTCCGCCCAGGGGCACCAGGCTGCCTCCGCAGAAGGCCACGGTGGCCACGCTGTAAATATTTGGCAGCTCTCCCATGGTGTCGATCACCACCACCGGGCATTGCCGAAAAGCCGTCGCCTTCTCCAGGTCGCGCTTTGTTTCAGCCTTCACGCCCCGCTCCCGCAGCAGCGCAAGAACGGCATCGACCCTTTCAATGTGCCGGGGCGCAAGGACCAACACCATTTCCGGAAACTCGACCCGCAGGGCCTGATAGACATCAATGACGATGCCGGCCTCCTCTTTTCGCGTGCTGCCCGCCACCAGCACCGGCTGTCCCTCTTTCACGCAAAAGACCTGCCGCATCCGGTCCCGCACCGCCGGCTTTCCCAGGTCCGCCAGGAACCGGAACTTGGCATTGCCGCCGACATACACCCGGTCCCCGGGCGCTCCCAGAGAGATGATACGATCGCTATCCTCCCGGCTGACCATGCTGAAAAGGTCCACGTGGCGCAGGGTCTCCGCGACCAGGGGGGCGATGAACCGGTATCGATGGCAGGCCTGCCTGGAAATCCGGCCGTTGAGGATGGCGGTGACAGCCCCGAACCGCTTTGCCTCAAGAATAAGGTGGGGCCATATTTCGGTTTCCAGGCAGACAAAAATATCCGGCCGCACGGTTTTCATGGCCCGCCGAACGGTAAAAATAAAGTCAAGGGGCACCAGAACACAGACGGCTTTGCCGGCCAAAGCCGTCTCGGCCACGGCATGACCCGATGCGGTCATCACCGAGAGCACAATGGTACAGCCGGGCATGGCCAGGCGAAACTCATCGATCACCGCCTCGGCCACCCGTACCTCGCCCACGGAGGCGGCATGAATCCAGATGCGGGTGGGACCTTTCGGCAAATCGACGATTCCGGAATAGCGGCCCAGCCGCTGGTCCAGGCCATACCTGTGTTTTCCGGTCAGGCGGCTGTATAACAGAAACAGGGGAAACAGCAGCAGAAACAGGGATGTGCCCGCCAGGGTATAAAGGAAATAGGCCGGATGCATCGGGTCAGTGATCTTTCTGTGAAGGGGCCGATGGCGGAATTTCCACGAACCGGCGTCCCTGGATTTGCAGCAGGGGAAGCCGCTTGTGGACCTCTCCGGTTTCGTCAAACGCGGTGACACCGGTCACACCGGGGAATCCCGTCAACTGGCCCAGCCTTCTTTTGATGGAGCTGCGATACCGAAGGTCGGAATCGGTGATGATGGGAAACAGCAGGTTTGCCGTATCATAGGCCACTGCCGCAATAAAATCGGGTTTTTCGCCAAACAGATTTTCAAACCCCTCTGAAAACCGCCTTACCTCGGGATTGCTGCCTGTTTCCGGAAACCCGGTGGGCAGTATCGCGCCGTTGACATATTTTTTTGCCATATTCACCAGCTCGGGGGAGTGCCACAGGTTGGTACCCATGAACAGCACATCCACCACGTCGTGATAGACCAGCTGCGGAATGATCAGCCCTGCATTTGAGGGACCGTCGGGAATAAAAAGAGCGTCAAAATCCACAATGGCCGTTTCCTCTTTCTCCTCCTCCGGTTGCCTGCCTGTTGCCTGATCCGCTTCCGGCATATCCATACCGGGCTCCGGTTCCACCCACAATCCTCTTTCCCGGGCCCAGAACTCCCGCTGGGCGTCAACCGTTTCCTGAAGATCCTCAGGCACGTCGTAATAGAGGCCCACCAGTTTTTTGATGGGGCCGGCAAAATCGGTCTCTTGAGGATCATAGGATTCAAATCCGACAACCTGTCCGCCGGATTCTTCCACATGGTCCCAGAAGGCATTGGCAAAGACCCTGCCGTAGGGCTCGTCCGGATAGAGCACGGCAAATCTGTCAATGCCCAGCACATCCCGGGCATGAGAAACAAGGGCGCGGGTCTGCATGCGCGACGTCAGAAAGTTGCGGAACACCCATCCTCCCAGGCCAGGCGCATCCGGTTCCTGGGTCAGGGTGATAATGGGAATATGGCGGTTTTGCGCCTCGACAATGGCCTCCTCAAAAAAAACAAGGGGGCCGATGATGGCCGCCACGCGGTTTTCCGCAAGCTCCTTCACTGCGGCCAGGGCCAGTTGGGGGTCGGAACCGGTATCGCGGACAAGCAGACGGACAGGCGGCGCGTTTTGCGTGCCGTAAGCGGCCATAAAGGACTGAAACGCAAGCTGCACCCCTTTGAGTGCCCGTTCCCCGAAACGGCGATATTTGCCGGTCAGGGGCAGCAGGCACCCGATGGTATAACGTTCGTACACCGACTCCTTTGCGATCCGCTCAAACAGGTCCCGGGCCTGCCCGGTATACGGGTTGCCCGGGAATTTTTCCATGAAATCGGAAAGCACGACCTCGGCCTGTTCATACTCATCAAGCGCCATGTATTTGCCGGCCAGCTGGCACGTCAGATACCCCCGGTAACCGGGATCCCGCACACCGGCCAGAAGAGAATTAACCCCTTCCGGGTCGATGGCGGCAACGATCTGGTCAAACAGCACCAGCATTCGTTTCCGGTTCTCCTCCCCCACTTTTTTCAATGCCGCGATCAGGATCTGGGCCGCGTCCATTGGCCTGCCCATGGACAGGTAGGCCTCCCCTACCAGTGCGTATTTACGGACAATAATAGGCTCCGGCGCGGTACGGTCATCAAGCCTGCCGGACTGTTCAATTACGGTCGAAAACGCCTTCTGCCGCAGCCAGCTCTCCAGAATGCCGATAACAGCCATGGCTTCGTACCGGCTGGCCGGGTAACGGGATATCACCGACTCGTACCCATCCCGTGATTCAGCAAACCGGTTCTGCCGGGACCGGATGTCGGCCTTTCGCAACCGGGCGTCGGGTTCGTGGGAACCGCCGGGAAACTCCGTGAGGTAGGCCTGATAAAGGGTGAGGGCCTCGTTATAGTCCTGCCGGGAAAAAGCCGCCTCGGCCCGGGCAAACAGCTGGTCCCCCGGCGAAGGGCCGAAAAGCCCGGACATCTTCGAAGGAGCGCACGCCGCGCAAAGGACAACGCAGACCAGCACAATTAGAACAGGGAAGAACGACTGCTGCTGTTTCATCAATTATGGACCCTTCTCTTATTTACCATAACGCAGAAACCTCTTTACCAGAAAAGGCACTTTTTCTAAACCCTCTTTTTGGTCGACCCACACCATGTCCGGGTCGGCCTTAAACCAGGTCTCCTGCCGTTTGGCGTATCGCCGGGTGTCTTTCTTCATGTTTTCCACCGCTGTTTCACGGGAGATGCCGCCGGCCAGCCATGCGGTCATGTGGCGATACCCGATGGACTGCATGGCCTTCAACTCCGGCGCATATCCCCTGGCCAGCAGGCCGGCCACCTCCTTTTCAAACCCGTCGGCCAGCATGAGATCCACGCGGTGGTTGATGCGCCCATAAAGCGTCTTTCTGTCCAGGTGCAGGCAGATCTTCAGCGCGTCAAAGGGGTCTTCGGCAAAGCCGTGGGCCTGCCGGTGGCCGGAGGCCGGCAGCCCGGTGGACTCAAACACCTCAAGTGCCCGGACAATGCGGAACCGATCGTTGGGGTGAATGCGTTCCGCGGTTTCCGGATCACAGACGGCAAGCCGCTGATGCAGGACCGCCGACCCCTGATCGTTTGCCTCCCTTTCAAGCCTTTCCAGAACAGCTTTGTCCGCCGAGTGCTTGCGAAACAACCCATGCAGGCAGGCCTTGATGTAAAGGCCGGTGCCGCCGGCAAGTACAGGCAGTACGCCCTGTTCGTTCAAATCCATAAGAATGGGCCGGGCCATCCGCGCATACCGGCCCGCGCTGAAGGACTCATCCGGGTCTGCCACGTCAATCATGTGATGGGGCACCCGGGCCTGTTCGGCCGGGGTGGGCTTGGCCGTGCCGATGTCCATGTACCGGTAAACCTGCATGGAATCGGCCCCCACGATCTGGCCGCCGAACTCCTCGGCAAGGGCGATAGCAAGGCGGGTCTTGCCCACACCGGTGGGGCCGCACAGCACAATCACTCTGGGTCGTGTCGGGCATCCGCCGGTCATGCCGGAATCTCCACCATATCAGTCTCCGGAACCGGCATGGCCATGCTGAAACGGGGCCACGCCTTCAGGCAGGTTGCGCAGGTATTCACCATCAAAAGAAAGGCAGCGGCCCAGACGGTAAACAGGCATGACATCCCCGATGCGCCGGGCCGTTTCCGGTGGGCAGGCAAACAGCAGCTCATAGTCTTCACCCCCGGAAAAGATCATCTCTTCGGGCCGGTTGCCGGTTTTCTCGCAGAACCGCTGAAGGTCATCGGAACAGACGGCGGTATCCACGTCAAAACAGAGTGTAATGCCCGAAGCCCTGGCAATATGGCGGGCATCCCCGGCCAGGCCGTCGCTGATATCCATGACGCAGCGCACATTGTAATCCGCCAGCACGATAGCCGCGTCAAACCGGGCGCGGGGAAACTTGAATGCCTCGACCAGAGAATCATATCCCTCCAGGCCGGCCGCCAATGCCAGCAGCCCGGCCCTGGATCGGCCCAGGGGGCCGGTACAATACAAATCGTCACCGGGCCGGGCATTGGCGCGGGCCGGATAAAAAGGCGCCCTTGCCTCTCCCACGGCAAACAGGTTCAGGGAAACTTCCCGGCCGCCGGATAGATTGCCACCGCCCAGCGCACAATCATAGACGGCAAGTCCTTTCTTCAGCCCCGCGTAAAGGTCTATGGCCAAAGACTCGGGCCTGTCGTGCGGAAGGGTCAGGTTGACAAACAGGGACACCGGACGGGCATAGGCGGCGGCCAGATCGCTTAACACCACGGTCACGGCCCTTTGCCCCACCTCCCCGGGCCGCTGCCAGGAAAAAGAGAAATGGACATTTTCCACCTGGGCGTCGGTGGTGATCACCGGTGTTTTCAGGGCATGCAGCACGGCCGCGTCATCCCCGGGTCCCACCTTCAAAATTTCCTCTTCTGCCGCGTTGGCCTTCTTATCCCCGGCCAGAAGCCTGTCGATCAGGCCGAACTCATCGTTCCACGGCACATTCAGCTTTTCAGAAAAAACCTCAATACCGCAGGCCCCTGCCAGAAACCGGGCGTCTTCAAGGGGACTGTCAGCACGGCTCACGCAACTGATCACGGCCACGCCCGCAGCCCCGGCAGAGAAGCAGGCAGCGGCGTTTGCGGCATTGATACCGCCGATGGCCACCACCGGCTTTTTCGACCGGTCGATGACCGCCTTGAGCCCCGCCACCCCGATCACCGGGCTGGCGTCCGGCTTGGTGCTCGTGGCAAACACCGGTCCGGTGCCGATATAATCACAAAACTCAACAGGGGTCCGGGCAAGCTCGTCAAGAGTGGAGACCGACACCCCCACCAGCGCGTTTTTTCCCACGATGCTTCGTGCCGTCTTCAGGCTGCCGTCGGCCTGCCCCACATGAACGCCGTCAGCACCCAATGCCCGTGCCAGGACCGGGTCGTCATTGACAATAAAAGGAATTTGATTGACCCGGCACAGACGCAAAATGGCCGTGGCCTCTTCAAAAAACCGGCCGTCAAAGGCCTTGTTGCGGTACTGAACCATGGTGGCGCCGCCGAGAATGGCCGCTTTTGCCTGTTCAAGTGGCGCCGGGCCACCGCTGTCATCGGTGATAAAATAGAACCGCAGGTGTTTTCTCAGATCTTCAGGAAGCACGGGATACGTCCCTTCCCTTGATAGTTGGTATTTTGTTTTTCCCGACCGCAACGGCGCAAAGGGTTGCGTTGTGACGCCTACAGCATGCCGGGTTCAAACCGCCTGACCCAGGAGAGAAAGGTCTCCTTCTGGCGCGGGCCATATTTTGCCATCTCCCGGGCAATTTCATCCACCGGTTTTTCCCGGTTGCCGGCTTTGGGGTTTTTGGAAAAAAACTTGTCCGCATAGGCCACAATGATCTCCTCAAGAGAGACCGGGCACATGTCCCGCACCGGCAGGGGCAGGCCGGCCGCGACAATCTCTTCGGCGGTAATACCCGTGCCCACATGGCGCTCACACACCAGCGCATGACGGGGCAGCCCCTCCTTTTCCAGAAGCTCGCGGCCCAGTACGCCGTGGCACACATAGGGCGCGTCCCCGGTGCAGCCGATGTCCGGCGCGTGGACCTTGAAAATGCCGATGTCGTGCAGCAGGGCCGCCTCTTCAATAAATCGCATATCGGGGTGCATGGCGGCCACGACCCGGGCCACGGCCAGGGCCTTTTCCATCACCCGGGTGCAGTGGGGAATCATGCTTTCAAAGGCCCGGCTGCCCGGATCATAATACCGCTTTATGATCTCCAGGGGAGCGATGTCGCTTCTATTTGAATTCAAGGTCATCTTAACTTTTTTCCTGTTTTACTGCGGCCGGCCGGTTCAATCGGCCTGGCGCTTTAATCATCGTCCCTTCATAAGAACGGCCTCGATGAAGGGATCAATCTCGCCATCCAGCACACTGTAAACATCTCCGATTTCAAAGTCTGTCCGGTGATCCTTTGCCTTCTGGTAGGGGTGCAGAAAATAGGACCGGATCTGGCTGCCCCAGGCGATATCGTCCTTACCCGCCTCCATGTCCTGCAGTTTCTGGTTCTGCTTGTCTTTTTCAAGCTTGTAAAGCCGGGCCCGCAGCACGGCCATGGCAATTTCCCGGTTCCGAAGCTGGGACCGCTCCTGCTGGCACTGGACCACCACGCCGGAGGGATAATGGGTGATGCGCACCGCGCTGCTGGTTTTGTTGACATGCTGGCCCCCGGCGCCGCTGGCCCGAAAGGTATCAATACGAAGGTCTTTTTCGTCGATATCAATATCGATCTGCCGGTCAATCTGGGGAAACACAAACACCGAAGCAAAGGAGGTCTGCCGCTTGCCGCTGGCGTTAAAGGGGGAAATGCGCACCAGCCGGTGAACACCGGATTCGTTCTTCAGATATCCAAAGGCATTGAGCCCTTTGGCCGAAAAGGTGGCGCTTTTGATCCCTGCCTCGTCACCGGGCTGATGGTCGATCATCTCCAGCTTGTAGCCCTTGCGTTCGATCCAGCGGGTATACATGCGAAACAGCATCTCGGCCCAGTCCTGGGCATCGGTGCCCCCGGCCCCGGCGTTGATGGCCACAATGGCGTCAGCCGGGTCGTCCTCATCGGAAAGGGTCAGATCAATGGAAAGCTTTTCAATCTTTTTCCGAACCCCTTCCACCCGGCGGGTCACTTCGGCGGCGGCATCCGAATCCGCCTCTTCCTCCGCCAGTTCCAGCAGCACCTCCGCGTCCTCCACCTCCCGGCCCAGTTCGGAAAGCAGATCAAGCCGGTCCGACAGCAGGGATCGCTCCTTTAACAGGGTGGCCGCTCTTTCCGGATCGTCCCAGGCCCCTTCCCTGGCGACCAGAGCCTCGATCTCGGCCAGCCGTTCCCTCATGACCGGTTCGTCAAAGATAGCTCCGAAACTGTTCTACCTTTTCATAAGACTCCCGAATCGTCTGCCGAATTTCCGCGCTGTTGTTAAACACCATTTTATCCTCCATTAAAAACACCGGTAAAAAGAACCTCAAAAAATTCAATGTTTAGAGATTCCCTGAAGTTTTTGATCTGCTTTCCCGGAACCCCGGGCCGTTCTGAATATATACCACAAAACAAGGATCAAACCCACCAGGCATCCTTTTGCAAACAGGTCACCGTACCGGCAATAAACGGTCGTTGTTTGCATTACCGGCACGGCCCAGGTCTTCACGCTTTCCACGAAAAGCGGGGTGGCGCCGATGATTTGTCCCGTGGGCGCGATATATCCACTGATCCCGGTGTTGGCCGATCGCACAACAGCCCGCCGGGTCTCCACGGCCCGGAACACCACCATGGAAAAATGTTGCCAGGGCGCGCTGGTTCTGCCGTACCAGGCGTCATTGGTGATATTGATGATCAGGCCGGCGCCGTTCTGAACAATCCGCCGGGCCTGGTAGGGAAAAATAATTTCATAACAAATCTGGACTCCCAATGGCAGGCCGCCCATCTCCAGGGTCTGGCCGACGTTTCCGGCCGTAAAATCACCGGCTGCCGCCACAATGGTCCGCACAAAGGGCAGCCACTCCCGCAAGGGGCCCAGGGGAACGAACTCTCCGAAAGGCACCAGGTGGGTCTTGTCGTACCGGCCGGCGATTTGGCCCTGGGGCGTGATCAGGTAGGCGCTGTTATAATATTTCACCGCGCCGTTCTCCGTGGCGGCCGCGGGGGCACCGGCCAGAAACCAGGTGCCGGCCTCCCGGGCCGCCGTCAGGACCTTGCGCGTGGCCACACCGTCATACAGAAAATAAAACGGCATGGCGGTTTCCGGCAGCACCACCAGGTCCGGACCGGTATCAGCGGCCCGGCGGCACAGTGCAAGGTATTTTTCAACCGTTGCGTCCCGAAAAGCGGCATCCCACTTCTGGTTCTGGTCGATATTGCCCTGGACCACGGCAATCCTTTTTAAGGGCGCATCAGCCATGGCTCCGGACACCTCTTTCAGACGCCATGTGCCGTAAAACCAGGCACTGACGGCCATGACAAGAAACAGGACCAATAGGAGAAACGCCCCAACCGTTTCAGCTGCAGGAAACGCTTCTTTTTTGAGCAGCCGGTATATGGCCCAGGCCAGCAGGCTGTTGAACAGCACAACCAGAAAAGAGATGCCGTAGACACCGGTCAGGTCGGCCATCTGGATCAGGGGCAGTATCCGGTACTGGGAGCAGCCAACCGGCTCCCAGGGAAACCCGGACAGGATAAAGGCGCGGACATACTCCAGGGCCGTCCATGCCACCGGCGCGACAAGAATGCGAAGAACCGGCCGGTTTCTGACACCGGCGTAAACCGCTGCAAATACACCCAGGTAAAACGCCAGGTAAAGCGAGAGCAGGAGGAAACACCCGACGGCCAGAACCCAGGGAAGTGCCCCGTAGGTGCGTAGCGTGGGCACCAGCCAGTAGAGCAGGGAAAAATAGTGGGCGCACCCGGCTGCCAGGCCCGCATAAAACCCCTGCCGGACCGAAGCGCTGTCAAGAACCCGCAGCAGCGGCACAAGGGCGACCCAGGCCAGCCAGGCCATGCCGGTTTGAGGGAAGGCTCCGGTGAGCAGGAGGCCCGACACCACGGCAAAAAAAACGCCTTGTGCGGAAAACGGGTGCTGTCGATTTTCCGGGGATTGCGGCTTCATTTTCCGCTGCCCTTCCATTTTTCAATTTCATCGGTTGCCAGGCCCGCTGCGTGGCGAATGAGCATTCGGCAACGGGACGATGCGGCCATGTGGGCCTGAAAATCCTTCCGGGACGCAAACCGTTTCCCCGTGACAGCGGCACAGGTGGTACTGCCGGCAGCCTGTTTGAACCGGGCGACCACTTCCTTTCCCACGGCAAAGGGTTCCCGTTTGGGGGAGGTCTCTTCCAGCAGAAGGTTGATATGGCCGGTCAGAAACGCGCGGACGATGCCGCTGTAAGGGGTGTTTCGGACATTGAGGCCCAACAGCAGGTTGATTCCCATCACCGCGCCGGCCAGAGCCCCGCACAGGCCGCCGGAGAGCCCCACCCCGCCGTCCAGCACAACGGAAGCCTGTTCCAGATAAGGATCTCCCAGGCCGGTGTTTTGACGGATGGTCTTGAGCACATCCCCCGCGCAGTGATAGGCCGGGCCGGTTGCCGGCTCCTCAAAGGAGCCTGGAACCGGCAGTTCCCAATCCCTGGCTTCACTTAGATATCGGGCGGCGCCCCGAACCCGGGCCAGGCAACCGGCCACCTTGTCGCCGGGGATCAGGTAGCGCGCCTGTCCGGAAAGGGTATAAAAGTCAATGCCGGTACACTCACGGCAGAACTGGGAGCCGAATGCGGTCTCAAACCATTTCACATATTCGCCCACCCGGTCCAGCAGTGCGGCCTCCGAATTCCTATCACCGCTTTCCAGCGCCTCTGCGTGAACCAGCCCCAGGCCCAGGGAGCCGCCCGTAACCAGGCCGCAGGTGGCGCCGCTTGCCACGCAGCCGCCTTCCAGGCCGGTGGCGGCCTTCAGCATCCGGTTTTGAGGTGCGCCGATCATGTTCTGGACAACTTCCAGAGCGGCCAGCCCTCAATTCAGATCCTTGAGCAGGTAGAGCATGCCGCGCCTGCCCCAGTCTTCGGTTTTTTGCCGGTGCATTTTCTTTTTCTCCCGATCTGTCTGTCACGCATGATGATGCCAGCCCGAGCATGCGATGAAACCTGTTTCTTCCTGGTTCAGCCGGCCCAAAAAAGGCAAGGGGTCGAGGGCCAAAAAAATTGTGAACTATACAAGTGAAAAAGGGCCGCTCCCACGCTAAACGAAGGATTACGGCCCCTGTAGAGGTTCAACAGTTCAGTCGGCTCTCGCGCCGGTTATTCTGCCGGAAAGAAACGCGCGTGCGTCCCTGGCGGTTTCCACCGGAATCTCCTCCATTGGCACGTGGCCCGCACCCGCATAGACAATAAACCGGGCATCCGGAAGCGCATGGCGCCACCTGGCAATGGACTCGGCATAGGGAATCCAGGTGTCTTTGTCCCCCCACATCACCAGGGTGGGAACGCTGATTTCGTCAATCCCGTCGGACACGCTCCGTTTTGAAAGTTCATGATCAAGCTTTTTAAAAATATCCACATAATCGCTTTTGGCCCCTTTTCGCATGGCCAGCTCAAAATAGCGTTCCCTGGTTCCTTTTTCCATGCGCCTGGGATCGCCGTAGACCTGGTTGACCGCCTCGTAAAGGATCACCTTGGGCATCATGCGACGGGAAACCATGGAAACCGGCCATGTGGAGGCAAACTTCAGTATCCAGGGCATCTTCATCTGAAAACCGGCCGAATCGATCAGGATAAGTTTTTCCACCCGCTCCGGATGGGCATGGGTGTAGATCCAGGCCACATGGCCGCCCAGGGAGTTACCGGCAATGGAAAACCGATCCAGCCCCATGGTCTTGACCATCTCTTCGATGACTGCGACAGCCCGTTGACGCTCATAGATATTCTTGTCGGTCAGCGGTGACAGGCCGAACCCCGGCAGGTCCACGCGAATGATGCGGTAGTGGTCCTTTAATTCTTCCACCCACCCATCCCATGTATGCAGGGAGGCGCACACGCCATGGATCAGAATCAGCACCGGGCCCTGGCCCTCGTCCCGGTAATGGATCTTCAGGCCCTGAAATTCCAGCATTTGGGAATGTTCGTTGAAATATTTTTTTTCCAGCTTTTCAACTGGAATATTTTTAATCCCCAGCATGGAACAGCCGGACACCATCAGCAACACCAGAACACCGGCAATCAGCCCTCCCCCGGTCCGATACAGCCCTTTCATCAATCTCTTCTCCTTTTCAACTCTGGCTTACAGAATCAACACAACGTGTGCCGCGCATCTTTGCGGGTCATGCGGCAATGCCGAGACGCTTTAATGTCTTTTCAGTGGGAATGCCATTGTCGTCAAACCCACGGAGCTTATAATACTTGCTCAGCATTTTATCAAGGGGCACCACCCGCTTGCGGGGATCCGAAGCCCGGCCCTCCATGAGCAGGCGGCCGGGCAGGGTGTCGTCCTTGCGGGAGATGCCCATTCGGGTGTTCATGTAGCGCTCCAGCACATGAATCCGGTCTCCGGCCGCTAAAAACGCGCCGTTGGACATGGGAATGCCGGTGACCGCGCTCCACAGGCGGGTGTAGACGGAAAAATCAATCAGCCGAATGGCGATCTCCGGAACGTTCTGCATGAAGAAGCCCAGCACCAGATCCGGCGAATACTTTGCCGACGGCGGTTCCAGCAGGTAGGCGAACATGGTGAACTGGCAGGTGTGCAGCGAATTGACGCAGCAGGTGATGCTTTCGAAAAATTTGACGAACTCGGGTTTGGCCCGGGTCCGGTAAGGGTCGAGCAGCTTGAAATAGATCTCCTGGGCGATCATGTAAGCCGACAGGTGACAGGCGCCACGATTGGCCACGGCATAGGCCAGGCCCTGGCCCACCGATCCCCTGGGGTCATAGGCGGCCATCTCCATGCCCTTGACATGCATGGCAAACTCTTTTCCCCCGTATTTTTCAGACAAAACCCGTACGCCTTCCGCCATCTCGGCGCCGAACCCCCGGCAGTGGGCGATATCCAGCAGGGCCTGGGACACGCCTTCGGCCGCGCCAAACCGCAGGGGGCTTTCCACCATGCCTTTTTCCGCGGCCTCCATCACCCATGCAAGCGTGCCGCCGGCGGAAATGGTGTCCATGCCCATCTCTCCGCAGACACGGTTGAACTCGGCAATGCGGTTGGTGTCAAAAATGCCGATGTTGGAGCCCAGCAGGCCCACGGTCTCAAACTCCGGTACCGGCAGTACCTCTCCGCCGAACTCCCCTTTCTGGCCGCACAGAATGGAACAGGGCTTGCAGGTGCTGTGGGAGGTGTGATGGGCCTTGTTGATCACCTCTCCGGAAAGATTGACGGCCCGGTCGTCCTGGCCGTCGAAAAAGTTGTTGATGGGCAGGATATTGGCCCTGTTGCTGGGCGTCACGTTGGCCCGGGTGCCGAAGGTGGTGTAGGTGGCCGAGGTCATGGCGTTGCCTTTGATGTATCGGGCCGCTTTCTGTTTCGTCTTTTCAAACAGTGCCGGATCGACCGGTAGAATTTTAAAGTCGCCCCCCTTTGCCACCACGGCCTTGAGGTTTTTTGCGCCCATCACGGCGCCCATACCGCCCCGGCCCAGGAACCGGTGGCCCGACGCGATGTTGGCAAACCGCACCCGGTTTTCCCCGGCCGGGCCGATGGCCAGCACGCCGGTGTTTTTGTCTGCGGCAAGGCGCTGCTGGCAGGCCGTGGTCTCCAGCCCCCACAGGTCCCCTGCATCCCGAATCTCGGCCCCGTCGGCCGTAATCATCAGGTAAACCGGGGCCTGGGCCGTTCCGGTGACCAGCAGGCCGTCCCACCCGGCGGTTTTCAACTGCATGCCGAAAGCCCCGCCGCAGGAGGCGGTCGCCATGATGCCGGTCTGGGGTGACTTGGTCACAGCGGCAAAACGTCCGGTGCACGGCGCGCCGGTACCCATAAGCACCCCGGGCATGAAAGCAAGTATGTTTTCCGGGCCCAGCGGGTCGGCGTTCAGGTTCATACGGTCAAAAATCAGTTTCAACCCCAGCCCCTTGCCGCCCAGGTACAGGGTGCGGAGCGATTCCGGAACCTTGAAAACAGTACTTTTGCCGCTGGAAAGGTCAATCTCCAGGATACGGTTGGAGGTGCCTGTCATCTCTTTTTTCATGAATCCCCCTCACTGTATTGATAAACCGGTACACGTTACCCGGGGAAAACCACTACCCGGGTTATGAAGCAGTCTTTCAGTCCTATACCGACAGCTCGACGCCCTCCTTGATGATGGCAAGGGCCAGCCGGTGCATGTACTCTTTCTTTTTCTGCTTGTTCAAGCCGGGATAATGGAGAAAAGTCAGCACCACGCCGGTGACCGACGCGAAAAACGCGTGAGTGTAAAAGACATCATGGCTCTTGCCCTTGATCTGCTTGAGCTTCATGTTGAACATGTTGAGAAAGTACTCCTGGATCAGCTTGAACTTCTTTAACGCCTCCGCATCCACGATACCGCTGGTAAGAAAATGGCACATCATGTGAAAGGTGGGTTCATTGGCCAGAAAATAATCCACCACTTCAATGGCCAGATCCTCCATGCCGATGCGTTTGCCGCCCAGCAGGGTGTCCAGCCGCTTTTCTATCCGGTTGATGTCCTGCAGAAGGGCCTCCACCAGGATATCATCCCGGCTGGGAAAATAACGGTAAATGGTGGCCGGTGATATGCCTGCCTCGGCGGCGATATCCCGCATGCCGACCTCGTGAAACACGTGGGCGTTAAAGAGCTTTACCGCGGCATTGAGAATGATCTCCTTGCGCGTTTCGCGCTCACCTTCCCGCAGGTTTTTAAATGATGCTTCTTCAGGCATGACATGGCCCTCCCGGTTTATTATTGTGTATTTAAAATCAGCTTCGAAAGATTGGTACGGACAGAAGAAAGAATAAATAAAATTTAGAATTAACATAGTTTAGTTGAAGAAACAAGTTTTTTCGGGCGAAAAAGATCAAAATACAGGGGACTTCTGACGGGTAAGCCGGCCTGGGTCATGGGAGTGGGAACAGCAGCAGCGGGAAAACCTTTCCCGGTCGATGCTTCCAGCCCGGATATGTCACGACTTGATTTGGCCGCAGATGCAAGGCGCGGGACATGAAGTCGAAAAATTTCATAAAATGTCCGGGCTATGGACAATGCTGTTGACGGAGGGACTTTACTGTTTCCGAACAATCCTCTGTTTGGCAGGCCTGCGCAAAAGCCTGACAGGCGCCCGTAATATCATCGGTTTCCAGCAGCGCCATGCCTTTTTTTTCAAGCGCCGCCGCAAACTCAGGATCAATGGAAAGTGCCCGCTCATAATCTTTTATGGCCCGCGCCAGGTCTCCCTTTGCCTTCCAGGCATCTCCCCTGAGAACAAAAGCCCGCATTTCCAGGGGAAAAACAGTAAGCATCCGTCCGGCGTCATCAATCGCCTTATCATACTCTCCGAGTTCAAAATAAAGGTCTCCCCGCGCGGCATAGGCCTTGGTCAGGCCCGGTTCGATATCAATAACACGGGTAAGGTCGGCAAGCGCCTGCAAAAGCTGCCCCTTCTTTTTTAAAATCATGCCTCTGTGATAATAAGCAACAGAAGCGCTCAGTGGCTGGTCTTCAATAACCCTTGTAAAATCATCCGCGGCCGCATCAAGCGCACCCTGTTCATACAGCACGATTCCCCTTTTCAGATACGCAACAAGGCTCTTGGGCGAAATCTCAATGGCTGTTGCAAAATCCGACAGGGCGTTCTGAATTTCCCCCTTCTGGTTAAAAGCAGTGGCCCGGCCAATGTAGGCGTCCAGGAACAAAGGATCCAGTTCAATTGCCGTTGAAAAGTCATCAATGGCGTTGTCCAGATCATGTTTGATACCGTACGCATTCCCCCTGTGGTAGTAGGCTTTCGCCCGGTTTGGATTGTCCTCAATAGCCTTGGAAAAAAGGGCAATGGCCTGGTCCGGTTTGGACTGACGCATCTGCTCAAGCCCTTCTCTCACGTAACCGGTGGTAATGCATCCGGCACAAAACGCCACGGCCAGAGAAACACTCAAGTACCGTACCATGGCATCGTGGCGCGGTCGACCTTCCCGTTTTAATGGCCCGCTCATTTTCATCACCTGGAATCCATTGCTGCGGCCGACGAACTTCTTTTATGTGACCCGGTGATCACGATCATCAGGGCCGGGGCCAGCAGAAAGTCGGCCAGCAGGGCGAACAGGATGGTCAGGCCGGTGAAAAACCCGAACCGCACGATATGGTTGAGGGTGGCGGCCATCAGCACAAAAAAGCCGAATGCCAGCACCACCGACGTGATCAGCAGTGCCCTGCCCACGCCCATAAACGTGGCCCGCACGGCTTCATGGGCATCCCCGGTGCGCAGGTAATATTTTCTAAAGTTGTAAACAAAATGGACCGTGTCATCCACCACCAGCCCCATGGCGATACTGGCGATCATCAGGGAGGTCATGTCCAGGGGCACATCAAAAAACCCCATGATGCCCAGGGAGAGAAAAATGGGAAAAATGTTGGGGATCATGCTGAACAGCCCGGTCTTGATATCCCACACCAGCAGCATCATCATGATGGCAATGACCCCAAAGGCCAGGGCGTAGCTTTTCACCATGCTGTTCAAAGCCGCGGAAATGGTGCGGGCCATCAGGGCGGACATGCCGGTAATGGTAATCCGGGCGCTGTCGCCGAACAGGGTGGTAAAATAGTGCTTTGTCTCCTGCATGAAATCATTGAGCACCACCGAGTCCACCCAGTTGGTCTTGATGCTTACCCGCGTCTTTGAAAAAAGGCTGTCCACGATGGGTTCAAGGTCATCTGACCCGGCATTTTCAAACAGCAGCAGTTCCTGGGCAATGGTGTTGTAGTCCTGGGAAATCGCGTAAAACTCGGGCCTGTTCTCATTCAGGGCCTGATGAATTTCCTTGAGAAGATCGTTTAAGGAATATATCTTTCCAACAACAATTTCAGGTGTTTCATGTTGAGACAGGTAATGGGTGGCATTGTCAATGCGGTTGAGAAAACGGGGCTCATACACGCCGTTTTCCCTGCCGGTATCGATGATCACCTCCAGTTGCAGGGAACCGTTCAACTGTTTGTCGATGGTGGCGATATCCTTTCGCACGGCCATGGACTCAGGGAAAAAACCGACCACGTAATCCGAGTAACGCAGGTCAAACATATAATAAAAGGAGACGGCAAACAGGACCAGGCTGATGCCGATAATTTTGAGCGGGTGGCGGATGGAGATATTGGCGGTTCGCAACAGGACCCGGTCCATGACCAGGGACCGGCCCTGTTTCTGCCGCCCGGCTGACCGCGGACGAACCGGCACTACCGCCACCAGGGCCGGCAGCATGAAAAGCGTATAGAACAGCGCCAGGAGCACACCGGCGGCGGCAAAAAGGCCAAGGTCGCCCAGGGCGGTCAGTTCGGCAAAAGAGAACGAAAGCAGGGCCGCGGCCGTGGTCAGGGAGGTCAATACCACGGCAAGGCCGGAATGGCCAACGGCATGACCGATGGCATCCTTCCTGCTCTCCCCCCGGTCCACCTCCTTGTAAAAAAGGGCCAGGATATGGACCGAGTCGGCCACGCCCACACAAAGGAGAAAGGCCGGCAGCACCGTGGTGGTCATCTTGATGGGCACGCCGAACCATCCCAACAGCCCCAGGGTGGAAAAGGTGGCGCCCTGCACAACGATAGAAGGCAGGACCACGCCGGAAACCCGGCGGAACAGCAGCCAGAGAAAAACCAGGATCACAACAAAGCTCAGCAGAAAGCATTTTTTGAGGTCCAGCATGGTATAGTCGTTAAAGACCTCCAGCACCACCGGGCCGCCGGCCAGGGCCAGAGAAAAATCGGGGGCATGGTAGGCGGCCACAACCTCCCGGACCGCTTCCACAAGGACCTCGTTCTCCATGTCGGACAGGTACCGTTTCTGCTGCGTCTCCTCTTCCCCGACAAATATCTCCTCGTCAAAACTGTCAAACGCCTCCAGCACATCCATCTGTTCCGTATGATAAACATCCGGTTCAATGATGACCGAGGTGGTGCGGCCGTCAGTGGAGATAAACTGGTGCAGGTAGGCCGGGTTGGCCATCACCTGGTTTCTCAGTACCTCAAAATCCACGGTCCGGTCCGGCCACCCTTCCAGCAGATCCTCCACGATAAGCTCGTCGCTGTCGCCCCATGTATGCCGGGCGTTGATCAGGCTCGTCACCTCCTTGACGTAAGGGACCCGCTCCTCCAGCGCGGCCTGGAACGTGTGAAGCCTTTCAAAAAAGGATTGTGTAAAGATATGGTCGGAAGTGATGGTAATCACGACAAACCGGTCCTGGCCGAACTGGTCCCGGAACCGGTCGTATTCGATGCGGCTTTTGTCATGCTCGTCCAGCAGGGCCTCGGCCGAGGTGTCCACGGTAATAGAGGGAATCTTGTAGAAAAACGCCCCCAGCAGCACGCAGAAAAAAACCAGCACCTTCAGGCGATGGGTATAAAGTGTGCGGGCCAGCTGCTCAAATCCGCGCTCAATCTGGTCTTTTACCCCGGCCATGGATAACGTTTCCCTTCTGGTTGTGTAGTGATCCCAATAAGGTTTGCATTCAAAAAGCCAACGTCGTAAACTTGGTACTCTCGTAAAAAGTCTATTTGGGATGGCAAAGTAAAAAGTTCAAGATCAAGGCGTCGCAAACCCCGAGGAATGATGCGTACTTGTCGTACGCCGCAGTGACGAGGGGTGCAGCGCAACGCAGATATCGGGCTTTTTACAAAGCCAGCGTCGTAAACTTGGTACTCTAGTACAGGGCACAATGATTTGAAAAGAAAATTCTTTTAAAATTTCCGGCCCGGCCCGGAACCAAAAGGCCGGGCAGGCCATGGAGGGCGCCATGCCGATATTTGAATACCAGTGTGAAAAATGCGGCCATGTATTCGAAGAGCTGGTCATGACCAAAAAAAAGAAACGGATCGCCTGCCCCCGTTGTCACCATGCCAAAGTCAGCAAGCTGATCAGCCGCACCGGCGCCGTTGGCAGAAACACCGCCGGTACCGGCTGCGCCGCGCCTTCAGGCTCCGGCTTTTCATGAGCCACCTGAGCCGGGGGCGGTCCGCCCCCTTTTCCCCTTAAGCGCCGGCCGTGGGTGTGATTCCGGCAACCTGCCAGAGTGATTGTGTTTTTTTGACTCCCATGATAAACAGAAACAAGTAAAATCCGGTTTCTAACAAGACACGCAACCACCATCACCCGGACTGGACGCTGAAAGCGTGAACACACAGAGCCTTCGCACCATAATCGCCATCAACCTGGCGGTGCTGATTCTTATCGCCACCGTGCTGTTTGACGTGGTGGCGCTCTCCACTGACCGGCAGCGGTTTATCAGCACAAAAATCGCCGAGCACCGGCTTCTCTCCCTGGCCGTGGCCCACCAACTGACGGCAAAGGATGCGGCCGCGCCCTTTTTCCCGCCGGACACAGAGCCGGCCCTTGGCGCCCTGTTTCAAGCAGCCGAAGTAAAGGCCGTGGTGGTGTTAAACCCATCCGGCGGGTTTGCCCATATCACCGGCATGACCGCCCCTGAACAGGTTCCCCTGGTTGAGCTGGCGGACCGCGCTATGCAGGAAAAAAAACAGGTCACAGGGCTTTACGGCAAAACATGGGGCGTGTTCCTGCCCCGCCCCCGGTCCCTTTTAATCGCCGGACCGCTGATGACCGGAACAGACACGGTCATGGGCAGCCTGGGCACGGTGACTGACTTAAACGATCTTTACGCGGCCCAGCGGAAAGACCAGGCCCTGCTCTTCGGATACGCGCTTTTCAACCTGATCCTGCTTACCCTGCTGGGCACCTACATCATCGGCCGGTTCTCGGTCAGCCCCATCAATCGCCTGGTGCGGCGGGCCGAAGAGTACCGGGATGTGGAGGACCTGGGGTTTTTCTACGACCGGGGGAAAAACGAGTTCCGCCAGCTTTCCGGCGCCCTGAACCGCATGCTCAAGCGCATCGGCGACGACAAGCACCGCCTTGAATCCTCACTGGCCGGCCTGGAAAAGGCCAACCTTGAAATTCAGAACCGGCAGAACGAGCTGATCCGCGCGGAAAAGCTGGCCTCCGTGGGGCGGCTGGCCGCGGGCATTGCCCACGAAATCGGCAACCCCGTGGGCATCGTGCTGGGCTACCTGGAGATGCTCAACGACCCGGCCCTTTCCCCGGCGGATCGGCAGGACTACCTGAAACGGTGCGAGGCGGAAATAAACCGGATCAACACCACCATTCGGGAACTGCTCGACTTTTCCCGGCCCGCCGGAGAAAAGCCCTGCCCGGTGGCCCTTTCCCGTGTCATTGAGGAAACGCTCCGCATGCTGAATGTGCAGCCCGGAATGAAGGACATCACCTTTTCATGCGATTTTGCCGCGGCCAACGACACGGTGATGGCTCCGCCGGACCGGCTGCGCCAGGTATTTGTCAACCTGGTCATCAACGCGGCCGACGCTCTGGCCTCTGTTTCCGACCAGCAAGAGGGCCGCATCACCATCACCACAAAAAACCATTGTCCCGACGCCGGCAACGGACCGGAGATGGTCGAAGCGTCAGTGATCGACAACGGTCCGGGCATTGCGGCGCCGGACCTTGATCTTGTCTTTGATCCGTTTTATACCACCAAGGAGCCGGGCAAAGGCACGGGGCTGGGCCTTTCCGTCTGTTTCATGATCATCGAAAGCCTGGGCGGTACCATTCGCATCGACAGCAACCGGGGCCAGGGAACCGTTCTAAGAATTGAACTGCCGGCCGCGCAAAAAAAAGGATCAGGCCATGAAACCGGTTGATGAGCCGAAAAAAAACGTGCTGGTCGTGGATGACGAAGAGAACATGCGCCACATGCTGGCCGCCATGCTCACGCGGGAGGGCTACCAGGTTGAGACCGCGGCAAACGGGGCACAGGCACTGGAGATGGTTGCAAAGCAGCCCTTTGACTTTATCCTGTGCGACATCAAGATGCCCCGCATGGACGGGCTTGCCTTTCTGGCCCATCGGACCGAGCACTTTCCCGATGCCACAGTCATCATGATGTCAGCCTACGGCACCATCGACACCGCGGTGGAGGCACTGAAGCACGGGGCCTACGACTATATATCCAAACCCTTCAAGTCCGACGAGGTGCTGCTGGCCTTGAAAAAAGCGTCGGAACGGGAACGGCTGAAACGGGAAAACATTGCCCTGCGACAACAGATCGCCACCCTTGGCCGGGGTTACACCTTTGGCAAGATCATTGCCAAAAGCAAGGCCATGCAGGCCGTTACCGACCTGATCACCAAGGTGGCGGCCCACGACACCACCGTGCTGGTCACCGGCGAATCCGGTACCGGAAAAGAGCTGGTGGCCCGCAGCCTTCATTTCAACAGCCCCAGGGCACCCAACGCGCTGATCCCGGTCAACTGCGGCGGCATACCGGAAAACCTGCTGGAAAGCGAACTGTTCGGCCATGTGAAAGGGGCCTTTACCGGGGCGGACAAAAACAAGACCGGCCTGTGCGAAATCGCCCACAAGGGCACCCTCTTTCTCGACGAAATCGGGGAGCTGCCCGCCTCTTTGCAGGTCAAGCTGCTGCGCCTGCTTCAGGACAGGGAGATCCGGCCGGTGGGGGCGTCAGCCACCCGGACCATTGACATCCGTATCGTGGCCGCCACAGCCAGAAACCTGGAGGCCGACGTGGCCGAAGGTGTCTTTCGCGAAGATTTGTTCTACCGGCTCAACGTGCTCCATATTCATCTGCCGCCCCTGCGCGACCGCCAGGAGGACATTCCCCTGCTGATAGAGACATTTGTCCAGGAGTTTAATAAAAAGCTGGATAAAACGATCACCGGCCTGGCGCCGGCGGCCCTCTCCCGCCTGTTGGCCCACACCTGGCCGGGCAATGTGCGGGAGCTTGAAAACCTCATCGAGCGGGCCGTGGTCCTGGCCGAGGGCGACACCATCACACCGGACGACCTGCCCCCTGGTTTCGGCACGGATTCTGCCGGCGGGCCGGGCGACGCCCTGGCCGGATTTGACGGTTATTCCATCAAGGCGGCCCAGAAAATCTTTGAAAAGCGGCTGATTGAAAAGGCCCTTGCCAAAACCGGCGGCAATCGCACCCGGACCTCAAAGCTGCTGGAGATCAGCCACCCCTCCCTGCTGGCCAAAATGAAAGAGTATGGCATTGAAGGGTAAATGGCGGGACATAAAAAACGAAAGGACATGTGCATGAGAGACGTGGTAATTGTCAGCGGCGCGCGCACCGCCATTGGAGACTTTGCCGGTTCGCTTTCCACCCTCGGCCCGGTGGACCTGGGCGTGGTGGCCTTAAACGGCGCCCTTGAAAAGGCGAAAATAGACAAATCGCTTGTTCAGGAGGTGGTCTGCGGCCAGTGCAACCAGGCCGGAGCACCGGGCAACACGGCCCGCCACATCGCCATGGGCGCGGGCCTGCCCGCCACCTCCTTTGCCTTTACCGTTCACCAGCAGTGCGCCTCTTCCATGCGGGGTACCGAACTGGTGGCCCAGGAGATCATGCTGGGCAAGATCGACATCGGCGCGGTGGTTGGGGTGGAAAGCATGAGCAACGCCCCCTACCTGCTGTTCGGGGCCCGCAGGGGATACCGCCTGAGCGACGGGGAGACGGTCCAGGACAGCCTGATGATCGGCGGCCTGGTGGATGCCCTGCTGGGCTACCACATGGGGGTGACCGCCGAAAACATCGCTGAAAAATACAAAATCTCCCGCCAGGAGCAGGATGAATGGGCTTTGATGAGCCACCAGCGGGCCGTTGCCGCCATTCAAAAAGGATGGTTTGCCGAAGAGATCGTGCCGGTCACCATTAAAACAAAAAAAGGTGACACCATCTTTGACACCGATGAACACCCCCGGGCCGACACCACCCTGGAGCGGCTGGCGGCCCTGCGGCCCGCCTTTAAAAAAGAGGGCACCGTCACGGCGGGCAACGCCTCGGGCTTGAACGACGCCGGCGCCGCCCTGGTCCTGATGGCCGCCACCACCGCAAAGGAGATGGGCCTTGCCCCCCTTGCCCGGGTGGTGGCATCGGCCCCCGGCTCCGTCTCTCCGGAGATCATGGGCATGGGCGTGGTGCCGGCCGTTCACAATGCGTTAAATTTTGCCGGCATGAAACTTGAGCAGATCGACTATTTTGAGTTCAACGAGGCCTTTGCCGCCCAGGTCATCGGGTGCAACCGGGAGCTGAAGGTGGATCCGGAAAGGCTCAACGGCGTGGGCTCCGGCATCAGCCTGGGCCATCCCGTGGGCGCCACCGGGGCCCGCCTGGTTGTTACAATGATCAACGAACTCAGGCGGCGCGGGAAAAAATTCGGCTGCGCGGCCCTGTGCGCCAGTGGTGGCCCGGCCCACGCCCTTATCGTGGAGATACCGGACTGATTCTGGCTTAACAGCGTCCGTGGGTGAATGGTTGCATCCAGACATACCCCAAAGAAAAAGGGCCTGTGACCTTTTATCGGCACGGGCCCTTAGAGTTCCGGTGGTGGGCGCGACAAGACTCGAACTTGTGACCTCTGCCGTGTCGAGGCAGCGCTCCAACCAACTGAGCTACGCGCCCGGAACAAATGTACCGTTATATTTAATCGGTGACCGTCCCGGTGTCAAGGAGAAAAAACGGTCCCGCACCCGGTATGTCCCTCGTTGACAACACCCGGTGGGCCGGGTAATAGTAACCGGATGAAAGATCAACCCCAGAGCACGGGCCGCGTTTCCGTGATGAGCCTCAATGTCCGCTTCGGCCTGGCCGATGCCGGTGAACACAGCTGGGAGAACAGAAAACCAGCGTTTGTCGAGCTGTTTAAGCAGTACCGCCCTGATTTTATCGGCATGCAGGAGGTCAATGGGTTTCAGGCCGCTTTTTTTGCCGGCCTGCTTTCCGATTATCATGCCATTGGCAAGCGGACGCCGGCCCCGGCCGGATGGCAGGATGTACTGATCTTTTACCACAAAAACTGGGAGTGCCGTGACTGTGACCGCTTCTTTTTAAGTGACACGCCGGACATTCCCAGCCGCATGCCCGACAGCCGATGGCCCCGGCAGTGCGTGATGGGGACGTTTGAAAAAGAAGGCCTCCGAATGGTCTGCGTCAACACCCACTTTGATTTTGATGAACCTGTCCAGGTCAAAAGCGCGGCCATTCTGCTGGCGCGCCTTGAAAAATTTTCAAACACCGCCCTGCCCGTCCTGATCACCGGCGATTTTAACGCGGGTCCGGGCAGCGATTGCCACCGGGCCTTTACCCATCCGGGCCGGCTGACACGACCCTTTTTTGATGTGTTTGACGGGGACAACTCCGGCACCTTCCACAAGTTTACAGGGGATGCTGTTTCCGACCGTATTGACTGGATTCTGTGCCGCAACATGGGTGGCCCGAGAGAAAAGCGAATCATCACCGACCGGTTTGCCGGTATCTTTCCGTCGGACCACTTTCCTGTTTACGCTGAGTTTTCCCTGGATTTATAATGGCATCGGGATTGACAGCCTTTTGTCATCGCGAGGAGCAAGGCGCAATGACACTCTTTTCCCGTCATCGCGAGGAGCGTAGCGACGAAGCGATCTCGTTCGTATCTGTTCAAGATTGCTTCGCTTCGCTCGCAATGACACTCTTTTTCCCGTCATCGCGAGGAGCAAGGCGCAATGACACTCTTTTCCCGTCATCGCGAGGAGCGTAGCGACGAAGCGATCTCGTTCGTATCTGCTCAAGATTGCTTCGCTTCGCTTCCGCCGTCGCCAAAGGCTATGGCAGACAGGCGCAATGACACGTTTCTGATTTTGAGGGCACAAATGTTTTTTATCGGCACCCATATAGACCCTTCCACACAGACCGCTGTGTTTGCCGTTATTCGAAAAACCCTGAAAAACGTCCGCAACCACTATCAGGTGGTCGATGTGTGGCAGGCCCCGGCAGGCCATGCACCACGCATACTTGCCGCTATGTATCGCCGGCCGGACCTGGTGGTAAAGAAGCGTGTATTCAGTCAGGACCGGCGGCCGAAAAAAGATGTAAGCGCCCATCCTAAAATCGTGGTGTGCGGCAGTGACGGGGCCTGTGCCGTTGAAACCGAACTCCGGTCAAAGGGGTTGCCCGTGGAAAGCGTTCTGCTCTGCCGGGGTGACGCGGTTTCCTGCGACGGAGCAACCAGAGCCGGCGCCGGGGCCGATTACCATGTGCCCGAAACCCTTCTGTGGAAAACCCTTTCTGCCGTGGCACAAGAAACTCGCCTGGGCATGGAAGCGGCCGGGGCCGTCTCAAACCCGCAAATGCAGGCGCTGGCGCCGATTCTGGCAGGCGGAGAAAATCCCTGCGCAAATCTGAATGAGGACAGCCGCTGTCTGCTCCTTGCAATCGCCGGGGCGGTATGGTTTCGGGAGACCATCCGGTACACCCAGGCCTATCGCACCAGTGCCACCAGCAAAAGGCGGTTCATATGACCTCTTTATCAAAAGAACCCTTGATCTGCCTGGCCCACCGGGGGGCCAGCGGCCACGCGCCGGAAAACACGCTGGCCGCCTTTGAAAAAGCCGTGGAGCTGGGGGCCGACTGGATCGAACTGGATGTGTTTGCCGTGGAAAACGCCCTGGTGGTGATTCACGACAACCGGCTGGAGCGCACCACCAACGGCGCCGGGTACGTCATGACCAGCTCGGTTGCCTATCTTCGCAGCCTGGACGCGGGCAATGGCCAGAAAATTCCCCTGCTTTCCGAAGTGCTGGAGCTGGCCGCCGGAAAAATAAAGGTCAACATCGAATTAAAAGGACCGGGCACCGCCGGCCCGGTGGCGGCTTTAATTGAATTTTACGTAAAAAATCAAGGGCGGCAATATGCAGACTTCCTTGTATCCTCTTTTGATCACCGGCAGGTGAAAAAAGCAAAAACGCTCTGCCCCGGCCTTCCCATTGCCCCGAACCTCACCGGGCCGCCCCTGAACCTGGACCGGCTGGTCGCAGACCTCTCCCCTTTTTCCATCCACGTGGACGCCGATTTCGTAACCACCGAACTGGTTGACGAGATCCACGGCCTCGGCTGCCCTGCCTTTGTCTTTACCGCCAACACGGTTGAAGAGATAAAGCGGCTGCGGGACATGGGTGTTGACGGCGTATTTACCAATTTTCCGGAACGGGTGAAGCAGGCGGGCTGAGTATGCTCTGTTCGTAGTGACGCCGTCAGGCGTTTTCCGGCTGTCCAATTGCGATGCCCTCACGGGCACACTACAAACATCATTCCTGAGTCTCCTTCATCATTCATCATTCATCATTCCTGAGCCCCCCCCTGTTCGTAGTGACGCCGTCAGGCGTTTTCTGGCTGTCCAATTGCGATGCCCTTACGGGCACACTACAAACGGGTCTTCGCTCCGCACTCCTTCTGCTCGTAGTGACGCCGTCAGGCGTTCTCTGGCTGTCCAATTGCGATGCCCTTACGGGCGCACTACAAACCCTAAAACAATACCGCCTTTGAAAACAATATGTACACTATTGTATTCAATGTGTACATATGATATTAAAATGTACATTATCATGTTTTTATTGAGCGGCATTTTCAGACAGGAGGTTTGTAATGATGGAGGTTAACGTAAAAGAAGCCAGGGAGAAAATCAGCGCGCTGCTGGACCGCACACAAAAAGGGGAAGAAATTTCCATTCTGCGGCGGGGGAAAAAGGTGGCACGGCTTCTGCCGGCGGCTGATGCGGAAAAACGGTTGCCGGACCTGGACAGTTTCAGAGCGTCCATCACGTCAAAGGGCGGCTCCTTGAGCCGGGCGGTTATCGACGGACGCAACGAGGAGCGCTACTGATGATTTATGTGGATACAAGTGTTCTGGCGGCATATTACTGTCCGGAACCTCTAAGCCGCCAGGTCCAGGAACTGTTGAGAAAAGAGGCGAAACCGGCCCTGAGTTATCTTGCCGAGGTAGAGCTTGTTTCCGCAGTGGCTAGAAAAGTGCGAACAAAGGAACTGAACGATACGGACGGAAACCGCATCCTGATGAAATTCAGCAGCCATGTGAATGCCGGCCTGTTTCACGTTATTCCGGTGGAGCGCCACCACTGGCAGATGGCAAAAGACTGGATCGGATTCTTTAAAACATCCCTGCGAACCCTTGACGCGCTGCACCTTGCCCTTGCGTCCGACCATGGACTACAACTTGTGACATCCGATAAATCTTTTTTTCAGGCCGCCGGAAAGTTTGACGTGGATGCACGACTGATAGTCCCGGGGAAGAAATAACCCACAGCAAAGACTTGTTTTCTCTCCCCCTGCTCGTAGTGACGCCGTCAGGCGTTTTCTGGCTGTCCGGGTGCGATGCCCTTACGGGCACACTACAAACGGGTCTTCGCTCCGCACTCCTTCTGTTCGTAGTGACGCCGTCAGGCGTTTTCCGGCTGTCCAGATGCGATGCCCTTACGGGCACACTACAAACGGGTCTTCGCTCCGCACTCCTTCTGCTCGTAGTGACGCCGTCAGGCGTTTTCTGGCTGTCCAATTGCGATGCCCTTACGGGCACACTACAAACATTTTCTTCGTTTCGCCTCAATCATCCCATCCTGTGCCGTAATCTTTAATTGGATAACGATTCCACCATTGAACCAAGGTATCCCGGCCATAAACTGTCAGATAATCATGCAGGCTACTCCATGGCCAATCACTTGATTCTTCTACGTATCCATGCTTGACAGGATTGGCATGAATATAATTCAAAGTGGCGTAGAAATGCCGTTCGGAACGTATCCGCCTATCCGTAAAACGATGCCATACCTTACGTCCGGGCATTTTGTCCTCACGATTCCATTGAGTGGACTTTCCATTGTGTAGTCTGCCGAGCCATGGCCTTAATGTGTCCAAGTCTGTTTTTACCAGTACATGATAGTGGTTGGGTTGCACAACCCATGCAACAGAATGAAGCTTTAAATCGCTCTCCATACCCCCGATGAGCGCTTCAGAGAATTCGGTCAGGCGGTTGGGGGTTGCCATAATATGATAGTGCTCAAAACATGCTGCACTGATGAGATAGATGTTTATTTCTCCGCTGTAATGGGGTGGCGCATGCCAGGGGAATCCACGTTCTTTGCGTCTGGCTAATATCTGTGTGCGCTCTTCAAGTGTCATGTTTCTATAAGTGTACATGATCCCCCCTGTTCGTAGTGACGCCGTCAGGCGTTCCCCGGCTGTCCAGATGCGATGCCCTCACGGGCACACTACAAACATTTTCTTCGTTTCGCACTCCTTCTGTTCGTAGTGACGCCGTCAGGCGTTCTCCGGCTGTCCAATTGCGATGCCCTTACGGGCACACTACAAACACTTTCTTCGTTTTGCACTCCTTCTGTTCGTAGTGACGGGTTCGGCGTTTTCCGGCTGTCCGGGTGCGATGCCCTTACGGGCACACTACAAACATTTTCTTCGTTTCGCACTCCTTCTGCTCGTAGTGACGCCGTCAGGCGTTCTCCGGCTGTCCAGATGCGATGCCCTCACGGGCACACTACAAACATTTTCTTCGTTTTGCACTCCTTCTGTTCGTAGTGACGCCGTCAGGCGTTCTCCGGCTGTCCGGGTTCGATGCCCTCACGGGCACACTACAAACATTTTCTTCGCTCCGCACTCCTTCTGCTCGTAGTGACGCCGTCAGGCGTTTTCCGGCTGTCCGGGTGCGATGCCCTCACGGGCACACTACAAACATCATTCCTGAGCCCCCTTCATCATTCATCATTCATCATTCCTGAGTCCCCTTGTTCGTAGTGACGGGTTCGGCGTTCTACCGGTAGGTCCGGTAATCGATGCCGTACCGCTGGGCCTTGTAGGCAAATTTGCGCACCGTGGTGCCCAGCATCTCCGCGGCGTTGGTGATGTTACCCCGGGTGTTCTTCAGCGCGTCGATGAGCATATCCTGCTCCACCGCGGCCACGGCCTCCTCCAGGGTCCGGTTGGGCAGAGTGCCGGAGTGTTCGCCGGTCTGAAGGGTGGGCGGCAGGTGGTAGCTGTGCAGCACCTCCCCCTCGCACAGCAGCACGGCCCGCTCCATGCAGTTTTCCAGCTCCCGCACATTGCCGGGCCAGTGATACTGCATCAGCATGTCAATGGCCGGGGTGGAGAGCCGCTTGATCTTGCGGTTGTTTTCCGTGGCATACTTTTCTAAAAAGAACTCGGCCAGCAGGGAGATGTCGGTTTTGCGCTCCCGCAGGGGCGGCAGGTAGATGGGGAACACGCAGAGCCGGTAATAGAGGTCTTCCCTGAAGGTATCGGCTTCCACCGCCGCCTCCAGGTTCTTGTTGGTGGCGGCAATTACCCGCACATCGGCCTTGATCACCTGATGGCCGCCGATGCGCTCGAACTCCTTTTCCTGAAGCACCCGCAGCAGCTTGGCCTGGGCATCCATATTCATGGAGCCGATCTCGTCTAAGAAGATGGTCCCTTTGTCGGCCAGCTCAAACTTTCCCTCCTGGCGGCGAATGGCGCCGGTAAAAGACCCCTTTTCATGGCCAAACAGTTCACTTTCAATCAGGTTTTCCGGAATGGCCGCGCAGTTGACCTTGACAAACGGCCGGCCGGCCCGGTCGCTGTTGTAATGGATGGCGTTGGCCACCAACTCCTTACCGGTGCCGCTCTCTCCCCGCAGGATCACCGTGGCATTGCTGCGGCAGACCCGGGAGACCATCTGGAACACCTCCCGCATCTTGTTGCTGTTGCCGATGATGCTGGTGAAGCTGTACTTGCGCTCCAGCTCGTCCTGAAGCCGCTTGTTCTCATCTTCCAGACGCTCCTTTTCCGCGCGGATGCTTTCCAGATTGATCACGTGCCGGGCGATCATGGTGGCCACCACAGAGAGCATCTTCTTTCCGTCGGCCAGGGAGTAGTCAGCATCATAGGGTTTGTCCACGCTCAGGGTGCCTATCACCTGGTTGCCTTTTTTGATGGGCACGCAGAGAAAGGATATCTCCACATCAATCCCCTTTTGCCGGGAACCGGTGCGGTTTAAAAACCGGGGCTCTTCGCTGATCTTCGGGATGGCCACCCCTTTGCCGGACTTGATCACCTCGCCGATAATCCCCTCCCCCACCTTGTAGGTGGCCTTTTTCATGGCCTGCTTGGAGATGCCGTGGGCCACTTCCATGGTGATTTCGTCACGCATGAGGTTTAAAATGGCGATATTGCCCCGCACCATGCCCATCTGGTCGGCCAGAATGCCCAGCACATTATACAAGGACCGCTCCAGGTCCAGGTGCTCGTTAAGCGCGTTGCTGATCTCGTAAAATAGAGTTATTTTTTCCAGTTCTTTCACGGCGGTTCCTTTTTAAAATCCGGCGGCCTGTTGAATATTACCAAAACGGATGGCTGCTTTATCCAAGTTACGTTTTTGTAAATTACACCGTTACGCGGGGAAAGACAATTAAAAAGGGAAAAAAGCAATCTTGTTCCTCATTCATCATGCCCTATGTCCGTCATTACCCGGTCCGGATCGGATCAGCACTTCCCCCTGTTCGTAGTGACGCCGTCAGGCGTTTTCAACTGTCCGGATGCGATGCCCTTACGGGCACACTACAAACGGGCCTCCGCCCAGCACTTCTTCCTGTTCGTAGTGACGCCGTCAGGCGTTTTCAGCTGTCCGGGTTCGATGCCCTTACGGGCACACTACAAACGGGCCTCCGCCCAGCACTTCTTCCTGTTCGTAGTGACGCCGTCAGGCGTTTTCAACTGTCCGGATGCGATGCCCTTACGGGCACACTACAAACGGGCCTCCGCCCAGCACTTCTTCCTGTTCGTAGTGACGCCGTCAGGCGTTTTCAGCTGTCCGGGTTCGATGCCCTTACGGGCACACTACAAACGGGCCTCCGCCCAGCACTTCCCCCTGTTCGTAGTGACGCCGTCAGGCGTTTTCAACTGTCCGGATGCGATGCCCTTACGGGCACACTACAAACGGGTCTTCGCTCCGCACTCCTTCTGCTCGTAGTGACGCCGTCAGGCGTTTTCAGCTGTCCGGATGCGATGCCCTTACGGGCACACTACAAACGGGCCTCCGCCCAGCACTTCCCCCTGTTCGTAGTGACGCCGTCAGGCGTTTTCAACTGTCCGGATGCGATGCCCTTACGGGCACACTACAAACGGGCCTCCGCCCAGCACTTCTTCCTGTTCGTAGTGACGCCGTCAGGCGTTTTCAGCTGTCCGGGTTCGATGCCCTTACGGGCACACTACAAACGGGCCTCCGCCCAGCACTTCCCCCTGTTCGTAGTGACGCCGTCAGGCGTTTTCAGCTGTCCGGGTTCGATGCCCTTACGGGCACACTACAAACGGGCCTCCGCCCAGCACTTCCCCCTGTTCGTAGTGACGCCGTCAGGCGTTTTCAACTGTCCGGATGCGATGCCCTTACGGGCACACTACAAACGGGCCTCCGCCCAGCACTTCCCCCTGTTCGTAGTGACGCCGTCAGGCGTTTTCAGCTGTCCGGGTTCGATGCCCTTACGGGCACACTACAAACGGGCCTCCGCCCAGCACTTCCCCCTGTTCGTAGTGACGCCGTCAGGCGTTTTCAGCTGTCCGGATGCGATGCCCTTACGGGCACACTACAAACATCATTCCTGAATCTCCTTCATCATTCATCACTCATCATTCATCATTCCTGAGCCCCCATTCACCATTCCCTGCAGATTGATCTCGTCTCTGATTGACAAATAGCGTCACTCCAAAGTGACACTATTTGTAAAAATTTGGGTGCTCAGAATCCCTCCTGGAACCTGATGCCTAAATAATAGCTTATGATTCATTATAGTTATACCGCAAGCAGGAAATAGATCAAAAAGGCATATATTTTGCTTCAAAATTATTTAAAAATTAAACTATTCAGTAACGGGAATGATCAGATTGTAAGCATAACACATTCGTGCGGCAATTCTTTCAACGAAACCAGGGAAAACCAGTAAAAAAAGGGAGCGCAAGTCATGGCTGACAAACTGGGAAAAATGATTGACCAGCTCTGGTTCCGGGTACAACTCTTTATTGAGACCTCAGGAGGCAGACAAGGGGCCGGAGAACTCAGTGAAAGGGACTTTATTCTTCTGGATTATCTGGATAGAAAGGGTGAGGCCGGTTTCTCAGAACTATCCGATTTTTTTAAAAAGGTAAGCCCCAGCACCATGTCCGGCACATTGAAAAAACTCAACCAGAAAAAACTGGTAGCCCGCAGGGAGGACCCCAGGGATCTGCGAGCCAATATTTTTTCCCTTACACCAAAAGGACGTCAGTCTCTGGAACCGGTAAGACAATCCCAGGCGGAACTTTCCCAGATTATCGCGGATTCCCTGCAGTTGACACCGGAGGAGTCGAACCTGGTGGCCGAAGCCGTGGTGCGGGCGAACAAAACCTTTGATAAATGGATGGGCCTTTCGGACCTGCTTGAACCCGATAAGCCGGATGAGCATACATGAACAAGTAAGCCTATATAGGGCACGAGCCTTACATGGATATGGGTTGCTTCCGCTAGCAAGGGGTAGCATAAGCAATCAATTAGAACAAGGGGAGGTTGCCATGAAAAAAGATCGAAAAAACCGTTTTACCGTGTTTGTTCTTTCTTCATTTCTTTGTTTGTTTTTACTTTTAACACCCATTATTGCCGGCGCCACGATCATCTATGTGGATAAAGATGCCACCGGCGCCGGCACCGGAACATCGTGGGGCAATGCCTGCCCCGAACTCGGTGATGCCCTGTATGCCGCCGTTAGCGGCGACGAAATATGGGTGGCGGCAGGCACATATTATCCGACCCGGGACAGGTACGGCAGCGCCGCGCCTGCCGACAACCGCGATAAAACCTTCTATTTTTCTCCCTCAAACAGCCTGAAGGTCTACGGCGGGTTTGACGGCACAAACGGCGGCGGCGGCGGTGCCCTGGAAACAGACCTCTCCCAGCGGAATCCGGCCGCCAATGTGACCATCCTCAGCGGCGACCTGGCCGGCGATGACGACAGCGGTGGGAACAACAGCGAGAACGCCTATCATGTAGTGTTTATGCAAGCCAACACCGCCGAGGTCCTGCTGGACGGTTTTACCGTTACCGCCGGCAACGCCGACGCCGCTTCCGCCAGCGACAGTTATGGCGGGGGAATTTATAACAGCGGCGCCAACGGCACCGTTAATCCGGAAGTGAAAAACTGTATTATCCGGGGCAATCACGGTAAGTATGGCGGCGGCTTGGCTAACTGGGGATCGAGCGTGAACAATGTGGTCAATGCGTTTTCCCTGACTGATTGTGATATCCGGGAGAACACGGCCATGTTCGGTGGCGCCCTGTATATGACAAATAGCGAGGTAGCAATGCTGACCAATTGTCTGCTTCGCGGCAACAGCGCCACTGATAACGGCGGGGCGATTGCCAGCTACTCGAGTCTGGCCATCCTGGCCAATTGCCTGGTTACCGGCAATACCGCGGAAAATGGCGGTGGCTTTTACACCGGTAACGATGATAATGTCACCAATCGTCCCTACCGGATCCGCAACTGTACTATCAGCGGCAATTACGCTTCCAATCTGGGCGGGGCCATGTACAATTTGGCGGACACGGACTTCCACTGTAATTCGAACCTGGCCAACACCATTATCTGGAACAATGACAGCGGTAACTCGCTGAAGGATATATACAATGAAGGAGACGCTGAGCCCGTGTATCAGAATTGTGATATCGGCGGCTGCGAAGGCAGCGGCGCCTCCTGGGATACCGAACTGGGTATTGACAACGGCGGCAATATTGACGCCAATCCCCAGTTTTTTGCGCCGGTCTCGCCGGCGTCGGCGCCCACCACGGCCGGCGACTTTCATATCGCGCTGACCTCCGCCTGCATCGACGCCGGCACCGATACCATCCTGAACTTCTCTCTTTCGTATATCCCGGAGGATGACATGGACAAGGAAATCCGGGACGATGTGAATGACATCGGCGTGGACGAGGCCCTGGACACGGATGGAGACGGAACGCGAAACCTGGACGACGCCGACGATGACAACGACAGCATCCCCGATGTGGATGAAATAGCGATCGGCACCGATCCGCTCCTGGCCGACACGGACGATGACGGCCTTGACGATTATGAAGAAGTCTACACCTATCCGACCGATCCTTTGGACCCGGATTCGGATAATGACGGCATGACCGATGGTTGGGAAGTGGCCAACGGTCTCGATCCGATGGATGACACAGACGCTGCCGAACACTGGGACAGCGACACCCTGGACAATTTAACCGAATTCCAGTACGGCACAGATCCGAACGATCCGGATACGGACGGTGACGGCATGCCCGATGACTGGGAAGTGGCCAATGCCCTTGATCCCCTGACGGATGACACCGGCCTGGATCCCGACTTTGACCGCATTACCAACCTGGCTGAGTACGATACCGGTACCGATCCGCAGGTCTATCATATCTACACCAACGCCATTTATGTCAATCAAGCTGCTGCCGGTTTAGACAACGGCATCTCCTGGGCCAACGCCTTTGTCTCGCTCCAGGACGCGCTGGCCGCAGCCGGAACCGTCTCCGGTGGGGCCGACATCTGGGTGGCGACCGGAACCTATTACCCGGATGAAGGGGGCGTTCAGACCAACGGGGATCGCAACGCAACCTTCAGGGTACTCGACGGCATGGCGGTTTACGGCGGTTTTGCGGGAACAGAGTCCAGCCTTGACCAACGGGCCCTGTCGGTAGAAGTTTTATCCGTCCTGGACGGGGATCTGGACCAGAATGACAACAACGGCGGCGACAACAGCGAAAATGCCTATCACGTGGTTCACTTCAGCGGTGTAAGCGACCAGACCATCCTGGATGGGTTTGTTATTACCGGTGGCAATGCAAACAGCACCCAATCCAGCACCGATAAAGATGGCGGCGGTATTTATAGCGCCGACGGTACGCCGCGTGTATCCAACTGTCATATTACAGGCAACTGTGCCACATGGGATGGCGGAGGCCTCTATATTAACAAAGGCAACCTTCAAATTTTCAACTGCGCCATTACCGAAAACACCGCGGGTTATAACGGCGGCGGCATGTGTAATTATACATACGCCTTGACGCTTGACCCCGTAATAGAGTGTTCCCCGATTGTAATGAACAGTGTGTTTGCGGGCAACTTCGCGGGCCATGACGGCGGCGCAATGTATAACCATGCCTATGGCGGAACCGTCAGCCCCACAATTACCAACTGCACCTTCACAGGCAACAACGCCGCCAACGCGGGCAATGAAATTTATAATTATATTCTGACCATACTGGGTGTGCAACTCGGTGTCTGCGAACCACAGTTTACCAACTGCATTCTCTGGAACGATTCAGCGATTTTCAACTTTATCGCCACGCCCTCCTATGCCTACTGCAACATCAAGGGCAGCGGCGGCAGCGCGTCATGGGACAGCACCCTGGGCACGGACAACGGCAACAACATAGACGCCGATCCCATGTTTGCAAACCCGGCCGCCGCCGACCTGCGCCTTTTGGCCGGTTCGCCCTGCCTGGACACCGGCAACAATGTTGCCAACGGCACGTCGTTTGACCTGGATGGCGAAGCCCGTATTCAGAACAACATCATTGACATGGGGGCCTACGAAGGAGCCGAAGCCCTGCCCTTTGCCAACCTGATCAACTGGAACGGCAACCTGGTGGCCGACTTTGGCGACAATGGCCTGTGGTACCACAACGGCACAAGTTGGAACTGGATGACCAACCGGGGCCATGTCAATCAGATGGTGGCCTGGGACGGCAAGCTGGTGGTAGACTTCGGCTCGGACTACGGCCTGCACTACTATGACGGCACCGGCTGGGCCTGGATGTCCAACAAAGGCGATGTGGCAAAAATGGTCGCCTGGAACAATGGCGCAACAGAAAAGCTGGTGGTGGACTTTGGCGCAGGCAAGCGTGTCTACACCTATAACGGTTCCTGGAGCTGGTTTACCAACAAGGATGCCGTGGCAAACATGACCGTATGGGATAACCGGCTGGTGGTCGACTTCGGTTCCGGCCGGGGCGTGTACAATAACAACGGCACCTGGAACTGGATGAGCAACAAGGACGATATCGCCAGAATGGTGGCCTGGAACAACGGTTCTGCCGAGCGACTGGTGGTGGATTTTGGCGGCGGCCGCCGGGTGTACACCTACAACGGCGCATGGAGCTGGCTCACCAACAAGGATGATCTCAACGACATGGCCGTGTGGAACAACAAGCTGGTGGTCGACTTTGGTTCCGGCCGCCGCATGTACACCTATGACGGGGCCTGGAGCTGGATTTCTAACAAAGACGATGTGGTGAAAATGGTGGCCTGGAACGACGGTACCGACAAACTGGCCGTGGACTTAGGGGCCGGACGGGGCATGTACTATTATGACGGCGCCTGGCACTGGATGAAAAACGCCGACACCGTGCCGGAGCTGACGGCCTGGGGCAACCGCCTGGCCGTGGACTTCGGCTCCGGCGTGGGCGTCTATAACTACAACGGCGCCTGGAACTTCATGAAATCCTGGAGTACGGCGGACTGATCTTTCACACCGGCGCACACCAGAGCCGGATCACGGGCTTCAAACCGGCCCGTGATCCGGCTTTTTTCCGAACCATCACCCCAACCTTTTCTTCTGACTGCCGTGCCGTGAACCGATAATGCTAAAAAAAGTCAATTTTGTCCCGAATACACCCATCCGGTTGAGCAATGACGCATACATAATCGGAAAGGCACAGTAATAGCAGTAAATGAATATATTCCGGTAAAACTCATCCGTAAACAACACCCCCCTTCCCTGCCCTCCTTCATAAACCTGTTGACATAACAACTAAAAAACGGTTAGAACAATTCCAATCCATAAGTTTGAATGCACAAAAACCGTTTTCTTCTCTTTATCCGGCCTTGGGCATTCCAACTACCGTTCAGCCTTTTACTGTGGGGATATAACACCATTCAAAAGAAAAGGGGAAAAGCATGACCGCGCTTAAATGGAAAGCAGCACCCTTCTTTTTTGGTCTAAGTGTTTTTGCATTGCTGTGCCTGTCACCGTTATCCGCATTTTCTCAAAACATCAACATTGATCCGTGTGTTGCCATACTGGGCCTTGATGGTGGCGAGTGCGGTGGATGGGCGATGGATAACAGCTTTGACTGTATGTATGAAGAAAATTCTATTCTCCGTGTCATCAAATATCTGGATAACAAATCATTTCAATATCGAAGCGTTTTGGAGTTCAACTTGCCGACGGAGGTAATGGATTCAACGATCAGCTCTGCTACCCTCTTTTTGCCGAACGACAGTTCCTACGGCTACCTGTACGATCGGGTGATTTTAAATGGATATAACGCGGACTGCACCGCCCGGCTTGATGATTTTGAGAATACAGATAATGCTATTGAATATTTTCCTGCCCATACCAGTGGGACGGACTATTATATAGATGTAACTGAATTTATAAGCACAATGCAGGGAACTACGGGAACGATAGGGTTTAACCTGATTTCAAACGGTTCGGATGGGTATTTAGATGTACGAATTGCCAATACTGCTGAAAGGCGTTCCCAGCTCCGGGTGCAATATGCGGCAAAAATTGTTGTGGATTCGGATGCAACTGGCAACAATGATGGCACATCATGGACAGACGCCTATGTCTCTCTGCAGGACGCCCTCAACGCCGCCATGGCCGGCGACCAGATCTGGGTGGCGGCCGGCACCTATTACCCGGATGAGGGCAGCAGCCAGACAGACAACGACCGCGCGTCAACATTTTTAATCCCCAGCGGTGTGGCTGTTTATGGGGGCTTCGACGGCACGGACGGTGCCGGCGGCGGCGCCCTGGAAACCACCCTTGACGAACGGGACTGGGAAAACAATCCAACCATTCTAAGCGGAGACCTGGGCCAGGATGACGATTCAGGCGGCGACAACAGCGAAAATGCCTACCATGTGGTCTGGTTTGACCGGGCCGGCAACCAGACCCGCCTGGATGGCGTTACCATAACCGCCGGCAACGCCGATGGGAGCCTCTGGAACGACAAGAACGGAGGCGGAATTTACAATGACGGTTCCGGCAGCGGAAACAGCAGCAATCCCTGCTTAAACAACTGCACCATCAGCGGGAACAATGCTTTTAATGCCGGCGGCGGTATATATAATAACGGGTCTGACACCCTCAGCCTTACCGGGGACAGCAGCCCCACCCTGACCGACTGTGTCATCAGCGGGAATAATGCCGGTTCCGGCGGCGGCATATATAATTACGGCAGTTATGGCAACAGCAGCCCGGTATTGACCAACTGCACGATCAACGAAAACAACGCGTACAACGGCGGTGGCATCTACAACAACAGCAGCAACGGCAACAGCAGCCCCATCCTTTTGAACTGTATCATCAACGGTAATACCGCTGAAATGGGGGGCGGGCTCCATAACGAAAGTGACGATACCGGAACCTGCATGCCTGAGCTGACCGGTTGTACCATCACCAACAACACCGCTCTCTATGAAGGCGGTGGAATGGATAACTATGCACACAATGGAACCACAAGCCCGATTCTCACCGACTGCACCATCAGTGACAATTCTGCCGATACCGGCGGCGGATTCTCCAATAACGCTTTAGAGCATGGAATATGCAGCCCCACCCTGTATAACTGCGTCATCAGCGGCAATGCCGCTACGGGTTTTGGGGGCGGAATGTATAATTATAACAACAGCGGAGAGACCTGCCCTGCCCTGACAAACTGCACCATCACCAACAACACCGCAACCTATGAAGGCGGTGGCATCGGTAATTATGCGCATAATAATGGGGCATCAAGCAGCCCTGCGCTGACCAACTGTGTTATCCGTGGCAACACGGCTGAAGTGGGTGGTGGCATCAGTAACTACGCGGATAATGAGGGCACATCAAGCCCTGTCCTTACCAACTGCACCATCAGTGGCAATGCCGCCGACAACGGCGGCGGTATTTTCAATGGCGGGTTCGAAGGCATAATCAGCCCGGCCTTAACCAACTGCATCCTCTGGAACAACCATGCGGATATATCCGGCCCTGAAATATATAATGATGGTGGTTCTCCCGCTTACGCCTACTGCAACATCAAGGGCAGCGGCGGCAGCGCGGCCTGGAACACCACCCTGGGCACGGACAGCGGCAACAACATAGACGCCGATCCCATATTTGCAAACCCGGCCGCCGACCTGCGCCTGATGGCCGGTTCGCCCTGCCTGGACACCGGCAACAATGTTGCCAACGGCACGTCGTTTGACCTGGATGGCGAAGCCCGTATCCAGAACACCATCATTGACATGGGGGCCTACGAAGGCGCGGAAGCCCTGCCCTTTGCCAACCTGGTCAACTGGAACGGCAACCTGGTGGCCGACTTTGGCGACAACGGCCTGTGGTACCACAACGGCAGCAACTGGAACTGGATGACCAACCGGGGCCATGTCAACCAGATGGTGGTGTGGGATGGCAAGCTGGTGGTGGATTTTGGTTCCGACTACGGAGTGCACTACTATGACGGCACCGGCTGGACCTGGATGTCCAACAAAGGCGGTGTGGCAAAAATGATCACCTGGAACAATGGCGCAACAGAAAAGCTGGTGGTGGACTTTGGCGCAGGCAAGCGCGTCTACACATATAACGGTTCCTGGAGCTGGTTTACCAACAAGGACGCCGTGGCAAACATGACCGTGTGGGATAACCGGCTGGTGGTCGACTTCGGGTCCGGCCGGGGCGTGTACAACAACAACGGCACCTGGAACTGGATGACCAACAAGGACGACATTGCCAAAATGGTGGCCTGGAACAACGGTTCTGCCGAGCGGCTGGTGGTGGACTTTGGCGGGGGCCGCCGGGTGTACACCTACAACGGCGCCTGGGCATGGCTCACCAACAAGGATGACGTGGCCGACATGACCGTGTGGAACAACAAGCTGGTTGTCGATTTCGGTAACGGCCGGAGCGTGTACAACTATGATGGTGCATGGCACTGGATGACCAACAAGGATAACGTGACCAAAATGGTGACCTGGAAGGACGGTGCCGACAAACTGGCCGTAGACTTCGGCTCAGGCCGGGGGATGTTCTATTATGACGGTGTATGGCACTGGATGTCCAACAAGGATGATCTTACGGATATGATCGCCTGGGGCACCCGCCTGGCCGTGGATTTTGGCTCAGGCCGGGGGATGTACAACTACGACGGTGCCTGGCACTGGATGAAAAACTGGAGTACGGCAGACTGACCAAAAGAAATGGGAGGAGAGGGAATGCGGCTGAAAAAAATACTCTTTATGCTGGCATTGTCTGGCCTGATGGCAATAACTGCTCATGCAAACACACCAGGCGATACGGTTCCCGGCCTGGTTAACATTGTCTGGGACGGCTCCGGCAGCATGGTCTGGACAATTGCTACTGACGAAACTTTTTATTGGATCGACTCAGAACCGTATGCGTATGTTTTTCCGGAAACCGAATACTATTATGATGGTTCAAGCTATGGCCGGCCTTTGCCTGCCGACAACCGAAACCACTGGCAACCCCAGTGTTCTTTCTTTAATTACATGTATTACAATCCCGAAGTAAACTACACACCCTGGCCCAGATGGACCACACTGGAGGGTCATGCCGGAGAATTTGAAAATTTCCAGGCTGATATAAACACACCACTTCAACATCCCATCGACATTTCACAAGGTGTCTTTGACCTGAACGACAATTTTTTTTCCTGGGATTTAGTACTGCCGGACGGCTTGGAACCGGAAGACGTGGAGGTTGTTGTCGATAATTCAGACATTCCCTCCATTACAGTGGATGACATGGATGCAGGTTTTTTATCAGACCCGGCTATCGGTTCCTGGATACGATATGAAAATCCGGATTATATAGGAAATGATTACTATACCATACGATATAGTGGAAAACCGACAACTGCGACCTGGCAGACGGATATAACAAACAGCGGTGAATATGAGGTCCTGATTAGTGTCCCCTTTGGAATAAACCGGACTCGAGAAGCCAATTACACTGTTTTTCACGACAACGGTTCAAATGAGCAAGCAATCAGCCAGCGGGCCGATACCCATCAGGAGTGGATATCCTTGGGTAGTTATAATTTTACTGATACAGCAAAAATTATGGTAATAAGCAGTCAAGCTTTCACTCACCTGGCTGTAGATGCTGTCATGCTTGTTCCAAAATTTGACACATCCGCCAACTTGCCTGTCGCTTTTTCCTCAACCGGGCCATGGCAGACAGTCAGCAGCAGCCAGGCCTACCCTGACGCAACTGGAAATAGCCACTGTCTTGTTACCGCGGAGACCGGCACCCCCTGTTCCGCCACATGGCAGGCCAACAACCTGGATCCTTCCATAACCTATGATGTCTATGCCCGTTGGGTGGAAGGCAGCGACCGCTCAACCGCTGTTGAATACAATATTGATCATATAGACGGCAGCCAGGCTGTAACAGTAAACCAGCGCCTCAATGGCGGCGCATGGTGCCTCCTGGCTTCCGGCCTGGGCTTTGGCTGCACCGGTACAGTCACCTTGTCCCATACCCCCACGGATTTGGCATCAGACAGTGCCTGCGCCGACGCAGTCTTATTTGTTAAATCCGGGCTGCGGTTGACAGGAGATACAATCTTTGCCCATTATTTTATTCAAAAATCCCCCGACGATGTCTTTCTGATCGATCTTAACGGCGGGATCGCCTACTTCAGGGCACTGCTCGCGCCAGATGGCAAAACCGTCGAGGCACTGACCCAGATTACGGAAGAAGAAGCCGGCGCGGAAGGGCTTGTCACCGGCCGCACCTACCTGGAGGAACGACAAAATTTTGCCAACTGGTATCAATTTTACCGCAGGCGTTATTTCACCGGTATCGCGACCCTTGGACAGATGATAAATGACTGGTCTAATGTTTTTCTGCGTATCACCTCGTTTCCGCCTGATAATTTTTTCAGAAGAATCTCTCCTGTTGATGTAACGATCCGCAATACCGATGGGGAACTGACCCACTACAACGAAAAAGACGACATCCTTTATGATTTATACACAATGATGCACCCCTGGGGCGGGACCTTTCTGCGCGAAGGGCTGTACCAGGCCGGCCAGTTTTTCGAACTGGGCCGAAGTGACTTCTGGCCTGAGGACAGATGGGAGAACCTGCCGCCCGGGGCGTTCCAGGTATATTCCAGCCCGGATTACTACCCGTTTTTTACCCCGGAAAACGGTGGTGCGTATCAGCAGGCATTCACCGTTGTAATGACCGACGGCCTGTGGAACGGCACATTGAGATATCCGGTGGGCAATGTCGACGGGGGTTGGATGTACAACCCGCCTTTCACCGGCGGCGTTTTCGGTGACGACTACTCTGACACTGCCGCGGATGTAGCCATGTACTTTTATTGTCGGGACCTGCGCCCGATTCTAAATGATATTGTGCCGCCAGGTGACTTTGATTTCGCCCCCCATCAACACATGGTGACATACGCTGTTGCACTAGGCGTTCGTGGGGCACACTTCAGCGAAGCGTATCGTCAGATGACCGAACCCTATCTGAGATATGGCGCGGAGCCCCCATCCTGGATCGGCTGGCCTCAGATCGTGCCTGATACAAACAGCACTATTGATGATCTCTGGCATGCTACCATAAATGGCCGGGGGTCGTTTTTTTCAGCCATGGATGTAAATAATTTGGCTGCTGCCATGGCCGCAATACGGCAGGATATCACGCAGCGACTGGAAATTCCTTCCACCCCCGCCAATCTGATCAACTGGAACGGCAACCTGGTGGCCGACTTCGGCGACAACGGCCTGTGGTACCACAACGGCAGCAACTGGAACTGGATGACCAACCGGGGCCATGTCAACCAGATGGTAGTGTGGGACGGCAAACTGGTTGTGGATTTCGGGGCTGACCACGGCATGCACTACTATGATGGTTCGTGGCACTGGATGACCAACAAGGATGGTGTGGCCATGATGACCGTTTGGGGCAACAAGCTGGTTGTCGATTTCGGCAACGGTCGGAGTGTCTACAACTATGACGGTGCATGGCACTGGATGTCCAACAAGGATGACGTGGCCGACATGACCGTTTGGAACAACAAACTGGTTGTTGATTTCGGCGGCGGTCGGAGTGTCTACAACTATGACGGTGCATGGCACTGGATGTCCAACAAGGATGACGTGGCCGACATGACCGTTTGGAACAACAAACTGGTTGTTGATTTCGGCGGCGGTCGTGGAATGTTCAACAACGACGGCACCTGGCACTGGATGACCAACAAGGATGATGTGGCCATGATGACCGTTTGGGGCAACAAGCTGGTTGTCGATTTTGGCAACGGTCGAAGCGTCTACAACTACGACGGCTCATGGCACTGGATGACCAACAAAGATGACGTGGCGAAAATGGTGACCTGGAAGGACGGTGCCGACAAACTGGCCGTAGACTTCGGCTCAGGCCGGGGGATGTTCTATTATGACGGTGTATGGCACTGGATGTCCAACAAGGACGATATTACGGATATGATCGCCTGGGGCACCTGCCTGGCCGTGGATTTTGGCTCAGGCCGGGGGATGTACAACTACGACGGTGCCTGGCACTGGATGAAAAACTGGAGCACGGCGGATTAAGGAGAGGGGAGAATGAAAGTAAGACTCGGTAGCTGTTGCAGAGCGTGTTTGATCTTTGGAGTTATTTTGTGTTTGTTTGTTTTTCTGCCGGTTGCAAGTTCTCAGGCCGCCATTATTTATGTGGACACTGATGCCACCGGAAGCAATAACGGCACATCATGGACGGACGCTTATATCTTTTTGCAGGATGCCCTGGCATCCGCCTCCTCCGGTGATCAGGTCTGGGTGGCTGGAGGGACATATTATCCGGACGAAGGCGCAAGCCAGACCGACGGTGACCGCGCCTCAACTTTTAATATCCCCAACAACTCGAAAGTCTACGGCGGATTTGACGGTACGGAAACCAGCCTAGAGGAACGCGATTGGGAGACAAATGTCACTGTTTTAAGTGGGGATTTGAATCAGGATGACGACACAGACGGCGATAACAGTGAAAACGCTTACCATGTGGTTTATTCTGAGGGGGGCAGTGATCAGACCACATTGGATGGTTTTAGGATTACTGCGGGCAACGCCAGCGCCAGTAGTCAACCCAACTGCTGGGGGGGAGGCATTTATAATAAGAACAGCGATCCCCGATTAATTAATTGTAATATTATCGGTAACCATAGCCGTGAGGCAGGCGGTGGAATGTATAACCAAGCTTATTCCGGTACAAGTAAACCAACTTTGGTGAATTGTGTTTTCAGCGGCAATACTGCTAATGATGGTGCTGGGCTAAATAATCGTAGTTATTGGGGTACAAATAGTCCAACGCTAATTAGATGTACCTTCAGTGATAATAAAACTAATCCTTTTTCATATTACGGAGGCGGAGTTAAAAACCTTGGACAATATAATGGTATAAATAACGCCACTTTCATAAACTGCGAATTCATCGGTAACAGTGCCTACTCCGGTGGCGGAATGTATAATAGAGCTATAGAGCATGGCAGCACAGTCAACCCAACGCTTATAAATTGTAGTTTTCGCGGAAACCGCGCTGCAAATGGCGGTGGGATGCATAATTATGGTGACTGGACGGGCACATGCAGTCCGGTTTTAATCAACTGTACCTTTAGCGGCAATTACGCTGATAATGGTGGTGGGATATATAATAATCAAGATGATACTGATGGAGGAGTATGTACGCCTGTCCTGAAAAATTGTATTCTTTGGAACAATTGGGCGGCCTATACACACGGTGCTGAAGTCTATAACCGCAACGCAACTGCTACTTACTCTTACTGTAATATTGATGGCAGCGGCGGTAGCGCCGCCTGGGACACCGAACTGGGCACGGACAACGGCAACAATATTGATGCTGATCCCCTGTTTGTCGATCCGCCCGATCCGGCAGCCGCGCCCACCACGGACGGCGACCTGCACTTAATGACTGGATCACCCTGCATTGATACCGGTGACAACAACGCCAACGCCGAACCATTTGACCTTGATGGCAATGCCCGCATTCAGAACAACATCATTGACATGGGGGCCTACGAAGTCGCGGGGTCCCTGCCCTACCCCAACATGATCAACTGGAACGGCAACCTGGTGGCCGACTTCGGCGACAATGGCCTGTGGTACCACAACGGCACATCCTGGAACTGGATGACCAATCGGGGCCATGTTAATCAGATGGTGGTGTGGGACGGCAAGCTGGTGGTGGACTTCGGTTCCGATTACGGTATGCACTACTATGACGGCACCGGCTGGAACTGGATGTCCAACAAAGGCGATGTGGCAAAAATGATCGCCTGGAACAATGGCGCAACAGAAAAGCTGGTGGTTGACTTCGGCGGGGGCCGCCGTATCTACACCTACAACGGAGCCTGGAGCTGGTTTAACAACAAGGACGACATCAACGGCATGCTCGTCTGGGACAACAGGCTGGTCGTCGATTTCGGCAAGGGCCGGGGCGTTTACAACAACAACGGCGCCTGGAACTGGATGACCAACAAGGATGACGTGGCCACGGCAGTGGTCTGGGACAACGGGTCCACCGAACGACTGGTGGTGGATTTTGGCGGGGGCCGCCGGGTGTACACCTACAACGGCGCATGGAGCTGGCTCACCAACAAGGATGATGTCAACGACATGGCCGTGTGGAACAACAAGCTGGTGGTCGACTTTGGCAACGGCCGCCGCATATACACCTATGACGGGGCCTGGTGCTGGATTTCCAATAAAGACGATGTAGCGAAAATGGCGGCCTGGAACGACGGCGCCGACAAGCTGGCCGTGGACTTCGGCGCCGGCCGGGGCATGTACTACTATGACGGGTCCTGGCACTGGATGAAGAACGCCAGCGACGTGCCGGAGATGACAGCCTGGGGCAACCGCCTGGCCGTGGACTTCGGACCGGGAACAGGTGTTTACAACTATGACGGTTCCTGGAACTTTATGAAAACCTGGAGCACGGCGGATTAGCCATCGCTCCAATCCAATCCCTTACCCCGCAAGCTGGGGCCAAACGGCTTCAGCCTGCCGGGTTTTATCCGCGTGGAATCGACACGATTGTTTTCACATCAAATCATGAAAACCTCTGGGATAAAAGAGGGAACAGCCAAACAACAAAGGAGGGAGCCATGCGAACAAAAAAAACAGCAAAATTGTTGTCGGTATTGGCCCTGCTGGGGCTGATGGTGTTTTGGCAATGTGCCATTCCACAGCAGGCCGTCGCCGAAGAGATTGGAGAAATTGATTTTGGTGACGCACCGGATCCGACATACCCTACACGGATGGCCAGTAATGGAGCCGGTCACATCATTGTGCCGTCGTACTTTATGGGTGCCGGCATAGACGGTGAACCGGACGGGCAACCGGATCCCAATGCCATGGGAGATGATAATGACGGGAATGACGATGAAGATGGTGTGATTTTCAACGCCGCTCTCACGCCCTGCGCCCAGATTCCGGTAACCATCATCGCATCGGCGCCGGGTTTCATCGACGCATGGATCGACTTCAATATAGACGGCGACTGGGCAGACGCCGGGGAACAGATATTTACGAGCCATCCGGTGGTGGCCGGTGTAAATCCCTTAAACTTCTCCGTCCCCTGCAATTCGACTTTAGGGCAAACCTTTGCCCGGTTCCGGTTCAGCTCCACCGGCGGATTGTCATACACAGGCCTTGCCATGGATGGTGAGGTGGAGGACTACGCGGTATGGCTTGAAGAGTCACTGGAAGAGTATCTTGATTGCGGTGATGCCCCCGACCCTTCCTATCCGACACTGCTTGCCAATAACGGCGCGTGTCATATCATTGTGCCGCAATACTATCTTGGCAACTCCATAGACAACGAACCTGATGGACAGCCCGATCCCAACGCCCTGGGAGATGACAACAACAATCTTGACGATGAAGACGGAGTGGCCATTCCCAGCGTTCTGACACTTGGAATGCAAGCCCCCCTGATTGTCACGGCATCGGCACCCGGTTTTATTGATGCATGGATTGATTTCAACGCCGACGGCGACTGGGCAGATGCCGGAGAGCAGATATTCGTGAGCCAGCCTGTAGTGGCCGGGGCCAACATCCTGAACGTTACTCCCCCCACGAATGCAGTCCCAGGCAAAACCTTTGCCCGGTTCCGGTTCAGCTCCACCGGCGGATTGTCATACACAGGTCTTGCCACGGATGGCGAGGTGGAGGACTATGCGGTACGCATTGAAAGAGGGATCGGTCTCAACCTGATAGAATGGAACGGCAACCTGGTGGCCGATTTTGGGAAAAATGGCCTGTGGTACCACAACGGTACAAGTTGGAACTGGATGACCAACAAGGGTTATGTGGGGCAGATGGCAGTCTGGGGCGGTAACCTGGTGGTGGATTTCGGCGCCGGTCACGGCTTGCAGTACTATAATGGCACTTCCTGGACCTGGATGAGCAACAAAGGCGGCGTGAATGCCATGACCACCTGGCACGACGGCTCAACAGAAAGGCTGGTGGTGGACTTTGGCGGAGGACGGCGGGTCTACACCTACAATGGTGCATGGAGCTGGCTGTCCAACAAGGACGACGTCAACGCCATGAATGTCTGGAACAACAAGCTGGTGGTCGATTTTGGGGCCGGCCGGGGTGTGTATAATTACGACACCTCCTGGCACTGGATGTCCAACAAGGACGACATTGCGCTGTGGACCCTGTGGAACAACGGCTCCACCGAGCCCCTGGTGGTGGACTTTGGCGGAGGCCGACGGGTGTACACCTATAACGGCGCATGGAGCTGGCTCACCAACAAGGACGATGTCAATGACATGGCCGTGTGGAACAACAGGCTGGTGATTGATTTTGGCGCCGGCCGCGGCCTCTATAACAACAACGGTACCTGGAACTGGATGTCGAACAAGGATGACACGGCGCACATGGTGCCCTGGAACAACGGCACCGGTGATCAGTTGGCCGTGGATTTTGGCAATGGCCGGAATATGTACAACTATAACGGTGCCTGGAACTGGATCAAAAACGCCAACAACGTGCCGGAAATGGTGGCCTGGAACAATTGCCTGGCCGCGGACTTCGGCTCCGGCGTGGGCATCTACAATTACAACGGTGCCTGGAACTTCATGAAATCCTGGAGTACGGCGGACTGATCTTTCACACCGGCACACACCAGAGCCGGATCACGGGCTTCAAACCGGCCCGTGATCCGGCTTTTTTTATCCCTCCTGCTCTGTCCTGAAAGGGCCGGGTCCGAATCTCCTAATTCAAAAATCTTGACATTTGCCTGGCTCCGCCTTAAAATTGTCGACAATTATTCTTCTTCAACTTGCCCAAGATACCGGCGATTTTGCCACCTTGGAAACGAGTTGGATTATAAGGATGCGAAAAGTAACCCTCTTTCAACAAAAAGACGGTTACTCCGCCATAAAAAAATATGTTTTTAAAATGTCGTTACAATCGGCCTGTCTTTTGCCTAAAGATGGGCCGTTTTTTATAGGCTTCTTTTAAACGAAATTTTTTTAACTTTTGAACCGGAGGTCTTAATGAAAAAAAGAAACTTTAACTTTATCAAGGCGCTTGCCATGGCATCCACGCTGCTTTTCATGCTGGTGGCCACGGCATCTCCTCTGCTGGCGGCGATCACGATCAGCGGCACCGTCACCGACAGTGGAGCCACTCCTGCTCCGATTGCAAACGCGTATGTCGGCTTATACACTGACTGTCAGAGCTACTATGACGGGACCATGACCGACACCAATGGCGATTACAGTTTTACGGACATACCAGACGGCACCTATTTTGTTGCCGTCACCGACAATCCTGATCCCTGCTTGCAAAATTATGTGGCTGAATTCTGGAACGACACAGACATGGAGCCCCATACCTGCGATAACACTACACCGGTCAGCACCACCAGGGCGGATGTGGATTTTTCCCTTCAACCGGGCTATCAGATTTCAGGCACCGTTTATGCGCCGAATGGCACCACCCCGTTAGAAGATGTTTTTCTGGTTTTGCATTTCGGTGATGCCTGCGATGGTTATTGGCTTACAGGCATGTTAACAGATCAATCCGGCCAGTACTGCTTTACGGTCCCGGCCGGTGGTCCCTATTTTGTTTCAGCACAGCCACAAGGCATTGACTATGCCCCGGCATGGTACTGCTCCTGGGCTGAACCGGGTCTCTTCGGCGAATTCTGTTGCGAAAATGCGGAATCGATAAACATTATTGACGCGGATGTTTCGGGGGCTGATTTTTACCTGGCGGATGGCGGTTCGATTTCCGGTGTGATCAAGGACAGCGCCGGCAACCCCATTGCCAATGTTCCAGTAAACATCGGCAGTGATGGCCTGGAAATAGGTTGGAATTCGATTCAGACCGGCCCGGACGGCAGTTTTCAATTTACCGGTCTGGCGCCGGGAATCTGGTATGTGCATTCACAACCCGACGTGTCTTCCGGGTATGCCCAATTGGTAAGGGACTATTATCTGGAGAGCGTCGGCGAGGACCGCAATATCGGCACCCTTACCCTTGAAGATGGCGCTTTGATTACCGGCACGTTTACTGACCCTACCGGCACCCCCATACCTGATATCGAATTTGAATGGGGTGGAAAGTTTGAAGGCGGTGAAGCGGAAACCGAGACCGGCTATTTTGAAATCCGGCTGCCGCTGGGTACCCATTCTTTGACTGTGGAACATGATCAGGATGATGGCGTATACTGCATGCTGCCGGTCCAAATCACGGTGGCAGACACCTCTGTGCCGCAGAGTCTCGGAGACGTGACTCTCTATGATCCCGCTACCGGTGCTACCATTACCGGAACAGTAACCGACAACGGCCTTTATTATGAAGGCGAACTTCAGGTTGTGGCCTTTGCTCATGGCCAGGAATTTACGCCCGATAAAGCAGGTGGCGCGGTTCCCCTGGGTTTTGGAATGCCTGATGAAAGTGGTAATTATACCTTACTCGCACCTCCTTCCGCGACAATTGATCTTTATCTGGTAACAGGTTGGGAAAGCGAGTGCGAGGGCGCCGAGTCTGTGGTGGTGGTTGATTCACTGACAAACATCGCTACGCCGACTGCCGGCCAGGTCCTGACAGGACAAAATCTGGCATACACCAATGAGGGGGGGTACATCAACGCTATTATCGCGGACCGTAACGATCCCATGGCATCCATCTGCCGCGCAAATGCCATACTGTACAGTCAACCCGGTGATGTTTTCGCCGGATTTGCCATGTCTAACGGATGGGGCGATTTCTCTTTTTCTAATGTCCCCGCAGGGGAGTATCGCATCGCCGTTACCCACCCCGACTATCCGGATGAAATCACCTGGAGCCCGGTGTTTACACTTAATGTATCTGACTGGCTCTGGTTTGGTCAGCCTCCTCTTTATTTGGGCGAAGAGACCGCCCCCAACCTGATGGGCTGGGGCCACAACCTCGTGGCGGATTTTGGAGACCGGGGTCTGTGGTTCCACGACGGTACCCAATGGAACTGGATGACCAACCGGGGCCATGTGGGACAAATGGCGGTGTGGGACGGTAAGCTGGTGGTGGATTTCGGACCGGACTACGGTCTGCACTGCTATGACGGCACTTCCTGGACCTGGATGTCCAACAAAGGCGGCGTGAACTTCATGACCGTCTGGAACAACGGCTCAACGGAAAAACTGGTGGTTGACTTTGGCGGGGGCCGCCGTATCTACACGTACAATGGCACCTGGAGCTGGTTTAACAACAAGGACGACGTAAACGGCATGCTCGTCTGGGACAACAAGCTGGTTGTTGATTTTGGGGCCGGCCGGGGTGTGTACAACTACGACACCTCCTGGCACTGGATGTCCAACAAAGACGACGTGGCCACGGCAGTGGTCTGGGACAACGGGTCCACCGAACGCCTGGTGGTGGACTTCGGCGGCGGCCGCCGCGTCTACACCTACAACGGAACCTGGAGCTGGCTCTCCAACAAGGATGATGTCAACGCCATGGAGGTGTGGAACGGCAAACTGGTGGTTGATTTTGGCTCTGGCCGGAGCATGTATAACTATGACACATCCTGGCACTGGATGACCAACAAGGATGACGTGGCCCAAATGGTCACATGGAACGACGGCGTTGAGGACAAGCTGGCCGTTGACTTCGGCGGCGGACGGGGCATGTCTTACTATGACGGCGCATGGAACTGGATGAAAAACGCCAGTGATGTGTCGGAGATGATTGCCTATGAGGGGACCCTCTGGAGCGATCTCCTGGCCGTGGACTTCGGACCGGGAACCGGTGTGTACTACTATGACGACTCCTGGAACTTCATGAAATCCTGGAGCACCGCGGACTGATTTTTAACTCCTACTCTCCATGCCGGATCTGGGCCGACTTTCGGTCCGGGTCCGGCATTTTTTTGCCCTGCCCTCCTCTGCCCGATAAAAATCGATGCCATGGTCCCTTTGTCCTGAAAGAATTGACACATCCCCGGCAGTTCGCTATAACTGGCAAGCTACCGGTTTTATTTTGATCTGCAACCATACAAACAGAGGAAAGGCATGAAAAAAATCACCATCCTCGGCATCGTGCTTGCGGTTATTATCGCCGGCGTTCTGATCTTTCCGCCACTGAGAAATAAAGAAGCTGAAAAAAATCCGGCATCCCGGCCTTCAGCCCCGGCCATGGTTACCGCTTCTCCTGGGGTCCGGCAGATCACCCTGACCTGGCAACCCGTGGCTGAAGCGGCCGCCTACAATATCTACTGGGCCACGCAAAGTCCGGTAACGCAGGCGGACAAAAACAAAATCACCTGTACCGACGCCCGCTATATTCATACCGGCCTGGCCGGCGATACCACCTACTACTACATCGTCACCGCCGTCAACGCCCACGGGGAAAGCCCGGCCAGCCGGGAAGTGTCTGCCATGGCCTGGCCCCCCTACACTGTTCCGGAAAATGCCCAATCCGCGGCAGAGGCCGAATTTGAGCGCCAGTTGATGGAACGGCTGATGAATAGCGAACAGCCCAGCGTGGAACCGCCGGACACCGAAGAACCCACCTGGGACCCTAACGCGGAAACCCCGCCGCCCAGGGAAGAGTGGCCCGATGAAGGCCGGCCCACCTGGGACCCCAACAAGGAGGCCCCCCCGCCCAGAAGCGAATGGCCCGGCGAAGGAGAAACACAGAAGTGGTCTCCCCATGACGAGCCCCAAAAGTTTCCCACGCCTTTCTAACCGGAATGCCGCGAAAACAATGAATTCACGTAACCCGTAAAATGGCTCAACTCATGAACGGTCCGAACTTTCTTTGTATAGGCGCCCATAAAGCCGGCACTACCTGGCTGCAAAAAGTACTGGAAACCCATCCGGACGTATTTCTGCCCATGAAGGAGATCCATTTTTTTGACCGGGACCCAAGTTATCCTTCAAGTAACTACTTGGCGGCCCCCAGCCCATTTACTCGGCTGATGAAGAAGAAAAACCGGACCCGAAATATTAAAATCGCCAGGGCACTGGCAAAAAGTATCTTAACTGTCAATACTGAGCGGTTCCGTTTTTTTTCAAACTTTTTTTTAACAGTCAATGATCAATGGTATCCCAACCTTTTTGCGACCAAACGAAAATACAAGGTCAAAGGAGACATCACCCCTGCCTATTCCATTTTACGTGAAGAAGATGTTCAAAAAATCCGGGACATGAACCCTGGCATGAAAATCATTTTTATAATGCGCAACCCCATCTATCGAGACTGGTCAGCTGCCCGTTATAATATTACCGAACATGGCCACAATGTAAATTCAATCAAATATTTTGACAGGGACGAAATGATTTTAAGAGGAGACTATCTGAGAACCATCGAACACTACTCAAAATTTTTCCCGACAGATCAGATTTTATATTGTTTTTTTGAAGAATTAGTTGAAACCCCTCATGAATTCTATAATCGGCTTTGTCGCTTTCTAGGTATTGCGCCTTGTGCCGGGACATTTATTACTAAGCAGATTAACAAAAGCCCCATCCAGCTATTCAACCCGACAATTCGCCTTTATTTGGCCTCCAGGCACCTGGCGCAACTAAAAAATCTAGCGGACCGTTTTGGTGGCTACTGTGAGGGGTGGTATCAGGAGGCTAAAAAAATTATTGAACAAGGGGTTGTGGAAAGGCAAAACATACTATTTCCCAAAGTCGATCAGAATCAATAATGCTAAACCTGCAACCAATTTTTATTGTCGGTTTTACCCGTGGCGGTACCAATATCCTGCTGAACCTTTTGCGCTCTCATCCCGATATCTGCTCCCCAAGGGGGGAAATGCAGCAGGTGTTCAAGGGTAAGGGCCGACCTTTCCGTGATTTTTTGCTCCGGCACCGGTGGGATGGTGAACCGCCCGGCACGGTAGTCGGTAAGCGGCTCCGATATCTTCCGATTCTTGTTTCAGAGCGACAAGATATTTTTGATGAAAACTGCTGGGCGCTTCGTAAACCATTTAAAAAAACAACCCGGGTAAGAATTGACCGGATTCTATATGACGAAAAACTTAAAGCCAGGGGCAAAAATCAGAACTATTATAAAACTGAAAACGTGCCCTACACTTTAAACGAAATCGCCGATGCCCGCCTGTTGTGTAAAAACATCAATGGGCTGATTTTTCTGTCCCGGGAATTTTCCGAAATGTACCCGGACGCTACTTTCATCGCCCTTATCCGTAACGGTCTGGCAATATGTGAAGGCCATATTCGACGAAGGCAGGCCACTGCGGAAGAGATTGCCCGTCGTTACCAGGCGGGCTGCGATCAGATTCTTCACGACGCTGAAAATTTGGCAAATTATAAGATTATTCGTTACGAAGACTTGATCTCCAGGCCGCAGGAAACGCTTACGGAGGTTTTCTCTTTTGCACGGCTGGATATAAAAAAATTAAAAAAGGTGCGGCTGGAAGCCACAAAAATAATCGGCGCCAACGGGACCCATAATGTTTTCAAAAACAAACCCTATAAGGAAATAATCTGGTATGATCTGGATAAAATCGGAAACCATTTTGTCAGTGATGCCAATGAGAATCAGATCAAACGATTAAACCCGGAAGACAAGAAAACAATACTATACCATGCCGGGGCAGCCTTACAAGCCTTTGGCTATGTCCGATAAATAATACTGTTTTAAAATTTTTTAGACATGATCTCTTATGTAAAGCAAAAATGTGTCGGACTAACTTCCGACACCCGGTTCTCCGAAATCCTGACCGGATCGGTCTGGGCGTTGTCGGCCCGCGTACTGGCCACTGCCATTGGCCTTGCGACCAGCATCATCGTCGCCCGGTTCTACGGAGCCGAGGTCATGGGCATCGTGGCGGTACTCAACTCCTTTCTCATGCTGGCCACTATCTTCACGGTCCTGGGCACAGGCACCTCCATCCTGCGCCTGATTCCGGAATACATGGCCCGGTACTCTCCCACCGCCGCCTTCAGGGTCTACCGCAAAACCCAGTATTTTGTGGCCGGCGTGTCGCTTATCACCAGTGCCCTGCTCTTTCTGGGTTCAGGCGTTATCGCGGACCGGGTCTTTTCCAAACCCCATCTCCAATTTTATTTTGCCCTGGCCGCGCTGTTTATTGTGTTCCAGTCCCTGGCCAACCTCAACACCCAGGCTGTTCGGGGAGTTCGCCTGATCCGGGTTTTTGCGTTCATGCAGGTTTTGCCTTCCCTTTCCAAGCTGGCAATTCTGATCCCCATCACCATTTTCTGCTTTCATCCGGACAACCCTGTCTATGCCATGTTTGCTTCCATTGCCATTACCGCTCTTGCCGGGGTCTGGATCATGGACAGGGCGTTTAAACAAAAAGCATCCCCCCAGGATATTCTTCACCCCATGCCAATAAAGGATATCCTGAACATTTCCCTGCCCATGCTCATGACCGCCAGCATGTTTTTTTTTCTAAAAGAGATCGGGGTTATCATGCTGGGTATTTACCGCCCCGAAGCGGATGTAGGCTACTATTCCGCAGCCGTCAAGCTGGCGACCTTGACGGCATTTGTGTTTCAGGCCGTTAATTCTATGGCAGCCCCGAAGTTCTCTGAACTTTTTCATACCGGAAAAACCGATGAACTTTTTTATGTGGCGCAGAAATCGGCCAAGCTTATCTTCTGGGCCACTACGCCCATACTGGTTTTTCTGATCGTGCTGGGCAGGCCGGTGTTATCCCTCCTGTATGGTGATGATTTTATGGTAGCCTATTGGGTTCTGGTTATTCTGGTCACCGGCCAGTTTATCAATGGCGCGTGCGGCTCCACCGGTATTTTCATGAATATGACCGGACATCAAAAAGTATTGAGAAATATCATTGCATGTGCTTCCCTCCTCTGTATTGTACTGAATTTTATTTTTATCCCGGTTTTTGGAATGGTCGGAGCTGCCGTTTCAACAATCACCGGCATATTATTCTGGAATTTCACCGTGCTCTTTTTCTATAAAATAAAATTTGGAAGAACCACTGCATATATCCCTTTTCGTTTTAAAGGCCGGACATTCAACAAATGACAACAAGCAACTCAATTCTTTTTCTCGGGGATGTTTATCTGGATCGTCCATACCGGATTCCCTCTCTTGATACCCCTTTTGTTTTTAACCTGGAAGCTCCGCTGACCGAGCACGATAAGCCTCTTCCAGATAAAATCGTTTTAAAATCATCCGGCGATTTTTTAAAAAAAACTTTTGATCCATTGCCGACGGCGGTCTGCCTTGCCAACAACCATATCATGGACTATGGAGTGAAGGGTTTTGAAGATACGATAAATTTTTTAGAAAACAACCGGATTGGTTATTTCGGTGCCGGCACGCCAAAAAACAACCATAATAATCCCCTTGTTCTGGACATCGCCGGTCATCGTACGGCATTGCTGGGATACTGCTACAATGCATATTTTGGTCAGGTGGATTCCGGATTCAAAATGAAGTACACTCCTGCACCTTTAGACGCTGACCGCATTAAACGAGACATAGCGGCTATCAGGGGGAGTTGTGACCGTATTATTGTGAATCTGCATTGGGGCAGACTATACAGTAACTACCCCCGTAAAGCTGAGGTTGAACTGGCCAGAACGGTTATTGATGCCGGAGCCAATGTCCTGATCGGCCACCATGCCCATACACTTCAGCCTGTGGAAACATACAAAAACGGTCTGATCGCATATAATATCGGTAATTTTATTTTCCCGGATATCGATCTGCCGACCCACTATACAGACAGGGGACACCCGACACGCAGAAGAATTATAAAACAAAGGAAATGGCACAACAGTTCCGCCGGCATTCTGGTTGATGTCCCGAACACGGCCTGCGAAATAAAATATTTTTTAAGATGCGGTGATGCTGTTAAATACGGCCGGTCCTTCTTCCATCGATACTTGCACATCAATATAGACAATGTTTATGAAAAAGCCGACATGCTGTCGCTGAGGAGTTCCGATTATAAAAAAGTGTTTGAGCGTATTTTAAACTATCTTGATAACCCGAAAATACCGTCAAAAGAGGGTAGCAGGCAAATGGCCCGACAGTTGCAATTATTGTGGCCTTGGGGGAAAAAATGAAAATTGTTTATATCGCCGGTCTTGGACATTCCGGGTCGACCATCCTCGACATGGCGATGGGTTGCAATGAACAGATTGTCGGACTGGGTGAGGTGCTTCAGGTTCTTAAGGCGACGGCTGATGAACTTGAGACAACCTATAACTCCCTGAGATGCTCATGCGGTCAAACATTTAGTCAGTGCGATTTCTGGAAAGGTGCAAAAGAGCTCCTGATGGTGAATAGTCAACGTTCCTTGGCGAAGAAGTACATAACACTCATTGATTATTTCCAGGCCAAGTACGGGCCGGATATGATCCTGCTGGATTCGTCCAAAATTGTTTCAGATCACGTAACAGCACTCGCCAAAAACCATGATGTGAAAATAATTCTTCTGGTAAGGGATATTAGATCATGGTGTTATTCCCGACACAGCCGGCTGAAAAAAAATATTTTCAGGCTGGGCCTCCAATGGACAAGAACCACTTTGGGGCAATTGAGATATATTAAAAAAAATAACTTGAAATATAAATTAATGGGCTATGAAGAAATAGCCCTGTACCCTGAAGTCATGTTAAAAGAAATCTGTCGATTCATTGGGATCGCATATCACCCGGACATGCTTGTTCCAGGGAACACACACAGCCATGTTGTTAAAGGGAATGTGGCCAGAGGAGACAATGAAAAACGTAAGGCCATTTTATATGACGCCCGATGGATGACCTCTTTGCCCATTGTTTTTTATAGCGTCCTGCTTTTCCCTTTCATGTTTTTAAATCAAAAACTGGTGTATTCAAACTTTACGAGGGGGGAAACCGTTGCCTTTGGGCAAGCCGTAGACGATTTTTATCTGTTTGGCGAAGCGCAAAAAGAGCAGGCACAGCGAATGGTGGTAGGGAGAAAGTAAATGCTGATCCTTTCCATGGGCATCCCTCATAAAAATATTGATACTCTGGAGGAGGGGCGCCGTTTTATAAAAGCGATCATCCTGGTGATTGACTGGAAGAGAAAAAAAGTCATCAAAGAGATCGCCTACGAACCGCCACCGGAAAACCTGGGACCCGGCATCAGCAGGATGTTCAAAGGCGCCTGTATTTTTAAAGACCGCTATTATGTGGTCACCAATACAGAACTCCTGGGATATGACCTTAACAACTGGAAGCTGCAACAGGTTGTTTCCCATCCATCCTTCAACGATTTGCATGGAGTATTTGTTGATGATAACTACACTTACCTGTGCAATACCGGCTTGGAAGCGGTCCAACTCTTGAAAAACGGCAGTATAATCCAAACGGTCAGCATGGCGGACACACCAACATGGGAACGGTTTTCAGACAAAACAGACTATCGGGCGATACCCAACACAAAGCCTCATGAATCCCACATCAACCATATCTGCCTGTTTAATGAAAAACTCTGGGTGACACGGTTTCAAAAAAGAGACGCAGTGGCCCTTTGGGATATATCCCAAAAAATCTCCATGCCTGTGGATGTCGGGTGTCATGACGGCAAGGTGGTAGAGGATTCCGTGTTCTTTACCACAGTGAACGGTCACATGCTTGAATTTGACAGCAACAACCTGCGGCTTAAAAAAAACTACAATGTCAATTCATATGCAGACAGCGGTATCGGCTGGACCCGCGGACTGGAGATTCACGGCGGATATGCGTATCTGGGGGTATCGGCCCTGAGACACTCCAAATTTAAGGAGTATGCAAAGGGAATTATAAAAGGCAGAGCCCACCAACTCATGCCCTCTTCCCTGCTTAAAATAGACTACCAAAACGAAAAAATCGTTGATCAATTCAATATCCCTTATCGTAGAGCGGCTGTTTATACTATTTTAAAACACCCGGAAAGCTAATATGTTCCCACCGTTGATAATAGGCAGGTTGCTCCATCCAATCAGGGGTCGTTTCAATAGGTGGCACAGGGAGATATCCCGAATCGCAGGGGAACTGAGAAAAAGCGAATTTGCATCACTGGATGCGCTTTACAATATCCAGCGGCAGAAACTTTGCCGCCTCTGCGAAAATGCAGCTAAAACATCGCCCTATTTCAAAAACCTTTTTGTCCAATCTGGACTTGACCCACAAAAAATCGACCTGGACACACTTGCGAACCTGCCGGTGCTGGAAAGGGCTACCGTCCACCGCCATTGCAAGGATATGCTAAACCGGGAGTATCCAGTAAACAAAATCACCCAAAACGCCACTGGTGGCTCCAGTGGGGCCCCTTTGCGTTTCTATCGCTCACATCATGACCTTATTTTTGCCGCTGCTATCCGTGTAAGAGAAATGAACTGGTGCGGCATGAAACCGGGATACCCCCATGTAAAATTGTGGGGTGCGCCCACGGATGTTCAATCCGCAACTGCAGGGATAAAGGCAAAAATATGGGGCTACCTGTATAATCAAAAAACCATCAATGCATTTGATGCCGGCCCGGCCCTTTTTGAAAGAGAGCATGGCCTGTTTTTAAGCAACCCACCTTTCCTGCTGGAATCTTATTCCAACATTCTTTATGAATTTGCCAGTTACTTAAAAAAGAGCGGGAAAGCGCCGTTGAACCTTCCGGCGGCGATATCATCCGCCGGCGTGCTTTATGATTTCCAGCGGACTGTTATTCAGGATACAGTTTCCCGGAATCTTTACAACCGATACGGATGTCGGGAAATGGGTAATATTGCCCACGAATGTGCCAACCATTCCGGCCTTCATGTTCACATGGAGCGCCACATTATCGAAATCATTAACCCCGATGAGGATGGTGTAGGGGATATTCTGGTGACAGACCTGGAAAATCTTGCTTTCCCTTTTATCCGCTATAGAATTGGAGACAGGGGAAAATTTTCAATCCAAAAATGTGCCTGCGGCAGAAATTTATTGTTGCTCAAGGAGATTGTCGGCAGAACTCTGGATATTATTCGAACACCTTCCGGTAGATTGATTCCAGGCGAACTGTTTCCCCATTTTTTCAAAGATTATCCCCAGATCACCTTGGGGCAGGTCATTCAGGACCGTATCGATCATATCGAGCTCCGTTTACGGCTTCAGGAGGGCGCCGTCCTGGATGATATCGAGCCATTGCTCCGGAAAATTAACGAAGCATGCAATAATGAAGTCACCATCACGGTTAATATGGAAGAGGATTTCGTCGTCAATCCGACGGGTAAATACCGGCCAGTAATTTCACACCTGGAAAGTCAGTAATGACGACCTGCCGCATCTACCGCCTGAGTAAATCTTCAATACGCTGTGCAGCGCTCATGGGAGCGGCATGCCTGATCGGTCTTCTGCTGGTTTTAAAACCCAGCCTGGGAATGGCAATCGGTATCCTGCCGTTTGTGTTATGGCTCGGTATAACTGAGAAGAAAAACCTCCTTTTCCTTTTTCTGCTGCTGCTCCCCTATCATACCTCGCCATTACTGGCAGAAAACCTCATGGGTATCACCGGTGCCAAACCCTTTAACCTGATTGCCGCGTTTCTGCTGTTGATGCTTTTTTTCCATCACGGCGCACTGTTTCGCACCGAAGATGCGCTCGAGAAAAGAGCCGTCTGGTTTTTCTGTGTTTACCTTTCCCTGTTTGCGTTTACGGTAATACGGTCGATTGACCATCTTCCCTTGCTGAATATGATCTCTCCTGAAAATTTTCACCGGTCGTCTGTGAACCACCTGCTGACCTTTTTTATCCGCCCGGCCCTTTTCACGATGTCTTTTGTCTATGTGCTCAAGCATATTAAAACGGGAAAAGAGATCAACCGGTGTATTGATATGATATGCATTGCAATTTTTTTATTATCCTGGATGGTTCTGTTTATATCTATTGCCAATATAGACAAAATCACTATCAGCCGGATATATGTCAGAGATGCGATCAGCTTTTTTTTTAATGTTCATTATAACGCCATCGGCAGTATTTATATCGCATGCACCCCGCTTCTTGCACTACGGGCGCTGACAGGCCGGCCCTTCCCATTAATAAATTATGCGTTGGCAGGAATCGCCGTGTTGCTGCTTCAGTCCAGAAGCACCATTGCTGTTTTCCTGGGCGGCACCATTTTGCTGCTCTATTGTTTAAAAAACTGGAAAGCCATGGCCTTTTTTGCCTGTATTCTGGTTTTGTTTTTTTTGTTCTGGCTGCCGGAATTTCTTGAGCGCGTTCTTTTGATCGGTTTTGACACGGGCGATCCGAACGCCATCTTCACGGGCAGGATTGATAAAATCTGGCTGCCATTAATAACAGAGCGGCTTCGCGACCCCTCTGCATTACTGTTTGGCCGTGGACTCTATTCAATACTCATAAGCAACGCCTACCTGAGCAGGGAGATATTCCAGGTAAACACAGCCCATAATGCATTCCTGGCGCTCTTCCTCGACTGTGGATTGATTGTTTTTTCCTTGTTTGTCTTTTATCTGACTGTATTTTTAAAAAAGGCGTGGTCTCTGGCAAAAAAGGCCGACACATCGACGGGATGGGCGCTTTTCACCTGTCTGATCACCTACCTGGTGGGCACCATATCCGGAAGAGACTTTTTCCCTTCACGTCATAACATGTACATGTTTCCCATCATCGCACTGCTGATTAATTATTTTCGGTTACACCTTTCTGCCGGTAAATATAAAGAGGCCCCTTTTCCAAATGGCGACTAAACCCCATATCTGTTTTGTGGCACCAATGGCATGGCCCGTCCTTTGCGAGGTTCCGGGCTTGCAGGCCATTGGAGGGGCCGAACTTCAGCAGGTGCTGCTGGCCAGGGAGCTGGCGCACCGGGGTTACCCGGTTACCATGATCACCTTTGATTTTGGACAGGCGGAAAATGCGCCCATAGACGGCATTCGCGTTCTGAAAACCGTCAAGCCAGGCCAGGGTATCCCGTTTGTCCGTTTTTTCCACCCCAATATTTCATCCCTGTGGAAAGCCATGCAAAAGGCGGATGCCGATATCTATTACCAGCGTACCGCCGCCTACCTGACCGGTGTTGTCTGCCTGTTTGCCCGGCGGCACAAAAAAAAGTTTGTCTATGCCGGGGCGCATGATTCAGACTTTGTAAAAGGAAGCGAACTGCTGGCCCATGCCAGGGACAGGTGGCTTTTTCGATATGGCTTACAAAGGGCGGATGCAGTGATTGTACAGAACGGGCAGCAGGAAAAAGACTGCGCCAGAAACTATTCCGCGGCCCCCTTTCTGGTGCCGAATTTCTATCCCATGCCGAAAAAACAGGCCGAAAATAAAGGAGCTGCCATTTTATGGGTCGGCACCATGCGGCCTTTCAAACGCCCGGAACTGTTTCTCGACCTTGCCGGCGCCCTGCCGGAGCACCGTTTCATAATGATTGGCGGAGCCGATCCGTCCCGACCAGACTATTATCGGGCAATCAGGCAACAGGCGGAAAAACACGACAACCTGGACTTTCTCGGGTTTCAGCCCCTGGATGAAACGGAAAAAGCGTTTGACCGGGCCGCCCTGTTTGTGAACACATCCTTGCAGGAAGGATTTCCCAACACATTTTTGCAGGCCTGGGCCAGGGGTGTGCCAACGGTCTCTTTCTTTTCCCCGTTTACAGGCAGCAATGACAACAGACCCGGCATTTATGTAAACACGCCGGAAGAACTGGCCCGCAACGTGGCCCACCTGATGAATACACCGGGCGAACGACAAACCTCAGGGGAACAGTACCGGCAATACTACCTGGACCACTTTTCCCCGAATGCAGTGGTTCCTCAATATGAAGCCATCATCAACCGGCTGGTCTGACATGCGTAAAAAAATCCTCTTTATCCTGAATTCACTGGCCATGGGCGGCGCGGAAAAACAGACCATTACCCTGGTCAACAGCTTGGATAAAAATATTTTTGAAACAGGTCTGGTATATCTCGATAACGAAAACAGCCTGTTGCCCCAGGTCGATGCATCGCGACTGACTGTGCTGGAGTGTCTTTACCGTAAACACCGACTGGACCTGCGGGTTGTAAAAAAACTTCGTCAACTGATACATTCGCACCGATATGATGCTGTTGTCTGTGTAGACTCTTATCCCATGCTTTATGCCTTTATCTGCCGTCTGACCGGTCGCCAACGGCCGGCGATTGTCCAAGTATTGCATTTTACCACACACAGACCGGATGCGTGGATCCGAATAAAAAATATCTATCTGTACCGGCACCTGATGAACCGGTGTAAAAAAACGATATTTGTCTGCAAGAGCCAGATGGAGTACTGGGTAAAAAAATTTTCCATACAGCCCGCTGTGTCGACATATATATACAACGGCATTGATACGGCATACTTCTCCGACACCTTTTCTGCGGAAGAAAAACTGCGACTCAGACAGTCCCTTGGCTTTCATGCCAATGATTTTGTCGTCGGCATCTGCGCCGCTCTGCGGCCGGAGAAAAAACACACCGATTTTATTGACGCCATCAAACTGGCGCGGACGCAGAACCCGGACATCAAAGGCCTTGTCGTCGGGGATGGGCCGCTGAAAAAGAATATTCAGCGACACATCCATGCCAATAGGATGGGCGGTTCAGTCAAAATGGCGGGCTTCCAGCATGATGTGCGGCCTTATATTGCCGTCTGCGACTGCATGGCCCTGACATCTCATGAAGTGGAGACTTTTTCCATGGCGGCTTTGGAGGCCATGGCCATGGCCCGGCCAATGGTGATGACCGACCTGGGCGGCGCCAGAGAACAGGTTGAACATGGCGTATCCGGCTTTATCTATGCAAAAGGTGACGTCACAACCCTGGCCGGGCATTTATACAACATGGCGAAAAATCAAAGCCACGGGGTAATGGGGGCCAATGCCCGGACCCGGGTGTGCAATAATTTTACACTGGGAAAAATGGTGGAAGCTTACACCGGTCTTTTGAAGGAGATAAAATAAAAATCAACTGAATTTACTATCGGTTTCCGAAAGGCCGCTGCTTTAAACATGAAAGTACTTCTGGTTAATAAATTTCTCTTTGCCAAAGGTGGCGATGCCATCAGCACCCTGGACACAGGCCGGATTCTTGAGGCCCATGGGCATGAGGTGGTTTTCTGGGGCATGGATCATCCGGACAACCCGCCCTGGCCTTTTGCAGACCTTTTTGTTTCTCATGTGAATTATGAAAACGCGGGTGGCCCTGGTGGTAAAGCCAGAACCGCCATGAACATTCTGTACTCATTTGAGGCCAGAGAAAAAATGGCGGCCCTGCTGGAAAAAACAAAGCCGGACCTGGTGCACTTGAACAACTTCGCACACCAGCTAGGCCCCAGTGTTCTGGATGTAATCAAGAAACACGGCATTCCCACTGTGATGACCATGCACGACTACAAGATGGTCTGCCCTGTTTACACTATGCTTTGCAATGGTCGGGTTTGCGAAAAATGCAAAAATGGCCGGTTTTACCATTGCGGGCTCAACCGCTGCACCAAGGGCAGCTTGTTTAAAAGCATGGTGAACGTGGCGGAGATGTACCTTCACCACCGGATGCTGCATATTTATGACAAAATCGATCTTTATATCTCGCCCAGCCGGTTTCTAAAAAACAAAGTGGAAGAAATGGGCCTGAAAGGCGAGGTGGCCTATCTTCCCAACTGCGTGGATGTGTCCGGTTTTGTGCCCTGCTTTGAGTGGCGGGAAAAAAGCATTGTTTATGTGGGGCGGCTTTCCCATGAAAAGGGCGTGGAAACCCTGATTGATGCGGTTAAAAACATTCATGGCGTACGACTGAAAATCATCGGTGACGGGCCGCTGAAAGCAAACCTGGAAGAAAAGGTTAAAAACGAAAACATCGGCAACGTGGTTTTTCTCGGATACCGAACCGGTCAGAATTTGCACAATGAAATTCGGAACTCAATGTTCCTGGCCATCCCTTCGGAGTGGTATGAAAATAGCCCACGGGTCGTGATCGAAGCGTTTGCCCTGGGCAAGCCTGTGGTGGGCGCCAGGATCGGGGGGATTCCAGAGCTGGTGCAGGACTGGGAAACCGGGTTGACGTTCACTTCCGGGGATGTGGATGATTTGCGGAAAAAAATAAATTTAATGCTGAACAGCAATACCAGGATTTCCCAATTGGGGAAGAATGGACGGGCTTTCGTAGTGCAACAGGCTGAGCCGACGGTTTACTACCGGCGACTGCTGGAGTGCTATGGCCGTGCCCGTCAATTGAATCACAACGATACCGTCAGACGCTAATCAGAGAGAACGGTCTGGAGAAAATCCATGAAACTTCTTTTCATCGGTGACGCCAATCCTGATAAAAAATTTATTGACATAATGGCTGCCAGCAATATCAATATTACAAAAAGGTGTAAAAAGTTGGGGCACCTTACGGGCCGTCGGCATTTGCTCAGGCATTTACAATATCTTATTATGGCTGCTTATGGAGTCATGCGAAGAAAAAATTTTGAGTGTGTTTTTATCTGGCAACAATATATCGGAATATATTATTATCTGCTGACATTGTTGTGGCCTTTTTACAAGAAACCGACCGTTCTTTTTTATGTTATCTACAAAAAATCAAATAATCGTATTATTAATGGGATCAAAACCAAACTCTTTTTAAATGCCTTTAATTCAGGAATTTTTTTAAGCGTTATTTTTATTAACAAGGAAGATTACCTGTATAACCATATTCATACTATTTACCGGGATTTTGTTCATTTTTACCAGCAGCCCTCCGCTTACATTGAAAACAACCTTGATAAATTGCCTACCGAAAAAAGATTGTTCTCCGGCGGTGTCTCCAACAGGAATTATAGGCAACTTCGGGAATTGGCAGAAGCTGAACCAGCCGTAAAAATAACCATTGCCGGGACCGCTGCGGATAAGGCCTCATTGAAGCCACTGCCTCCCAACGTAAACTTTGTTACCGGTGCCTATGGAGATGATTTTGACAGGCTGCTGCTGGAGTCCAGTGCCGTCATTATCCCCCTTAACGATCCGCGGGTTATTTCGGGACAACTTGTGATTTTAAAGGCGTTGCAGGCGGGGAAAATGATTATTATGTCGAAAAATACATTCTGGTCGGATTGGATGAGCGGTCGAGGAAAAGACGATTTCATCATCCTTTATGATGGGTTCGCGTCCTTGCGAAATATCATTACCTCCCTGGATGAGGAGATGGTCAGGGTTGCCGGCGGGCATGCCAGAACATTTTATAAAAAGGAACTTTGTCCAGAAACGATGTACCATCAACTGACAGGAATAATCCTTCAGCAAAAATGTCCTGCGAAATAACGTTAGGTGTGGCTTGCAGCAGGGAACATAGAGAAATGGGAAATACTTGGAAAAAAGAAAAGGAATTCACGCACTGTGCGCTGTGCGGGGCGGACGACTATACAACGCTTTATCCGGCGCTTGATATCAAAATCAGCTTGCAATGGTTTCCGATTGTCCGGTGCAATTCGTGCGGCCTGGTGTACACAAATCCTCGGCCCCCAGAGAAAAATATCAAAGCGTATTACGGCAGCAAATACTATTCGTATCAAACCTTCCCGGCCAATAAAGAATCTACCGAAATGGCGAATTCCGGCAAAAAGGTCCTTGATGTGGGTTGTGGTAGCGGAAATTGGCTGTATCACCAGAGGCTTTTGGGGCACGATGTTTATGGTGTGGAAATTGACTCGGGGGCAGTCACGGCCGGCCGTCGGATGGAGCTTTCTATATTTCAAGGCAGGCTTACGGAGGCTGGTTTCGAAAGTGAATTTTTTGATTACATCCGAATGAACCATGTCTTGGAACACGTTTATTCACCCCTGGAGACCTTGAGGGAAGTCCGGCGGATTCTGAAAAACGACGGCACCCTGTTTGTCGAGGTACACAATTTTGATTCAGTTGAATCATTTCTGCTGCGGGCCACCTGGCGGCAGCTGGAAGTTCCTCGGCACCTGTGGCACTTCAGCCCGCATACCCTGGAAAAACTTCTTCGTGAAGCCGGATTACGGATTACACAGAAAAAAATGAAGCCATTCCCGGATAGCTTTAAGGCGATTGGAACCTATCTGCGGTGTCAATATACTACGGTCAGGCTGATCTTCCAGAGGTTAAAAAAAGAAAAAAAAAGAACCCCGTCTTTTTTATTATTTTTTGCATCTATTTCAGTTCTAGGCTGTTATCTTATAAAGTACTGGATGGCGAGGCTGTCCGGCCGGGTCCGGCCGGACAATGAAAGCCTGATTCAATATGAGTGCATGCCAGACACATAGAAAGATACTGAAACCTAGCCCGAATATTTCATGAAATATCCGGGCTAAAGGGGTGCTTTTCCATCGTCCGCCAAATGGAAGAATTTGCATCAATGAGCAATCAGACGACTCAATTTCCCACAGACGCCTGCATTATTCTCACCTACCGCTGCCAGATGCGGTGCCAGATGTGCAATATCTGGCAGAACCCCTCTGACCCGGCTCGGGAAATCACGGCCGAGGAGCTCAAGATCCTGCCGGCCGGCTTTGAATTCATCAACCTCACCGGCGGCGAGCCGTTTCTGAGAGACGACCTGGAAGAGATTATCAGCGTTTTGTCGCCCAAGGCAAAGCGAATCGTGGTGTCCACGTCCGGGTGGCATTATGAACGGATATTGCGGACTGTGCCGCGATTTAAAAATGTGGGGGTGCGGGTCAGCATTGAGGGGTTGAGCCGGAAAAATGATGAGCTGCGGGGCCGGGACGGCGGGTTTGACCGGGGGGTAAAAACCCTGTTGGGGCTGAAGCGGGCCGGTGTAAAAGACATCGGGTTCGGTATTACCGTATCCAACCACAACTCTGAAGATATGCTGTGGCTGTATGAGCTGGGCAAATCCATGGGGCTGGAGTTTGCCACGGCCGCCTTTCACAACTCCTATTATTTTCATAAAGATGACAACAAGATCACCAATGTGGAGGAGGTGTGTGAAAATTTTCGAAACCTGGCCAATATGCAGATGCGGGAAAACAGCCCCAAGTCCTGGTTCCGGGCCTTGTTCAACCTGGGCATGATCCGGTATATCAACCGGGAAAAACGGATGCTGCCCTGCGAGGCCGGCACCATGAACTTTTTTATTGATCCCTATGGAGAGGTTTACCCCTGCAACGGCCTGGAGGAAAAATACTGGAAAGAGAGCATGGGCAATATTCGGCAGGCCGGGTCATTTGACAGCATATGGCTCAGTGAAAAGGCCGACCAGGTGCGGACCAGGGTACGCACCTGCCCCAAGAACTGCTGGATGGTGGGAACGGCCTCTCCGGTGATGCACAAATATGTAAAAAAGATCGCACCCTGGATATTGAAAAACAAGGTTAAGTGCCTGCTGGGCAGGCCGATTGACGGGCATGCCCCGTTTTTTGACGTGGGCCAGGATCCGCGGCAGGGGGATTTGAGAAAAAGCGGTTAAGGGTTAAATGATCGATGGCAGAATAAAAATTTTTGTAACAGGCACACGCGGAATTCCGGACATATCGGGGGGTGTTGAAAAACATTGCCAGGAGCTGTATCCCCTGATTGCCGCGCAGGGCCACGATGTGTTTGTGGCCACGCGCAAAAGCTATGTGAACGATCCCGGCGTTACGGCGTGGGGCGGGGTTTGGCTGATACATCTCTATGCGCCCCGCAAAAAGAGCCTGGAAGCGGCTGTGCATACCTTTCTGGCGGTTTTAAAGGCGCGGCAGGTAAATCCGGATATTCTGCATGTGCATGCCGTGGGGCCTTGCCTGATGGTGCCCTTGGCCCGCCTGCTTGGCATGCGGGTGGTGATGACCCACCACGGCCCGGATTATGAACGGCAGAAATGGAATAAACCGGCTAAGTTGGTGTTGCGCCTGGGGGAATGGCTGGGCGGGTGTTTTGCAAATGAAGTGATTGTCATATCCCGAATCATTGAAACCCTTGTTCAAAAAAAATGCCGCCGGCCCTGCCATGTGATTTACAACGGTGTTCGGCTGCCGGAAAAAACGGAAAAGACCGATTACCTTGAAACCATCGGCGTTTCGCCGGGGCGCTATATTCTTGCTGTGGCCCGGTTTGTGCCGGAAAAAGGATTGGACCTGCTGGTAAAGGCGTTTAAAGAGATTAGGGGAGATTTCAAGCTGGTGATTGCCGGAGACGCCGACCATGAAACCACCTACAGCCGGAACCTGAAAGAAGAGATGGCCGGGGATGACCGGATTGTGAGCACCGGCTACATTACCGGGGAAGCGTTAAACCAGGTCTATTCCCACGCCGGGCTGTTTGTGTTGCCATCGTTTCATGAAGGGCTGCCCATTGCCCTGCTGGAGGCCATGAGTTACGGCCTGCCGGTGCTGGTATCGGATATTCCGGCCAACCGTGAGGTGGACCTGCCTGAGGAACGATTTTTTCGGTGTGGGGATGCGCCGGACCTGAAAAAAAAGATCGAAGCCCTTTGGGATAAAGATCTGACGGTTGATGAAAAGAATCATTTCAGAAACCTGCTTGCGAAACAATACAACTGGGATAAAATTGCCAGGCAGACGATTGAAGTGTATGAAAGAGTTCTAAGCGGATAGGTGGGGGAAACAGGAATGATGAATGATGAGTGATGATTCCGTGGGCCGTCACCCTCGGGCTTGACCCGGGGGTCCAGAATAAATTGGCCCCGTTTCGTATGGATAAGGAAACAAATCAATTTTACACTGGATTGCCGGATCAAGTCCGGCAATGACGGATGTGGTAGTGGTGGCGGATCAATTTTATGCTGGATTACCCGGACAAGCCGCCTATGAGAAAGTGAGTCAACAAAAAACACTTCTCCCTTAACAAAAATCGTTTTTTGCTCACGGTCTCCGCCTTGCCTTTAAACCATCGTCTTTTCGCCGAGGTAACGTAACGCGGTTTTTCCGGTCTTGCTTTATCCAGTATTCCTTATCCGCCTATCTGAACTCTCTATCTCTGCTTGCAGAGAATGGGTTACGATAAATTCCAGGAATAGAGGGGAGGCTAATCGGGTAAACAAAGCATCATCCGCTTAAGCAGATGTCTTACGGCTTGACTTGAGCTCTTTCCCCTCACCTGCACAGACCATCATCCAGTATGATGAAACCATCGGCTCAAGAGAGGTCTACAGGCCTGGTTATTTCACGGTCACGTTATCTGTTTGGCGACTCCTTTTATAAGGCTGATATTTTTCCCCGCTTTTAAAAACCCCCAAGCTTAACGTCGCTAACCTGCGACAGGCTTTGTGTCGGGCGTCATATTCGGGTTCGCCCCCAGCTACCAAATATTCATAATAATCATTAATCGGATTATTCCCGCCAATGGCCGCACTTACACCGGTCTTATACACATCTTTTAATTGACGACAATATCGAGGCGTGCGTTTACCATAACTCTTTTTCCCGCTTATCTTCTCATGCTTGATCAGACCCGCGTAGCTACAGTAGTGCCCCTTGTCCGCAAACCGGAATGGCGATACTACACGTGCTACAACCTTGACGGCATTAATATCCCCAATCCCCGGTAAACTCTTCTGGTGCCTTATCGCCGGGTATTTTTTGGCCAGACGCAAAAACTCTTTTTCATAAGCGGACTTTTCTTCCTCATAAAGCCCAATCTGCCGGTTTAAACAGCCCAACACAAAAGCATTTTCACCAACAACTTCCTGATTGCCGCAGGCTTTGAGCAACGAGTACCGCTGATTTTTCAATCGCACCCCCGCTTTAACCAAATCTTCATAACCGCTGACGAGACGGCGAAGAAGTAAAAAATTATCGTTGGTATGAAAAATCTCCTTCAGGAGGCCGGCCCTCAATAATTGCACCAACTTTGACGCATCAATTTTGTCGTTTTTAGGACCATCGTTTAACAACTTATTTCTGTGAGGATCACACACTACGATCTTATCCACCTTCTCCTTCAGTTCCGTGTACAACCATTGAGAAGTCGTCGTCTCCTCCAAGGTCAGAACCTTGGTCCCCTTTAACCGGTCTAAATAAAGCTTCAATTCCTCAATGTCCGATGGTACGTCGATCACAGTTATTTTGTTTGATTTTTTCGTCATTCGCGCAATGGCCATATTGCTGGCTGCCCAGTCTATTGCAATGTAATGGTTGTAAATGGTATCGTCCATCATGGTCTCCTTTCTTGTTAGTGTTTGTCTGTGGAAAGCATTATCACTAACATATTGAGGCTGCCGCCTCAAAGGAGACCATCTTTCTCATTTTATCGGGTAATGACGGGTGCGTGGGCGGACAAGTTGGGTAATGACGAGAAGGTAGCGGATTTGGAGTTGATTTGAGGTGCGCTGAACCATGCTGAGAGAAAACAATCAGATATTGCAACGAATTCATCAAGGCTGGGACCTGGGATTGACGGTAGCGGCGTTTATCTCAGCCTATGGTATCAAGCAGTATCTGCTGCCTGAACCCTGGAGAGGGTTAAGTAGGGAACCCAACTATTACACCCTGCTGCTGCTGTGCATCATTATCTGGTATGTGGTGTTCCGGTTCTCCGGTATTTATCGTCCCTATCGCAGACGGCCTTTTTCTTCAATTTTTCTAAATGTGTTACGAAGTGTGGCTGTTTGCGTGATGCTGATGGTGGTGATGCTGTTTCTCATAAAAGAGCAGACCGTCAGCCGGATTTTTCTGGGCCTGTTTGTGGGGCTGGACGTGACCCTGCTGGTGGGCAGCAAGTGGTTGCTTTACACTCTTTTGCAAAACCTGCGTAAACGCGGATACAACTTCCGCAACGTTCTGATTGTGGGACGCGGACAAAGAGCCGAAGAAATTTCCCGGTCTATTGAGCAACAGCGAGGGGCCGGCTTCCGGGTGATGGGGTGTTTGTCGGCTGGCGAAGGGGTGGATGACGAGGGAGGCGTCAAGCCGGATAATGGTGAACAAAAGAGGCCGGGGGGTGACGGGGGTGGAGGGCCGGAAGATGGCGAGATAGGGCTGGGTCATGCCGGCGGTGTGTGTGTGCCTGTTATCGGCGATATTGCGGATATCGAGCGGCTTTTGACCGAACATGTGGTGGATGAACTGGTGTTTGCCGAACCCCTGCGAAACATCCCAAACGCAGGCGAATATATCCACACGGCCGAACAGATGGGTGTTTTGGTGCATATTATGCCGGAATGGGGGTTGCGACGCCTGGGACTTACACCACGGATGGGAACCCTGCAAATAGAGGCACTTTTCGGCCTGCCCACACTGGTCCTGAACACCACGCCGGATCATAATCCGTTTATCGAATTGAAAAATATATTCGACTTTATTGCCTCGGGCCTGGGCCTGCTGGCATGCGCCCTGCCCTTTGGAATAATTGCCATTGCCATCAGGCTCTCTTCTTCCGGCCCGGTATTTTATAAACAGGAACGGGTGGGCCAGAACGGCCGGCGGTTTACGCTGTATAAATTTCGCACCATGATAGACGGCGCGGACCAAATACAAACAGATCTGCTGGACAAAAACGAAAGCGACGGGCCGGTATTCAAGATACGCAACGATCCACGGGTAACACCATGGGTGGGCGCCTTTTTACGAAAGACCTCGCTGGACGAGTTGCCGCAGTTGATTAATGTGTTTGTGGGGCACATGAGCCTGGTGGGGCCCCGCCCGCCCCTGCCGGAAGAGATAGTAAAGTACGGCAAAGATCAGCGGCGGCGGCTGTCCATGAAGCCGGGCATTACCTGCCTGTGGCAGATAACGCCGCGGCGGAATGACTTGAGCTTTAAAGAGTGGATAAAGCTGGACCTGGAGTATATTGACAACTGGTCGCTGTGGCTGGATTTTAAAATCCTGGCAAAGACGGCCTGGGTGGTGGTCACCGGGCAGGGGCGGTGACGGATAAGGTAGTTCGCCATTCATCATTCATCATTCATCATTCCTGAGTGACCTGCTTGACAATTATCGTGACTTCATTTTATAGTGTCGTTATGAATGCATTATTTGATGTCATTGTAGCGAGGTACAACCATGAATACAGTTACCATCAGGGGGCTTGATCCGGACTTGCTGGAAAAGCTGAAAAGAACAGCAGCAAAACAGGAAAAAAGTCTCAACCAGTTTACCCTGGACATTCTCCGGCAGAGCATGGGTTGCAGTAAAGGGAAGAAATATTCCCGGGAGTATGACGACCTGGATCACCTGTTTGGCCGCTGGAGTGCTGATGAATTCAAGAAAATTCAGGGCGCAATAGACAGGGCCAGGCACATTGACGAGGAACTCTGGAAATGAGAAAGGTGCTGATTGATACAAATATTTATTCATTGGCCATGAAAGGGGACCCGCCCACCGTTCAGGTTTTAAAAAAAATTGATCAAATCGGCTTTTCAGCGGTGAGCATTGGAGAGCTTTTTTCCGGTTTTAAGGCCGGAAACCGTGAATCTGAAAACAGAGAAGAACTGAATATATTTCTCGATTCTCCAAGGGTGGTGATTCATGCCCTGGACGAAGAAACAGCCGATTTCTATGCCACCATACTGAATAATTTAAAAAAAGCCGGCACACCCATTCCCACCAATGATATCTGGCTTGCTGCTGTTGCCTTTCAGCACGGATACAAACTGTATTCCAGAGACAGGCATTTCAAACTTATTCCCGGGCTGGCCCGAATCGATACCCAACCCTGAACAAACTGCCCACAACCCCCATGCATCATTCATCATTCCGCACTTATCATTCTCCCCTTTCCGCATTCATCATCCACTAAAAGGGGTTGACACTTAAAAATTACATGATAATTTAAAGTTACAGTTTAATTTTACATCACCATAAAAAACGACGGATATCGATCCATGATACAACGCAAGCTGAAATTACCACCGGCGGGGACGGAAACCTTTTTTTTGTGGGGCCCCCGCCAAACCGGAAAATCGACCCTCCTGAAAACGTTATATCCAAAGGCAGTCTGGATTGATTTGTTAAAGGCCGAAGAATTTCGTCGTTATCTCAACAACCCGGAATTTCTCCGGCAGGAATTGCCGCTAAAGGGCAAAATGCCCTTTGTTGTTATTGACGAGGTGCAGAAACTCCCCGAGCTGCTGGATGAAGTCCATTGGCTTTTCGAAAATCGAAACGTGCATTTTGCCTTATGCGGCTCAAGTGCCAGAAAGGTCAAGCGCGGTGCCGCCAACCTTCTGGGCGGCCGGGCCATACGCTATGAGCTGTTTGGTTTAAGCGCGGCAGAACTCGGCTCTGATTTTGATCTTACCCGAGTGCTGAACCATGGGTACCTGCCACGGATATATCTCGCCAAACAGCCGGAGCGGTTGCTCAATGCCTATGTGGCCAATTATTTGAAAGACGAGATCGCCGCCGAAGGGCTGGTGCGTAATTTGCCCGTATTTTCCGACTTTCTTAATATGGCGGCACTGTCAGACACCGAGCCGGTTAATTTTTCGACTATTGCCCGCGATTGCGGCGTTTCCAGCCAGACCATCAGGGCGTATTTTCAAATTTTAGAAGATACATTGCTGGGCCGGTGGCTGCCAAGCTTTCGAAAACGCCCGAAAAGACGGGTGGCGGCCTCGGCAAAATTTTATTTTTCCGATGTGGGGATCGTCAATGTTCTTGCCAAACGCGGCAAACTTGAAATCGGATCGGAGTTGTTCGGCAAGGCGTTTGAGAACTGGTGCTTTCATGAGCTCAACGCGTATAACATGTATAATGAAGTATCGGCCGCGTTTCATTACTGGCGCCTCGCCGGTGGAACGGAAGTCGATTTTATCATCAATAATATGGACGTCGCCATTGAGGCCAAGGCTTCCAGGAAAATAACAAATAATCATCTGAAAGGACTTAGAAGCCTGAAGGAGGATCATTCTGTTGTTAAACGAAGAGTAGTGGTGTGCTGCGAAAATAAGCCACGAACCACCAGCGACGGCATAGAAATACTTCCCGCAGAAAAGTTTCTGCAATTCTTGTGGCAGGGAAAACTATTCTGATTCAACTTACCCCACCGCCTCGTCATTACCGGGCTCTCTTCTCCGTCATTGCGAGGAGCGAAGCGACGAAGCAATCTCCTCCGAATATGTCCAGGATTGCTTCGCTGCGCTCGCAATGACGTGGGTTGCGTCCAGGATTGCTTCGCTGCGCTCGCAATGACGTGGGTTGCGTCCAGGATTGCTTCGCTGCGCTCGCAATGACGTGGGTTGCGTCCAGGATCGCGCCGTCACCCTCGGGCTTGCCTGCCGGGCCGTAGCCCGTCAGGGCGAAGACCGGCCCCGGCAATCCAGACCAAAAATGACCCCATTCCCCATTCCTTCCCTTCCACTTGACGCATAAACTTTGACAGATTCTGCCTTTTTCAATATTATACCGATTATAAAAAACATTTAAAAAATTCCAGGGGGCGCCATGGGTACCAGGTTTGATCGCATAACAATTAGACCCGAGGTTTTGAACGGCCGGCCGTGCATACGGGACCTTCGTTTGACCGTTCAAAGAGTGCTGGAAACCGTTGCCCTATATCCGGAATGGGAAGCGCTGAAGGCGGAATACCCTGAACTGGAAAAAGAGGACGTTCGCCAGGCACTTGAGTTTGCTGCCAGAAATCTGGACAGCCAGATTTTTTCAACGGAGGCGGCTTGAACCGGATATTAATGGACCAGGGGCTGCCTCGCGGTGCGGTAAGAAACCTGTCCGAGGAAGGGTGGGATGTTGTCCATACAGGTGGTATCGGTCTCAGCCGGGCAAGTGATAGAGAGATTATCAACTATGCCCGGCAGGAAAACAGGATAATTATTACGCTGGATGCAGACTTCCACGCGATTCTTGCGGTTGAAAATGCACAAACACCCTCAGTCGTAAGAATTCGGCAGGAAGGACTTAAAGCGGATAAACTGGCCGACCTGATAAAAAAAATCTGGCCCCGCATCCAGGCTCAACTGGAAACCGGCGCATTGGTTACCGTAACAGAACAATCGATAAGGGTAAGAAACATCCCGCTGATGGACCCAGATTAATCCAGCCGGTTTTCCTGACCTTGGATCCCTTGCCCCATTCATCATCCCGTCACCCCCGACCGCCCTCCCTCGTCATTACCCGGCTTGCCTGCCGGGCCATAGCCCGCAGGGCGGACGCCTGCGTATGCCCGTTTGTAGTGTGCCCGTAAGGGCATTGCACCCGGTCAGCCGAAAACGCCTGACGGCGTCACTACGAACGGGAAGAAATCCTGAACGTATGCCCGTTTGTAGTGTGCCCGTAAGGGCATCGCACCCGGTCAGGCCAGTAAAGCCAGGCCGAATCAAGCCCGGCAATGCCGCCTTGCGTATTCATCATTCCGCATTCATCATTCATCATTCCTGAGCCCTTTCACGTCCACTTGACGCATAAACTTTGACAGATTCTGCCTTTTTCAATATTATACCGGTTATAAAAAACGTTTTAAAAACTCCAGGAGGCAGTATGCATACCAATACAATAAAAGTTGACCTCAAGCCGGAGATTTTGATCCAGGCGGTTATGAATATGAAAAAAAAGCAGAGAGAAGCTTTTCTGGAAGATCTTCTTGCCTCAACATCCCCCGATTATCTTAAAAGCATAAAAGAGGCCCGGGACGATTACAAGGCAGGCAGAATCAAGACACATGACGAGGTTTTCGAAGAATAATGTTCGACCTTGTTTACACAAATCGAGCTGTAAAGGACATCAAAAAGCTCCCTGCCGATATCAAAAAACGAATAGGACAAACCCTGTCCCGCTACCGGGAAGACCCCCTTGGGTATTCTGAGCCCCTTACAAACGCATCCCTTGGAACACACAGATTCAGAATCGGAGATTATCGGGTTATCTTCGATCTTGAGGGCGACGATATCGTGGTTTTGCGAGTAGGTCACAGAAAAAACATTTACAGAAGCCTTTAATACGGCCACACCCCCTACCCTATCCCATTCATCATTCATCATTCCGCATTCATCATTCCTAAGCCCCATTCCCTCCGCCTCGTCATTACCCGGCTTACCTGCCGGGCCGTAGCCCGCCAGGGCGGACGCCTGCGTATGCCCGTTTGTAGTGTGCCCGTAAGGGCATTGCAGCCGGGCAGGCCAGTAAAGCCAGGCCGAATCAAGCCCGGCAATGACAACTACGTTTGCCGTCACCCTCAAGCGCCTTTGCTCGTCACCCTCGGGCTTGACCCGGGGGTCCAGACCCAAATTGACCCCATTCCCTATTCCATAAGGAACCAAATCAATTTTACACTGGATTGCCGGGTCAAGCCCGGCAATGACGGGGGTGGTGGCTGGATTGCCCAATCAAGTTGGGCAATGACGACTACGTCTGCCGTCACCCTCGGGCTTGACCCGGGGGTCCAGACCCAAATTGACCCCATTCCCTATTCCATAAGGAACAAAATCAATTTTACACTGGATTGCCGTGGCCGTCATCCCGGACCCCGATCCGGGATGGGCAATGACCGATAAGGTAGTTCATCATTCATCACTCATCATTCATCATTATTTCTTTTCCCTACCATTCCAGTCTTAATCCCTTGATTTTTTATCCATCTTTTCTTCCTTCTCCTCTTGACACACCATCCTCTAAACGTTATAAACTATCCCCTTAGGAGAAACCGCAAGCCGCGTGGGTTCTACCTTGGCTACATGCACCATCAGCCCGTCCAAAACCCACCGGCCTGCCCAACGGGGAGAAACAAACAAATGCATCAACAGTTGTTTCTATATACCCCTAAAACCGTAAAACATGCCCTATAAACTTTTGAAAACCTGGGAGGCTGGAAGCCTGAACGCTTGGAACAGCCATGCCGCCAGCCAGTGCGGCGATGGTGGGAGCTCAATTAAATGGAGCCTGCTATTCACTCAAAATCGGCACTTCTTGAAAAAATTGAAAACAAAACGGCCCGCATTGGCATTATCGGGTTAGGTTATGTGGGCCTGCCCCTGGCCCTGCGCTTTCTGGAGGCAGGGTACCCGGTCCTGGGCCTGGACATCGACAAGCGTAAAACCGCCATGCTCATGGCCGGGGAAAGCTATATCAGCCATATTTCCGCCGGCCCCATTGGCCAGGCCGCGCAAAAAGGCCGTTTCGAAGCGGTAACCGACTTCTCAAAAGCCGGCGAAGCCGACGCATTAATCCTGTGCGTTCCAACCCCCCTGAACAGCCACCGGGAGCCGGACCTCTCTTACGTTATCTCATCGGTTGAAACCATTCTGCCCCATCTCCATGCAGGCCAGGTCGTCAGCTTAGAGTCCACGACATACCCGGGCACAACCGACGAGGAGATTCGCCCCCGCATAGAAAAAACCGGCCTTGTTCCAGGCCGGGATATTTTTCTTGTTTATTCACCGGAACGTGAAGACCCGGGCAACCCGAACTTCCACACCCGGTCCATCCCCAAAGTCTGCGGCGGCAGCACACCGGATTGCCTGGAGGCCGGACTGGCCCTTTACAAACAGGTTATCGACCAGGTCGTGCCTGTCTCCTCCACGCAAACCGCCGAAGCCGTAAAACTCATGGAAAACATCTTTCGAAGCGTGAACATCGCCCTGGTCAATGAACTGAAAGTGGCCTTCATGAAAATGGGCATTGATATTTTTGAGGTCATCCGGGCCGCATCCACCAAGCCTTTCGGCTACATGCCGTTCTACCCCGGCCCCGGCCTTGGCGGCCACTGCATCCCCATTGATCCGTTTTATCTCACCTGGAAGGCCCGCGAATATGATGTTGCCACCCGGTTCATCGAACTGGCCGGAGAAATCAACACCGCCATGCCCTATTTTGTTGTACAGCGTGCCGCGGATGTGTTGAACGAACACAGCAAATCAATAAAAGGCGCCCGCATCCTCCTTCTGGGCCTGGCATACAAGGCCAACGTGGATGACGACCGGGAATCTCCCACCTACCGCATCATGGACCTGCTGGAACAAAAAGGCGCCCATGTGGATTACAACGACCCCTATGTCCCGGAGATTCGACCAACCCGTCAATATTCCCGTTATCTGGGCCGCAAATCAAAAGATATCTCCGGCGATTACGACCTGATTATTTTGTGCACGGCCCACAACCAGTATAAAACCATTAATCCTGACGCCTTAAAGGTCCCAATTCTGGACACTCGCGGGTTTTTTTCAGACACATTCGAAAACATCTACCGTGGATAAACACTGAAAGGAAAGCCTGACCCATCATGAAAAAATTCGCACTTATCGGAGCCGCCGGTTATGTAGCCCCCCGGCACATGAAAGCCATCAAAGAAACCGGAAACATTCTTACCGCCGCACTGGACCCCAACGACAGCGTCGGAATCATTGACAGCTATTTTCCCGACACCAATTTTTTTACCGAGTTTGAGCGGTTTGACCGGCATGTAGACAAGCAACGCAGAAAAGGGGAGACAATCGACTATGTCAGCATCTGCTCTCCCAATTACCTGCATGATGCCCATATCCGGTTTGCCCTGCGCAACAACGCCCATGCCATCTGTGAAAAACCTCTTGTGCTGAACCCCTGGAACATCGATGCTCTGGAAGAGATAGAGGCTGAAATGTCCTCAAAAGTGTATAACATCCTTCAGCTCCGGCTGCATCCGGCCCTAATCGAATTGAAGGATCAGGTTCAGAACATTCAGCATCCAGACACCAAACATGAGATCGACCTGACCTATATCACCTCCCGGGGGAACTGGTATTTCACCTCATGGAAAGGTGATTCCTCCAAATCCGGCGGCATTGCGTCCAATATCGGGATTCATTTTTTTGATATGCTTATCTGGATTTTCGGCAAGATTCAGATGAATGTGGTGCATCTGCTGGAACATGACAAATCCGCCGGGTATCTGGAGCTTGAAAATGCAAGGGTCAGATGGTTTCTCAGCATTGATGAAACCACGCTGCCCCCTGACATTCAGGCGGCCGGCCAGCGCACCTACCGGTCTATCACTGTGGACGGCAAAGAGATCGAATTCAGCGGCGGATTCACCGACCTGCACACCCTGAGCTACCAGGACATCCTGGACGGTAACGGATTCGGTCTTGCCCACGCCCGGCCCAGCATCGAGACCGTCTATACCATTCGCAATGCCCGGCCGGACCTGAACATGGGCGAACAGCACCCGTTTATTCAGAAGTAAAAGGGGAAAACACCATGTCAGACGAATTTTTTGTCCATGAATCCAGCTATGTGGATGACGGGGCCGCCATCGGCGACGGCACCCGCGTCTGGCATTTCTGCCACATCATGGCCGGTACCCGCATCGGTACTAATTGTAATATCGGTCAGAACGTGGTCATCGGCCCGGATGTCGTCATCGGCAACCAGTGCAAAATCCAGAACAATGTTTCCGTATACAAGGGTGTAACCCTGGAAGATGGTGTCTTCTGCGGGCCGTCCATGGTATTCACCAACATCTACAACCCCCGGGCCGAAATCCGCAAGATGGACCAGGTGCGGCCCACTCTGGTCAAACACGGCGCCACCCTTGGCGCCAACTGCACCATTGTCTGCGGGATCACAATAGGAAAGTATGCCTTTATCGGCGCCGGAGCCGTGGTCAATAAAGATGTCCTGGATCACGCCCTGGTGGTCGGCAACCCGGCCCGACAGATCGGATGGGTGTGTCTTTGTGGAGAAAGACTGACCGCTGGCCTGACATGCCCTACCTGCAATAGTGAATATCGTGAAACCGGCCATGGCCTGGAAAAGAAATAAAGGAAGAAAATCAATCTTACACTGGATTACCCACTCCTCGCCTTTTTAACAAAAATATTCCACAGCGCCACCGCCCCGTAATAAATATCCGTGCGCACCGGCTTTTCCAAAAACGCCCGCAGATACTTCTTCTCAGACGCGCAGATCTCTTCCAGGGTCACGGGCATGTCCACGTAAAAGGGCGGTATCAACCCCGGCTTGGTCTCTTTCCGCAATTGACGCAACTCCTCATCATACAAGCTCAAAAAATGACCACTCAGCGGCCGCACCCCCACGATTTTGAGATCCCCCCGCAGCCAGTTATACAGCATGGGCAATTCATCGATCCACAATTTCCGGAGCACCCGGCCCCATGTGGTCACCCGGAAATCATCCTTCAACTTGCCGCCTTTTTCAAGGCCCTGGCGCTCAAACACATAATCCTGCAAGAATTCCGAATAAGGATGCATTGTGCGCAGCTTGTACACCCGCACCGTCTTCCCCTGGTACCCCACCCGATTCAGGGTAACCAGCGGCCCATAGGTAGGGTTTTCCACAAACGAGGGCTTTTTGACCTTTCTGGCAATCACCCAGAAACGCCGTTCCATCTCCTGCTCCGCTACGATCTCAAACCCGCAGAACGACAGCCGGCCCAGCAGCTCCGCCCGGGAGATAATCCGGTTTTTCCCCTTGGTAATGGCAAAATAAACATTTTTGGTCCAGGGCAGCTTGGGTATGACCCGCCGCCAGACAAAACTGAACCCGTACACCAGATGGGCCATCAGCCGCGGAAACTTGCCGTACACCCAGTCATAATGGGTATGAATGGTATGGGCATAGCCCACAAAATAACCGCCCGCCAGCATCCCCTGGTACAACTCCAGAAAATATTGATTCAGGCGGCGCACGTCATTTAACTTATGCCGGTTTATAAACAGCCGCACCGGCAGCTTCACCAGCCGCCGGTCCACCGGCTCACAGCTTTGCTCCAGCACAGTCTCCATCCAGAGAATGTTGTGCAGCGGAACATGGCCATCCAGAAAAGCAAACACCCCCGCCCCGGCCGATCCCAACCGACCTTCCAGGTGCTCCCGGGCCGGTGACATCAATTGCTCCCGGATGGCCTCAATGTCCACATTGGTATCCACCGGCTCCTGGTCCAGGATTCGGCTCACCTCTGCGGCCGATTCCACGTCCGCGGCCTCCTGCCGCGCCTTGCGGCCCCCATACACGGCCACCAGCAGCAATCCCTCGGCCGCCATCAGCATCACCACGGTGCCAAACCCCTGAAACCGGGAATAATGAAACCAGCGCAGGGCAAACACCACCGCCGCCACCCCGGCCAGCATAATCAGGCCGGCTTTTTGCCACTGCCAGAAAATGTCATAAGCGTTTCTGGCGGCACCCAAAACATATTTCCGGGTGGCAAGCCCGGTTGCGAACCACAACCCGATCAGCACCAGCAACAATTTGTCATATTCCGGCGGCAAGGCCAGCCCCCCCCGCTTCAGGTAATTCACCACCCAGAAACTGAGCACCAGCAGCACCAGGTCGGCCACCAACAGCCGGTAATGAAAACCCTCTTCCACCAGCCCGGCCTCTGCCTCCGCCTCTTCTTCCTTTTCACCCGCTACCGCCACCAGCCGATACCCCACCAGCCAGACGCCGATATCCAGAAGCAAAAAGACCAGGCAGGTGGCAAACACCTGCAAACGGGAAAATTCGCTCAACCCGAAAAACACGATCACAAAACTGATAAGATATCCCAGGTACAGATTGGATCTGACAATAGATTTTATCCCGACCCGCAAACCGCGATACTCACTGGTCCGGAACTTCTTGCCCACCAACGAAGCCGGCATCCAGCAGGCCAGAAAAACCACCAAAAGATCAAAATACCGGCCCGACAACACCAGGCCGCCCTGCTTGAACCAGTGCACCAGCATAAAAGCCGCCACCAACAGGACCAGATCCACCAGCACAATCTTTTCCCGGCAAAGCACTATCCCCCCATCATTCCCCCCTGCTCTTTCCAAAACCATCATTTTTCCTCTTCCCCTCAATCTCACTCTCCCCCTTCTCTTAAAACCTAACCACTTAAAACTCACCCCAACCCCCAAACCCAGCCCATTTCCCGCCACATCCATCCAATTAAAAGTCCGCTCCAAAAACGACACCTGCACCACCTCAAACCCGATGCTGATGAGCAATACACCCGCCACAATCACGCCAAGCTTCCAGCCACGAAAGGCCAGTACCGCCAACAATGCCAGAACTCCATATCCCAGCACATGCTCCCAGAAGCCGGACGTGGTTATCAAAACACGAGTACTTCCCAGAACAGCCCAGGGCAGCAGCGACACCACGGCAACCGCCCCGAACCATAACAAGAAAGCTATCTGTATATAATTTATCTTACCCAAGCGGCCTAACCACTTAAAACTTTCTTAACCACATTTTTCATATTCTGCCACACCAGCTCCCACATCCACGGTCCCAACCGACCCTCCCACCGCTGGGGATGTGTATTGATCATCATCCGATCCGGCAGCCGCCCCTCCAGGGCCAGGGCTATCAGATGCCCGGTACTGTTTACCTGAATATCAAACCCGGAATCCACCCGGTCCCGGATGCTTGCCCCGGCATGATTCCACCTTCGCCCGGTGTCGGTCAGGTAAAACACCCGGGTAAAATCCACATCCAGATAGGGTTCACCCACAATGCCCAGAGCCTTGTAATCATAGGTCTGCCACAGGTCCAGGTTGTTGATGCGGGACAGGGGGCTGCCGTGCATGCAGATGGTGGTCACAGGCGCCAGATCCCGCAGCTTTGCCAGGTTGGCCTGGAAATCCTCCCAGGCCCGGCCGGGATCGCCCTTGCAGACAGACAGGTTTTCATAATGATACCCGATCTCATGGCCCAGGCCGGCGATCTTCCGGATAATCGCCTCATCCCAACTTTCCGGCACAGCCCGGAAATAGTAGGATGCCGGAAGCCCCAGCTCATGCTCCAGCCATGCGGTTTTCAGGGCATTGCCCGGCCGCTTGTCCACGTCATGGCGAAGGATAATAGCCCGGGGTGTCGTGTCATTGAGAAAGTTCTGAAAAGTCTGGAAAGTGTAGCCGGAAGCTTTGAAAATGTTTAGGAGCTGCTGATAGGTTTTTAATGTAAAATCCATGGAAGCCTTTTATCCGGGTCTTATTCCCGCCCTTCGGTGATCAAATTAGTTATGTACCATTGTTTGGGGTCCATGGTTATTTCTTTATCCGTGTAAACCAGAAATTGTTTTTTGTTTTTAATGACATCCTGATAATATGCATACCACCGAAGATCAACAAAGCCTTGATGATATAGTTGCTTTCGCAAAAAAGAGTTACCCTTCAATGCTCTGCAAACTATTCCCTGCATATTATTTTGGATCGCATAAGCAATTGTATCTTTGATAAGGCTTTTTAATATGACAGGGTTTTTTTGTTCGACAACGACATCATCTATGTGCAAAAGTTTTTCCCTGTCTGAATGAAAAATAAGATATCCATTTATCGAGCTACTTATGTTTGATAAAATAAATTTATAATTAAAGTGTGGGTTTTGAACAATTCTCCAGTCCAGATATTTTCTGGACCTGTCAATGGTAACACCATAATATTTTTTATTTTGAACCCAAAATGTCTCCAGAAGATCAAGATCAACCTTTTTTTCATCCAGAATGCTATGTACCAGGTTCTTATTTTTACCTGGAAGCCAAAATTTGCAGTAAGCGCAGATACAAACTGATATTAAACTGACAAAAATTCGATTAAAATTGTTAATTTCAATCTGGCTTAAAAGTTGTTTTGCAAGAGCGCTTGGATTCAGGCAGAAATAATTTACGGCCCAAGAATCAAAAGAAACATAACCCAATTTTTTTCTAACAGCTGCTGCAGCCCATTTCGACACGCCACCTGCTGTTGTAAAAAAAAGATCAAATCTTTCTTTTGCTTTTTCAAAACTTTTTTTCTCATGAGGAAAATAAAGTTTTTGTTTTTGAAATTTAGGGTGACACATACAGTTTTCTGTTTTACCAGCGATAAAATTTTTCCCAAAAATACAAAAAGGAGTAGGTATTAAACTATATTGTGCGATTAGCTGATTTTTATCAAATAAAAGGTATATTGCCCCTTTTCCATCCCAAGTTTTTAGCCACTCCCATTCCCATTTTTCTTTTGTCCTATTAATCCCTGTCATTATCTTATACAGCTTATTGATTTCTACTTCATCACCACTTTTATATTCTCTTTCAATTAACTTCATATAATCCTCTATCATCCTTAGATCATTTACCTTTTGTTTGTTATGAAGAGAATTTTTTGAAGAATTTTGCCGGGTTTCCATACCAGATCTCATTGTCCGGCACATTGTGCCTGACCTGTGAACATGCACCAATTTCTGCATTTCGACCTATTGTAATTCCAGGCATGATAGTGACATTTGCACCAAACTTTGCACCTTCTTTGATCAATCCAAAAATTTTTTCATTTTCATTTTTTAAATCTGGTGTGTCAGTGAAGACAAAACTGTATTTAATATTAACATTATCTTCGACAGTTATTCCTGATGAAATGGTACATCGGCTCCCCATTTTTACGTTATTTCCAATTTTACAGTTATCTCTCACTTCACAATAAGAGGTAAAAGCACAATCGCTACCTATTACCGTGTTAAATCCAATTTTGTTATGTGTATCTATAATTACGTTGTCTCTAATTGTGCTATTAAACTTTATAAGCGTAAAATCTCCTATTTTAACATTATTACCGACTTTAGTATCTTTTTTCAGCAACACATAATTTTCAATAACCACATCATCGCCGATAATCACATCATCATCAATTATACAATGATGTCCAATTTTAACATTATTACCGATGGACACATTTTTGCCGATTCTATTGTAATTTCCGATGATAAGATTTTTGCCCAAATGCAATGTTTCAAAATCTTCAATGTAATTGTCTGTTAAAGCCATAATGTTTTTCCTATATTTGATAAATGAGAAAAAAGCTTAACAAGAAATACGCCTGTAAGCTTCGATTAATTTTCTGGATTCTGATTCCCATGAATATTTATTTTCAATATTAAATTTTGCATTCTTTGACAACTCATTGAATAGCTGCCGGTCAGAGGCTAACTTCTCAATATTTGCAGCAATTTCTTCAGAATTCTCAGGGTTTGAAAATAAGGCACAATCAGCAAACAAGTCTTTCCAGTAATCGAAATTTGACATGACCATGGGTTTTCCAGCTGCCATATATTCAAAAGCTTTGTTCGGCATTGAAAATAAATGATTTTTCAACGGATAAAAATTAACAACACCAACGTCTGAATTCTGAATTACATCGTAAGCTTCTTCCAAAGGCAAAAATCCTTTAAATTCAGTATATTTCCAGCCTTCTGAATGCATGCATTCATCTTGATACAGTTTGTCCTGCCATTTGCCAAGCAGAAGTAACCTTGCTGTGCCCCGGAGAAACGACATAGCATCTACGATTTCTTTTATACCCCTGATCCGGTTGAGCAAACCTGCATACACAACTGTAAATTCATCATTTATTGAACGAACATTATCTGCCTCCTTTCTTTTAAACAGCTCAACAATTGGATAATTTGTAACTATTTCAACATTCTTAATATTGAGTTTTGTTTTTATATCCTGATTTACTGTGATGTTGTATGTAAAGCGTTTACAAAAATATTTTTCAATTTTACCGACATAAGCAGCAAAAAAAGGTAACAGATAGCCCAGGCCTTTTATTCTTCTGTCTTTAATTTTATTTTCCAAGTCTTCATGTATATCGTAAATTACTTTGTGCCCTGCTTTAAGAAGAAGATAGCCATAAGGGATTAATTCAGGATCATGAAAATGATAAATATCGGCATTCAGTTTAACAGCCGCTTTGTATATTTTATATGGTTTTATTACTAACCTTTGAAAAAGATTTTTTCCTGGCCGTATAAAAGAAAATTTAACCCCATCGAAAATTTTATCTCCAGTGCCAGGCACAACATACGTTACATCAAAGCCCGCGTTATATAAAGAAATGCATTGTTTCTTAAAAATTCTCACAGACAACTGGGGATGATGAGAACTCAAGTGAGCAACCTTGATTGACATATTGAAAACCTAGTTAGTGTCCATCCATAAATTGTCGATTTTGGGTCTTTAATCTGGCACATTTATGAGCAAAATTTTATCACCCCTTATTTTTTGGGGATAAAAAATTATTGAGCAAACAAAATACCACAAAATATCAGTTTTGGGGAACAGCTATCCCCATGACTTATCAAAATCGTTATGTCGGGGTCCGGTTATGCCAGTTGTTTTCTGGCAACGGTCAGCAAATTTGCCGACACGATCGTTGCCCAGACATAGCTTTTAAAGGACGGCAGGCCTTTCCACATGCAGCGGTTGAAGCCGAAGGTCCGTTTGAGCCAGGATATCCCGGCCTCGATGCCCGCACGGAAGCGGCGTAACTGTTTATAAACATAATGGCTGCGACACATATCCAATTCAGACAACCCGCGTTTTTTGGCAAAGCATACGTCTTTGATCTTTTTCTCTTTGGCTTTGGCCAGGTTGTCTTTGGAGGCAAATCCGCCATCAAGGGCGGCTTTCAGCGGGTAACGATTATAAATCTGATGCTGGCGATCCAGCATGGTCTCTGTCAGTGTGGTATCGGCCGGGTTGCCTTCAACAATAAGGCAATCAAGGATCAGATTTGATTTGCCGCCGGTCAGACAGACTTTATGTCCGTAATAGGTGTCCCGGCGGTCTTTGACAATGATGTCCGTATGCGGTTCAAACAAAGAGACGATTTTTTCTGACGACGGAACCTGCTGGTCCTGGAAGACGCGCAGCTCGGTCTGACGGATCACCTGATCGGTCAGGCGCACAAAGCTCTGCAGTTCAATGGCCAATGCCGTTCTGGAAGGATGGGCCACGGATTGCTCCAGCGCTTTTACGGCTGACCTGGCATAGGAGACGCACTGGCGGGTTTTTTTGACAAGGTCTTTGTAAAGGGGCTTTCGGGCTTTTGCGTCACGGGTGTATTGAATCGCCAGCATTCGTTTTTTTGCGATCCGCCGGTGGTCATGGAACAAAAGCCTTTGCTTCCCGGTCTCTTGTTGGGCGCGTTCCAATAACCGGGTAATAGCCCGGACGGCGTCCCACAGAAGGACAGAATCACTCGGCTTATGGATATTGCTTTCAACAACCGTGCAATCAATACGCACCTGACGGCCTTTTTCAATCCCGGCTTCTTCGGCATGCGCCAGCACCTCCTTGTTGATCAACTGCCAGGTCTCGGCGGACAGGGCTTTGATGTTTTTATGAAGCGTGGATTTTTTAAACCCTTCGTCGGTAATGCCGATTCGACAGAAGCGCCGGATGCTCATGGAATCGACCAAATGAAAGGCCAGTTCTTCGTATGTAAAGCCGAACAGGACCTTTACAATGGCGGCTCGTATCACCTGCTCGGCAGTCATGCCCTGGGCGCCACCTGGCGAGCCGGATGTCGCTTGACTGGGAAGGTCTTGCAAGACGATTTCGTAAATGGTAGATTTGCTGTCAAGCAACTGACTGATGGCTTCGAGTTCTCTGGCTTGCGGATGATCAATTTCTTGAGGCATGAAGGTCATTTGTTTTTGCCATTTTTTGCGCATTTTGTATTGGGCTCCTTTTTGTTTTCTGTAGTTATATTGAAAGCTTGGATAACTTTTATATACTACAGCAAGACAAAAAATACCAGTACAAAATGCGCTTTTTTTATTCTTTACAAGTAGTTATATCTGTGGATGGACACTAGTTAGTGTCCATCCATAAATTGTCGATTTTGGGTCTTTAATCTGGCACATTTATGAGCAAAATTTTATCACCCCTTATTTTTTGGGGATAAAAAATTATTGAGCAAACAAAATACCACAAAATATCAGTTTTGGGGAACAGCTATCCCCATGACTTATCAAAATCGTTATGTCGGGGTCCGGTTATGCCAGTTGTTTTCTGGCAACGGTCAGCAAATTTGCCGACACGATCGTTGCCCAGACATAGCTTTTAAAGGACGGCAGGCCTTTCCACATGCAGCGGTTGAAGCCGAAGGTCCGTTTGAGCCAGGATATCCCGGCCTCGATGCCCGCACGGAAGCGGCGTAACTGTTTATAAACATAATGGCTGCGACACATATCCAATTCAGACAACCCGCGTTTTTTGGCAAAGCATACGTCTTTGATCTTTTTCTCTTTGGCTTTGGCCAGGTTGTCTTTGGAGGCAAATCCGCCATCAAGGGCGGCTTTCAGCGGGTAACGATTATAAATCTGATGCTGGCGATCCAGCATGGTCTCTGTCAGTGTGGTATCGGCCGGGTTGCCTTCAACAATAAGGCAATCAAGGATCAGATTTGATTTGCCGCCGGTCAGACAGACTTTATGTCCGTAATAGGTGTCCCGGCGGTCTTTGACAATGATGTCCGTATGCGGTTCAAACAAAGAGACGATTTTTTCTGACGACGGAACCTGCTGGTCCTGGAAGACGCGCAGCTCGGTCTGACGGATCACCTGATCGGTCAGGCGCACAAAGCTCTGCAGTTCAATGGCCAATGCCGTTCTGGAAGGATGGGCCACGGATTGCTCCAGCGCTTTTACGGCTGACCTGGCATAGGAGACGCACTGGCGGGTTTTTTTGACAAGGTCTTTGTAAAGGGGCTTTCGGGCTTTTGCGTCACGGGTGTATTGAATCGCCAGCATTCGTTTTTTTGCGATCCGCCGGTGGTCATGGAACAAAAGCCTTTGCTTCCCGGTCTCTTGTTGGGCGCGTTCCAATAACCGGGTAATAGCCCGGACGGCGTCCCACAGAAGGACAGAATCACTCGGCTTATGGATATTGCTTTCAACAACCGTGCAATCAATACGCACCTGACGGCCTTTTTCAATCCCGGCTTCTTCGGCATGCGCCAGCACCTCCTTGTTGATCAACTGCCAGGTCTCGGCGGACAGGGCTTTGATGTTTTTATGAAGCGTGGATTTTTTAAACCCTTCGTCGGTAATGCCGATTCGACAGAAGCGCCGGATGCTCATGGAATCGACCAAATGAAAGGCCAGTTCTTCGTATGTAAAGCCGAACAGGACCTTTACAATGGCGGCTCGTATCACCTGCTCGGCAGTCATGCCCTGGGCGCCACCTGGCGAGCCGGATGTCGCTTGACTGGGAAGGTCTTGCAAGACGATTTCGTAAATGGTAGATTTGCTGTCAAGCAACTGACTGATGGCTTCGAGTTCTCTGGCTTGCGGATGATCAATTTCTTGAGGCATGAAGGTCATTTGTTTTTGCCATTTTTTGCGCATTTTGTATTGGGCTCCTTTTTGTTTTCTGTAGTTATATTGAAAGCTTGGATAACTTTTATATACTACAGCAAGACAAAAAATACCAGTACAAAATGCGCTTTTTTTATTCTTTACAAGTAGTTATATCTGTGGATGGACACTAGTTAAAACTTAAATTTAAACGGTTATCGATTCAGTTAGAAAAGATACTATTTTTGAGGCACTGTCTCCATTGCCATATAATAATTTTGCTTCGACTGGTTTATTTTTCATTGAATGATATGATTGTATAATTTCGTCTTTTTTTGACCCGGCCAACGCATTTACCCTCACCTCAACCAACTCCACCCACTCGGTCTCATCTCGCACAGTAACACAGGGCACACCATGAAAATATGCTTCCTTCTGGACCCCACCGGAATCGGTGACAATGACTTGAGCGTTTTTTTCCAGCATCACCATGTCCAGATATCCCAGCGGGTCGATGAACGTCACTGCAGGAAAATCAGCGGGCACCAGTTTCTGTTTCGTTCTGGGATGAAGGGGCAGGACCACGGGTATTTCTGCGGCGATCTGGTTCAAGGCGGTCATGATGTTGTGCAGCCGCTCCGGGTTGTCCGTGTTTTCGGCCCGGTGGATGGTGGCCAGCACAAATGCTTTGGGTGTCAGTGCCCGGGTCTGTATGATCCGGCTTTTCCCCTGTGCCCGGCCCCCGTAATAAAGGGCCGCATCATACATCACATCCCCCACGTTGACCACTGCCTGACGGGTCCGGGCCGTCAACTGATGGGGGAATCCTTCCTTTTCAAGATTCGCCACAGCGGTTCGGGTCGGGCAAAACAGCAGAGTGCTCAACTGATCCGCCACAATCCGGTTGATCTCCTCGGGCATGATCCGGTTGTAGGAACGCAGCCCGGCCTCTACATGAGCCACCGGAATATGCAGCTTGGCTGCGGCCAGGGCTCCGGCGAGGGTGGAGTCGGTGTCGCCATAGACCAGAACCCAGTCCGGCTGCTCTTTGACAAGCACCGCTTCAATAGCCTCGATCATCCGGCCCGTGTTTCTGCCGTGACTGCCCCCGCCGATGCCGAGGTTGTAATCCGGCTTCGGGATATCCAGCTCCCGGAAAAACACCTCGGACATGTTGGCATCAAAGTGCTGTCCGGTGTGGATGATGGTTTCTTTGATGGGCGTTGCCTGCTGCCCAGTTTGAGCCTGCCCGGCAATGGCCCGGGACACTGTGGCGGCTTTTATGAACTGGGGGCGGGCACCGATGATGGTGGTTATATTAATTGTATCAGGCATGATTGTAATTCTTGAATGCTTTCTTAATGTTGTTTTCAGCTTGGTTGGCTTGAATTCATCAACAGGCTGAACAGATACAGCGCATGGGCATTGCCCCACCTGGCATAAGGGATTCTGATTTTAATTGCAGGGTACGCGCCGTATATAAATCCGAGCCCTGAATCGTAAAGGTGCTTTAACGCCCAGTCTAATATCAGCTCACCCTTTCTGTCATATGACTTATCCAAAAAAGAAGCAGCCTTGTTGACATAAAAGGCGTACAACTGATTGTGAATATTGAATGGATATTTTACAGGGTGTCGATAATATATAGCCCCTGAAGATAGCAGCTGAGTTTTATTTTGAAAATCAATTCCCCTTATTATCGCATCTGCCAGGGGAATATCCAACATTCCTGAATGATGGATGTCCAGCAGGGCTTTGATGATATAGGCTTGATGAAAATCGGTCTGCACCTTATGTCGGCCGTTTTTCAAGTCCATGGTATATTTCCATTTTCCATCTTTTTCCTGGGAATCCAGAATAGATGAAACAGCAGATGCAACTTGCTCAAGCCCTTGATCTTCTCCCAGGATATGATTGATATGACATATCAGTGCCGCTCCCTTGGCTGATGCATTTATTGTGAATACCCACGGTGGTGTAACCGGTTTGTAACGAAAAAAACTGAATCCTGAATACATTTGGAAATAATTGGTTAACAGATCATATCTGACAGAACGTAATATCTCGGGGATACGTTCATCAGCTGTTTTTTGATAATAGGCACACAATACCCTGGCAACGGCAGACGTTCCAATCAGACCGGGTATATCCGGTTTGATCCCCCCGCCTTTCATATCAATGGAAATGCCCAGTCCATTCCAGCAGTGAAAACCATATCTATCTTTGAGGCTTTTTGAAATAAGCCATTCAAACTGTTCTTTGATAAAATCTTCCGGAATTCTATCTACCGGACAATTGAAATAAGCGTCAACCATACAGGCGACTGCATGAGGATATTTCCGTTTTGAAATTCCCAAAACAGTCCGGAAATTAAAAGGGCTGAATTTATTGAAATATGTCGAAGCCATCCGACCGGATTTCAACTGCCTTAGTAGCGGAACTTTCAGGCCGGATCCATCATAGATATCATAGCTTTTAAAGCCCTGTTCATATTCCAGACGGAATATATGCTCGTATATCTTTTTGAGATCAGCCATAAACCTTCCGAATACTTTCTATAATAGCTTTTTGCATGTCAGTTTCAACAGGCACATCCTGCATTCTTATTACAGGGGAGCTGGCCCCCTTTCGCCCATGCACCGGGCCGAACCGTTTCAGCCTGCCCTTTACTTGCTCCACCACCTCCGGCCAGTTTTTGCAAATCTCTTCATACCGGACTCTGACCCAACGATCCTGATCCAACTCTTGAAACGCCCGATCAATCATGCTGTCCACACCATGAATCTGGCGAACCACCTGTTCCACAAAATCAAGATCTTTGATCTGCTCATAGTTATCCGGTTTGATAGAATACCATTTGTCAGTCGATCCCAGAAACCGTTGTCTGTGTTCAATGATGGAGTCGGCAACAGGAAAGGGATCACGTACGGTATGAATAAAAACACTGTCCGGAAACAGTTTTGCCAGGGAGGCCACTCTCTGACTATTGGTCTGGTTCTTAAAAACAAGGGGTTTTTTCAATCGATCCTGAATGTTCCTAATGGTATTGACCATAGGAGAAAAATCCACACCAGACAACATCTCCTCTGTCAGACAGCTGACATCTTTGGGATACCACTGATACCAGAACTTGCCTGATTCATTAGGACTGGCCCACCCTTTTGTCCGGCCGTTGTCACTTGAAAAATTATTATGGGGTCTGTCGCCATATAGTTTATCATGCAGTACCATCCCACTGAAAAGGGAGTGATAAAACAGGTTGGAGAGATTGGAAAGATAACCGACGTCAAGCATATTGGTCAAAACCTGATAAAGAAGGGTAGTTCCCGTCCGGGGAGCCCCCACAATGAAAACAATGCCGGTGTCGGTAGTGCGGGAATCGACCAGATCCCTGATGGTTACCCCTTGATACAATCTCCCTGGGGGCCAAGAAATATGGCTGAGCACCTTGAGTGTCAGCCGTCGGGTTTTGGTGTCTATTTTATCCATTCTCTTTTCAATCAACCTTTTTTCTTTTTAATAAATTGCCGGCCCAGTCAACCAGTTTCCCTTTGTTGTTGTGCCATTCACATGAATAAAAAACCCGCAGTTCAGGATTATATTTTGATTTATGATCGCACAGGTGCTTGGTATTGGCCCCCATGAACTCATATTCAAACACCCCTTCGTCCGCATATCGTTCTATTCCTGACCAATGGAGCAATTCATTGGCTCCCTGCTGATTTCGGCTGGGTTGAATCCCGCCGATCCAGTGGTGCACCCTGTTGTTAAGCTTTATCAGAATATTACCTGACACGAACCCTTCATTATCAAACACACCGGTTGTTTCGATAAAATCACCGGCCCGGGATGTCAATAACCTGTCTATCAATTCCCGGTTCAAGGCAAAAGACAGTCCCTGCTCTTTGTATCTTTCAGATACAGCTTTTATAACCTGAAGGGCCATGTTGTTGTCCACATGTTTATACGTCAATCCATTCTGCAGGGCCTTACGGATTCCTGTTCTGATCCTGCCGTCAAATTTTTCAAACACTTCATGTTTATCTGAAATATTCAAAAAATACGTGTATACCGGATTACACTGATACCCTTTCCACTTAAATGGGCGGACATCATCCAACCCCGAAACACAATTCAGCCGGATATAATCGCATCCCACTTGATTCACAAGAAAATCATGTAATACCTCGACAGTTTTCTGGTTCTGTTTTTCAATACGGTACTGATTATCAGATGTCGCCGCTATCAAAGGTCCCATCCATGGTGAAGCAACTTTTGGAGGTGGGGACATGCAAATCGTGAATCCAATATATTTTTTTAGAAAAATCGGCATGATCCCGGACAAGTTGCCCCCTGACCGGATCACCAGAGGTTTGAACTCAAACCCTGTTTTCCACTGCACAATTTCCAGCCAGTCATACAGAAGAAAAAAATTACCCAACGGGTGATTCAGAACAAACTGATCCCATTGATCTTTAAAGTCTGAACCTTCAACACTGATGTCATAGTTTGCCATTACCTACCCTATTTCATCCCAGGGACTCATCAATATCTCTGCACAGCCAGAACCTGGCATGTCTTCGGCGGCATTCCTTTAAAATTTCCTCATACACCCACCGGTAACCGGGAAACTCTTTTTCATTGAGCATATGCTGGTGCCAGAGAATGGTAAAAAAGGTAGCGGTTTTCTGGGAATAATCCATCCATTCCACTGCCCGTTTCAGCGCGTTTTGCTTATTATTTTCAACTTCCTTGAAAAGGCAGCACTCCATAATGGTCAATGGAATGATGTTCATACCGGATATTTCATCAACAAAAGGCGCGGTCCGTCCATCCTTGTATCCGCTGGTGTCTGTTCTGCCAAGGCTCGTATCATAGGTGAATCCGGCTTTTCTCTGTAACATCCAAGTATCGGGTTCATCCAGATTCAGGTAGTGCTGGCGGATTCCCGTCACTTGATTCCCCAGCATGTCTTCCAGGATTTTTTTTTCCGTTGCAAGCAATGACTGATCCTGAAACGACCGGTAGCTGCCGTGTAAGCCGATCTCCCATCCGCCGGCATCCAATTGTCGGATCAATTTACCGATCTCTGGTTCCCGTATGGAATACCGCCCCACAGACAATTTCCATGTACCGGGTTTCAATGGTTTAAAAGGGATGGTTTCATGAAGAAAAAACAGCGTGGACCTGGCATCATACTTGGATTCCAATTCAGCCATGTCATCGAAAGTCCAATATGGCTGTTCACCTGTAATCAGTGTTTTTAGGTTCCGCCACCGCCCTTTTTTCAGATCTTTGGTGAGATACTGATGGGTTTTGCGGACCCGGTCAATGTCATGGGTCAGGCAGACGTTCAATTTATTCATTATCATCATGGATCACGGATTCAATTATGCTTTTGAACCAATCTGCCACCTTCCCAGCATAAAAATGTTCCTTGGCATAATTGTAATTGTACTCAGACATCTGGTGCATCAGTTCAGGGCGGTCCAGCAGATAACGAATTTTTTTAGCAATATGCTCCGGATCACGGGTGTCTAAAAACAAGCCCATTTTACCGTCCTCAAAAAAATCTGAAATACCACTTACTCGAGTAGTAATGACCGGAAGTCCAAAAGCCATGGCCTCTAGAACCGAGGTCGGCATCCCTTCGCCATGAGCAGAAGGAAACACATAGACATGAGCACTTTTGAATACCCCTGTCTTTTGTTTTTCTCTGACATATCCCGGAAACTGGATATCAAGGTTCTGTGAATCGGCCTGTGCCTTCAGTTCTTCAAGCATGTTGCCTTGTCCTGCCATGATGCATTTCAAATTTTTCAATCCGTTTCGGCTGAACAAAAGCTGATACGCCTGAATAACTCCCCGGACCCCTTTGGCCTCGGAGATGTTGCCAAGATACAGGATGGTCGGATTTTTGTTTTCAGCCCGCTCCTTTGACAGACGCTGAAAATTTACATCCTCCAGCAACTGTTCATCGACTATAGTTGTTCCAAGACTAATCGGCCCTGTGTAACCCCAATGCCGCAATTTTTTCTTGAACCCGGCGGACAAAACAATAATATGATCGGCGGTTAGAAACGTCCGGTTCAACCAGGTTTTCAACCCAAAAGACGCACCAATTCTTTTTTCAAAACCAAGATTCCATCCATGGAAAAAAACCACCTTGCGCACATGAACCGGTGATAACAGAACATAAAGTCCATCCCGGAAAAAACCACCAACGCCTAATGATGAATTGATAACCACCACATCAGTATCAGACCATGTTCTTCTGCAAAATAGAACATAATCCTTCACCATTCGCCCGGGGACTGAAGTTCCAGATTCTTCTCGGCTGACATTTCCGCGATATACATATTGATAATCAGCACCTAAATGTTTCTTTATCGACAGATAATAATTGGCCACCCCACCCATGCCATGCAATCTTGGAACCAAAATCTTAATAGGAATTATGCTCATATTCTTAATATTTGTTATTTTGAATGGCAATATTAGATTTAGCCGCCCTTAGCGTCGAACCTATGAGCAATCCAAAAATTGAATAACTGGTTACATACCAAAGTTGTGTAGAAAGAGATAACACGAGGTTTGTAGCCACTGTTGCCCAAAAAACCATTTTGAGCTGAGGGAATAAAATTGGATGTTCTAACGTAGTTTCATAGAGTTTAAATTTTTTGATCATTTGCCAGAAAATTAAAATAAATAAAATTAAACCGATTAAACCGGAACCATGAAGAATATTATTATAATCAATGTGAATCGTTCTTCCGGTTTGCTTCCAGTAATTAAAATACTCCACCGAGTTAAAAAGTTCGGAACCGAATAAGCTGTGTGACAAAGATTTATTAAAAAACTCATACCATACTTCCTTAGTTTCGTTAACCCGTCCAAATGCTTTCTCGTCAAATTCCCTTTCGATGCTATAAACAATCCTTTGTTCAAACAAATTTTGAAGTCTCTGTTCTTGCCAGTGGTAAACACCCCAAAAGCCGATTCCAATGAAAATAAGTAAACTTATAAGAGTTTTCTTATATTTGGAAGAACTCAAATATAACAAGATTAAAAAAGACACCATCATTGCCAAAATTGAACCACGTCTAAAAGTAATCAATGTTACAATTGCAGCAAAACCATACATGACGGTTGCTATCAATTTGCTCCTGTCTTTTTTTAGAAGCGCATAGGTCAATGGAGCAACTGCAATGGCGTAACAAAAAATATAGGTCATCGTTACCCCCGTTGCGCCAAGGTAAAAGCCATCTTCGCTATAGGCTTTTTCGCCAAAATGAAACATTTGAGCTAACACATAGTTAATTTGCAGGATACCAGCTCCAATTAGAAGGGAGATATGAAGTCTTTTTAATCCAGCCTGAGTATCAATATTGTAAAAAGCGATCGGAATCATAGATAGCGATATGGCAAATTTGGTATATGTGCTTAATGATCTAAAAATATTAGATGAAAATAAAACTAAAATTAATAAATAAAGCAAAAAAAAGACAATACTACATGTTAATTTATCAGACTTTATTTTTCTTACATAAAAGAATGCAATTAGCAAAATAACTGGCACTCGGATAATCCCACTATGAATTGAAGCGCTCGCTCCGCCTGTAAATTCCACGAGGCAATCCGCAATAGTATTAATTGGAATAATGGCATATATCAAATTTTTTCTAAATACAGTTAAAGGCAGTAAAAGTAAAACGCCCATTGGTAGTATGAATAAAAAAGGATGTGAGGTTATAAAATTCATATTTAATTAAATTTAATTTGTCTACTTTTAACAAAATTTACATTTTTAAAAGTATATTTTGTATGGAATTGAATATCATTAATACCGCTTTAAAACTTTATATTTAATCGTTGTTTTTCTAAAAAAAGAAATTGAACGATTCAAAAAACTTTTAAACTCGCTAACGCAAAACACAATCATTAAATTAATAAAATTCGGATGAGGTGAAAATAGTTTATAGTCCCACTCTTTTATCTGCTGTTTCGCTATGATTTCAATTAAAAAAATCTCAGATCCATTGAGTGCCTTTTTCCAAGAGTCAATTTTTTCAGTATTGAATGGGTTGAGCAGCCCTTGATGCAATTTTTTTTGATTATAAGGAATTGAATGGTAGTAGGAGTTACCTTCAACAAGGACATTTTTTAATGTGGCATTAAGCCTTAACGCATCACATATTTTTGTCAACGTATTTGTAGGGTTTAAGATCAGTTCTTCATATTTAACAACATAGCCGCAATTAAACGCCTTAATGTTTTTAATCATGTTATGAAATTTTACCCATTTATGTGCGGAGTGACGCGGGCTTGCATCCATAACAAACTCATTTAGACTTTTTGAGCGTTTTTGAGATTCAAAGGATGCCCGGGGGTCACGCAGCAATGCTAAAAAAAACAGATCGCTTCTAATGAGATCTTCATTTTTACAGCAATTTTTTAAATAGTCGTTTAATATTGGACACTTAAAAATTAAAACGTTAGCGTCAGGCTTGTTTTTTTTTCCATAGGCTCTAAGTATACTGAAAAGCATTTCTTCTTTACTTGTTTTACTTCCGAACCGAATATCCAGGTCAGATAGCGTTAAATTCCAAAAAGATAGCTTTGGATCGGAAGCCATTGCTGTTTCAATTATTTTTATTGTCTCTTCGGAAACAGGATCTTTTGCATTTCCCGTAAGTAACAATTTTGAAAGTATTTCAGCTTCGGGTGTGCAACAAATATCTGGAATATTATTCAGCAGACTGGCCAATAAGGTTGACCCACTCCGGTTCCTATAAGTCAAAAACACATATTTAGGCATTCATACCTCAAGTTAATCTATAAAAGGAATGTAGGTGGTTGTTCTTCCATATTTTTTATATATGTAAGTAAGTGCTGATATATTCCAAAAGACCAAACAAAGCATACTGGCTATTGCGGCCCCGTTTATTCCTATCTTTGGTATTAACACAAAGGCGAAAAGAATATTTAGTGCGGCCGCTGAAAAAAGAATATTTCGTAACTGATTATGATAACCAATCATATTCATGAAATATCCAATAGACCCTGATATTGAATTAATGAACTGGCCTATAATCAGTATGAGTAGCGCAGTATAAGCTACTGTAAATTCGGCCCCAAAAAGAATTGAAAGAACAAGTTTTCCAAAAATCAGCAGAAAAAACAGAATCGGCACTGTTGCATAAAATATTAATTTTGTCGATTTTTTAGCGACATAAAACAGTTCATCTATTTTCCCGGAATGAAATAATTCCGAAAACTTAGGCGCTGAAATGGTGTTGATGGCTGAAAGCACAAAGGATGTAAGAGTTGAGAGTTTCACCGCTATGGAATAGTATCCGACTTCAGCCTCGGTTCGAAACATTCCGAGCATTATTACCCCTGTCTGAGCGATAAAAAAATTCATTGTCGCGACCATTAGCATGGGCAAAGAAATGGCCAATATTTTTTTTGTTGAAGTCGGGTGGAGCTTGTCGCCTGGCTGAATTCTTCGTTTAAAAGTGTAATTCATAATGCCCCACCCAAAAATACCAGTCAAAGCATAGCCACACAGCAACGCATAAACAGGTACGCCAGGTTGAGCTGTCAGAATCCCTAAGGCTATAAGAAGTAACAGATTAAATCCCTGGGGCAGCATCTGCATCATGGCAAAAACACGAATGAGCCTCAACCCCCGGACGGCGCTGGTGTTTAATAACATAAGGGACTTAAAAACAATAAATATCGATGCAATGGCAAAATAAATAGACAGATGGGGCTTGTTGAAGATTTTTGCAGCTATGAAATTGGCGCTGAAATAAAATAAGGTGCCCGTCAATAGAGAAAAGCCAATTACCATGTATTGGGTTTTTCGGTAAACTTTGAATGCCGACGTTGGAGAATATTTGGCAAGATACTCAGGGATCAGGCGAAGAATAGATGTATTGGTCCCAAACACTGTAAAGGTTGTTGCAAGGATTAAAAATGAGTTTACCACCGCAACAACACCAACCATCTCTGCACCGTAAAACCTTGCAATGATTACACTCGAAACCAAAGCCAAGACAGTCGCAGATACTCGCGCCCCCAGTGCCCAAACCGACCCAGTCAAAATTTCAGAAAATTTTTTATCTGAAATCAGATTATGCATTTTATGTTTAACTATTTTCAGCAAACTGGCTTGGACTTCCTATCTTTAATTGTTATTGCCCCAGTTCCTTATTTTTTTTACTTCATGGCGGCCACAACGGCCGCCTGGTCTTCTCTCCTCAGGTACGGCGACATGGGGAGGCTGAGACAATGGGCTGCTACCTCCTCGGATATGGGAAAATCGCCGGGTTGATGCCCCAAGTCGGTAAAAGCGCCCTGAAGATGCAGAGGCGCCGTGTAATAGGCCACCGAGGGAATATCTTTAGATTTAAGGTTGCTTGACAGGGCCTCCCGGTCATCGGTAAGGATGGTGTACTGGGCATACACAGAGGTGTTGTTGGCGGCAACCACCGGAGTTTGAATGCCGGGGATATCAGCCAGCAGGACGTTGTAGCGATCCGCGATTTCCGCACGGCGGTGGCATTCTTCGGAAAAAAGAGTGAATTTTTCCAGCAGAATAGCGGCCTGGAGAGTGTCCAGTCGGCCGTTGATACCCACCAGGGGGTGCTGGTGCTTGACCTTCTGGCCGTGAATACGGATTTGACGCAGTTTGTCCGCCAAGGCATCGTTCGGCGTAAAAATGGCGCCGCCGTCTCCATAGCAGCCCAGGGGTTTGGACGGGAAGAACGAAGTGCAGCCAATCAAAGAAAGATTGCAGGATTTTTTACCGTGATGAGTGGCCCCAAAACTCTGGGCTCCGTCTTCAATGACCGGAATGTTGTGTTTCGCGGCAATAATATTAATCCGGGTCATGTCCGCGCACTGGCCGTAGATGCCCACCGGTATAATGGCCTTGGTGCGGGACGTAATGGCGGCTTCGAGCTTTGCCGGGTCCATGTTGAAAGTATCGGGCTGAATATCAATAAAAACGGGTTTGGCCCGCAGCAGCGCGATAACTTCGGCAGTGGAAATCCATGTGTAGGGCACGGTGATGACTTCATCGCCGGGGCTGATGTCAAGGGCCATCAGTGCCATAAGCAGGGCATCAGTGCCGGAGGCGCAGGTGATGCAGTGCTTAACGCCGGTATAATCGGCAAGTTTTACCTCCAATTCTTGAACCTCAGGCCCCATGATATATTGGCCGTGGTCAAGGACCTGGCGGATACGGGTTTCGATACGGTCACGGATGCGGTCTTGCTGAGATTTGAGGTCGATGAACTGCATGTTAGCTCCGGGGAGAAATTTTAAGTGATTAAGCATTACCCGTCATTACCCAACTTGATTGGGTGATCCAGCGTAAAATTGGTTTTCCTCCTTACTGATTCGGTATTAAAACATTTTTATTCTGGCCCCTCGGGTCCGACCTTCGCCCTGACGGGCTACTGCCCGGCAGGCAAGCCCGGGGGTGACGGCATAAGGTATTGAAGCAATCACCTTCAACTTATTAATTTATATTAGAATCGGACTTTTATCACTATTCAACAGTCTTTACAAGTCAAAATTTCCAGCGAACAACTCATAAAATGTCCGGGTTAAAGGAACGTGCGCCTTTTTCGCCGGGCCGCTTCAGGTATCGCCCTTACCGTTTCATGGCTTTAAGACGTTGTTCGGTGTCGCGGTAGCCGGGGGAAATAATCTGGAGCTTTTTATACAGATCCAGGGCCTTGTAGACTATCTGGTTTTCTTCATAAGTCCGGGCCAGCAGGTAAAGCAGATAGGGGTGATCCGGCAATCGGGTGACACCACGTTCCAGAACAGTAATGGTCTGGTCATGATTTTTTTCCCGCAGGTAAAGATGGGCCAGGTTAATATAAGCCTTTGGCGAGGGCTCGGCTTCCTGGTCGGCGGCATTCACGGCGGCGGTCAGAATGGTTCTTCGCATAAAGTCGTAATCGGTGTTTTGGATATGGGCGGCAAACTGGGTCAGCACATAAGAATTTGCAGGCAGGGCTGTAAACATTTCCGCGGGGGTGAGGCCGGCATAAGTCATCAGGGTAAAAAACTGTCGCGCCAGGGAAGGATGGGTTTTAATACCAGTTCGAACCACGGACATGGCCTTTTCCTTATTGCCGGTTTCAAACAGGAACCCGGCGTGGGCGCCATGCGCGCCGGGTCGCATGGGATAGGTTTTTACACCGGCGGCCATAAGGGCCTCGGCCCGGGAAAGGGGCAGGCCGGCATTGCGGGCGGCCTGGCCGGCCTTTTGAAGCAGTGTTGATCGGGTGGGTGTAAAACAGAGGGCCTGCTGATAGGCGTCCAGTGCCTGTTCCGGGTTGCCGGAGAAAAAGGCGGCGTCTCCGAGAAGTGTGTGGGCGGTTGCGCTCCATGGTGAGAAGGCGGTGGCACGGCGGGCGCTTTCGGCAGCCTGTTCCAGCAGGGCCGGGGCAGTGGTGTTGTTCAGGGGGGCCTTTATAAAGGGCTGGATGTGTTGATCGGCCATCCATTGGCCCATAGACAGCGCCAGAAGCGGCGGCCAGAGCAGGATAAACAGAAAAGGCGTGACAAGGGCTGCCCTGTTTGGCGCGGGTGGCAGGTAGGTGGGCGGGGTGATGTGGTTTCGCAGCCGGGTGTGGGCCGCGGCAACCGCCAGGCCGCAGAGAAAGGCAAGATAAAGGGCGTTGGCGGGAATATGCAGGTTGAAGTCTGTGAAGCTGTGCAGCAGGATGGCTACAATACCGGTAATGGCGCCGATACAGACCAGAATGGAATAGGACTCTTTTCTCTTTTTTAGGGTTTTCTGCACAACCTGGAAAAGGCAGAGAAAAAAAACAAGAAACAGCAGAACACCGGGGATACCGCCTTCTATAAGCAGCTCCAGGTAGTCGTTGTGGGCATGGTCCAGGATGGCTCCCATATAGTAGGTCTGGTAGATGGGTCCGGCCACTTCAAAGGCACCAAAACCAACACCGGTGGTCAAAAAATCCAGCCCGCCGGCCAGGCATCTGCCCCAGTATCGGAGCCGGCCAATGCGCATGATATCATCTGCCGCATAGATGGTGCTGAAGCGATTGTCAATTGTTTCCCAGCCGACCCAGGTGAGGGCCATCAGAACGGCGCACAGCAGCATTGCGGCGGTGATTTTCATTTTTGTGTGGCGTCCTGAAAATTTTTTTCCGGATGCCATCAGAATAAAAAACAGGCTGGATATGCACAGGCTGGTCATGCCGCCCCTGGAGAGACTGATAAAAACCGACATCACCATGATTGATGCCGAAAGCAGAAGAAGAATAAACAGGGGGGTCTCTTTTTCTTCAAACAGGCCCAGGATTTTTTCGCGCATGGTGCCGAACTGACGGGGGGGGCGAAGCGCCAGCAACAGGCCAAGGGTGGGACCAAAAAGCATGGCCATAAGGCCGGCGTAGTGGTTGCGGTTAATATAGGAGCCAAATATCGAGCAGGACTGCACGGATATATAGCGGAACCATAAAGCACGGTTGTCTGTGAAAATGTGCTGAAGGATGGACGAAAAGGCAAAAATGCCGGCAAAAAAGGCCAGAAACAGCAGGGTGCGGCGCAACATTGCTTTGTCCGACAGGAGCTGAACAGAAATCCAGTAGAAACCGACCCACAGCAGCCAGCGACAGAGTTCAAACAGGGTGGCGTGAAGGTTCAGTGTAAGGGGCCAGGCACGGTCCGGTAGAAGAATGCCGATGGTTTCGTTGCGGAGCTGGGCGGCGTTGGGAGACAAAAGGGACAGGACAGCCTGCGGCAGGGGGATGATCTGCAAGAAGATGAAAAGCCCAAGCAGGGCAAGGGGTAACATGCAGGGTACCCGGTAGATGGGGGCGGCATGGCGCCGGGTGTGAAGCAGGTAAAAGCTGATGGCGGCACCGGTGAGCAGGGTCAGGAAGAAGAAGGCCCAGGACTCCACGCTGCCGAACGCCAGGGGCGCAAAGACCAGGGTTGCCAGATATAAAAATCGACTTATTGAAAGCATGTGCGCGTGTACCTTTTGTTCAATCTCGCTGTTCTGTATTGTGGTTGTTGCCGGGCTCGATCCGGGAGGCCGGCATAAGATTGATTTTACCTTGTTAATACGGAATGCGGTGTCAGGTCAATTTTATTCTGGATCGCCCGATCCGGCTTTCGCCATGGTGGGCGACGGCCCGGCAGGCAAGCCCGGGGGGGGCGGGATGGGGAATGATGAATGCGGAATGATGAATGATGAATACGTAGGCGTCATTATTCGGCTTGCGTGCCCTGCCCTGTCATTGCCTGCCCGGCTGCAATGCCCTTACGGGCACACTACAAACGGGTATGCGCAGGCTTCATTACCCGTCCCGGATCGGAGTCCGGGATGACGGACCGGGTAATCCAGCCCCACCGCCGTCATTGCCGGGCTTGACCCGGCAATCCAGCGTAAAATTGATCTTCCACCCTATTAATGCGGAATTGGGTCATTTTTATTCTGGATTGCCCAATCAAGTTGGGCAATGACGAACTACCTTATCCGTCATTGCCGGGCTTGACCCGGCAATCCAGTGTAAAATTGATTTTGTTCCTTATTGAGGGGAACAGCCAAAGGCGTTCAAGATTGCTTCGCTTCGCTCGCAATGACACGAAACAGAAAATGCGGAACTGGGTCATTCTTGGTCTGGACCCCCGGGTCAAGCCCGAGGGTGACGAGGGGGGTTGGGCAATGACGGCTACGGCGGAACTGGGCCATTCTTGGTCTGGACCCCCGGGTTCCGCCGTTGCCAAGGCTATGGCGGACACGCAAGCCCGAGGGTGACGGCATACGTGGGTGTCATTATTCGGCTTGCGTGCCCTGCCCTGTCATTGCCTGTCCGGCTGCGATGCCCTTACGGGCACACTACAAACGGGCATACGTAGGCGTCATTACCCGTCCCGGATCGGAGTCCGGGATGACGGACCGGGTAATCCAGCCCCACCGCCGTCATTGCCGGGCTTGATTGGGTAGTCCAGTGTAAAATTGATCTTCCACCCTATTAATGCGGAACTGGGCCATTCTTATTCTGGATTGCCCAATTCCGCCGTCGCCAAGGCTATGGCGGACACGCAAGTTGGGCAATGACGAGGGGTGAGGCAAAGGGAATGATGAATGGGGAATGATGAATGATGAAAAACGGGCAATATAAAATTGACATATGAGGATGCGCATCATATAATGACTCAAAATGATGCAAGGAGGGAGTCATGCAGCAAGTAACCATTCGAGGACTGGGCGAGGACATTGAAAGGGCCATCCGCAAAATGGCCAGTGACAACGGGAAATCCATGAACCAGGTCATCAAGGAAATTATTCACAAAGAGTTTGAAAAAAGCAGGCGGCCGGCATCTTCTCTAAGTGAGATGGCCGGGGGCTGGAGCCGGCCGGAAGCGGCTGAGTTTGAAGCGGCCATTCAATCCTGCGAACAGATAGATGAAGACCTGTGGAAATGAAGCTTATTCTGGATACCAATGCCTATGTCGGCTTCAAGCTGGGGATTGCGCCACTGGTTGCGTATATCACCCGGGCCGATATCGTGTTCCTGTCTCCCGTTGTTTTGGGGGAGCTGATGTTTGGTTTTCGCAACGGCTCGCGGTTTGACAGGAACATGGAAGAGTTGAACCGTTTTTTGGAACACCCCGCGGTTGAGGTGATGGGAATGACACAAATCACATCAGACCGGTATGCCAGAATCGCCACCCAACTGAAACAACAGGGCACCCCTCTTCCCACCAATGACATCTGGATTGCCGCACAGACCATGGAGTCAGGCACGGAGCTGGTCACCATGGATCGCCATTTTGAGAAAATTGCCAACCTCGTTTATCGCCTGTTTGACAGCCCGAAGCCCGGGTGATGATGCAGGAATGATGAATACGTGGGCGTCATTACCCGTCCCGGATCGGAGTCCGGGATAACGGACCGGGGAATCCAGCCTCACCGCCGTCATTGCCGGGCTTGACCCGGCAATCCAGTGTAAAATTGATCTGGTTCCTTATTGATTCGGTATTGGGTCAATCTTGGTCTGGCCCCCCGGGTTCCGCCGTCGCCAAGGCTATGGCGGACACGCAAGCCCGAGGGTGACGAGGGGGGCGGGAACTCAATCATTGAGTAAAAAAACTCACTGATTGAGTAAAAGTTGTTGCATAGCAGTAACATTTTGGTTATATTCATTTTATGAAAAATTTTGAACGATCATTGGTGCCGTTGCTGGTCGGTGAGCTTGAGAAAAAACAGACGGTTTTTCAGGTGTTGACCGGTCCCCGGCAGGTCGGGAAAACAACCATCGCCCGGCAGGTGATGGATAAGCTGCCGTTTCCTTTCATCTACGCTTCGGCTGACAGTCCACTTCCTCCGGGTCCGGAATGGGTTGAAACCCAGTGGCGCCGGGCAGAGGTCGAAGCGGATCGGTCGGGTGGGCCTGTATTGCTGGTGCTCGATGAGGCGCAAAAGGTACGGGGCTGGAGTGAAATCCTGAAAAGCAAGTGGGATGCCGCCATCCGGACAGCACGAGATATCCGTCTGCTCGTACTGGGATCATCGGCGTTGCTGATTCAGGCAGGGTTATCAGAAAGCCTGACCGGGCGTTTCTTTCTGCACCGTTGCAGCCATTGGCCGTTTCAGGAGTGCGTTGATGCTTTCGGTTGGGATTTGCCACAGTGGTTATACTTCGGCGGTTATCCCGGTGCGGCGGTTTTTTGCCATGATGAGAGCAAGTGGAAACGGTACGTGACCGACTCTTTGATCGAAACGGTACTGGCGCGGGATGTTCTGCAACTCCAGAAAATCACCAAACCGACGCTTCTGCGGCATTTATTCGCGCTGGCAGCGACGTTTCCGGCCCAGATTCTTTCTTACAACAAAATGCTCGGGCAATTGCAGGATGTCGGGAATACAACGACGATTGCCCACTATTTGCGGATGCTGGAAACTGCTTTTCTGGTCAGTGGATTGGAGCTTTTTTCGCGGGGTTCTGTTCGCAAGCGGGGAAGCAGCCCCAAGCTGGTGCTCTGGAACAACGCCCTGGTCAACGCCCTGTCCAATCGTTCTTTTGACGAATCGATTGCCGACGCCATCTGGTGGGGACGACTGGTCGAAAATGCCGTGGGGGGATATCTTGTCAACATGCTGCCCCCGGCGGACTATACCATCACATACTGGCGGGATGGGAATCGCGAGGTGGATTTTGTGATTACCCGCGGGGCAAAGCTGTGGGCGATAGAGGTGAAAAGCGGCCGGAGCGGCAAAACATCCGGGCTGGAATCGTTTCGTTCACGGTATAAAGGCGCGCGGACGCTTGTTGTTGGTGACAACGGGATTCCTCTACAGGAATTTTTTGCCACGCCGGCTGAGATATGGTTTAGCCCGGATGTCTCATGAAATATCCGGGTTAGGGTTCAGGGTTTGTGGGCCATGGGGAATGATGAATGATGAATGATGAATGATGAATGCGCAGGTGTTATTATTCGGCTTGCGTGCCCTGCCCTGTCATTGCCTGTCCGGCTGCAATGCCCTTACGGGCACACTACAAACGGGCATACGTGGGCGTCATTGCCGGGTCAAGCTTCTTCCCCGTCATGAAGGTATGTCTCGCCCATCACTGACGGATCAAAAAGGGCAGGGAAATAGTGCCGCAGCACCTTCATGGGGAGTCCGATCCTCAACGGCGCCCGGTGGGAGTCCGACTCAACCAGCCCCTCTTTAATAAGCTGGCTCACAACCCGTCTTATCTGCCTGTCCGAGTAAGCATCCATATTCATGATGGCTCCGGCCTCCCCTCTGGGTATCTTTCCCTGGGAGAACAGAGCCTTTAACAGCCTTCCCGACCGGGGATCAATGGGAGATTCCGCGCCGAGGTGCTTACCTCTTTCATTGATATAACCATCAATCCTGGCATCAACCCGTTTAAAGTCAAGAAGCTTATCCATAAACGCGATCTGTTCCAGGCAGCTTTCAAGAAAAAAGGCGCAAAAATCGGCAAAGATTTCCTGGTCGAATCCATTGCTTTTTTTATCCGGGGAATCGGCTGATTGAAGATTGATCATGTACCAGTTTTTCTTTCTTGAAAAGCCCCGGTTGATCGACCATAAATTTGATTTGTTGATGTTGATGGCTGATAGATAAAAACTGATAAACAGCCTTGCCACCCTCCCGTTCCCGTCACGGAACGGATGAAGCCAGGTCAACCTGTGGTGTGCAGCGGCAGCGGCAATCAATTTTTCGTCGCCATGGAAATTTGAAGGATTATACAGGGCAGCAAACTCCGCAAGCTTCTGTGGAAGCTCTTTTACATCCGGACCGTGAGTCGTCTGTCCCTGGTCCACTGACACATTGGCATCTCTCATCCGACCGGGATGGACATGTATGCCTGTAAATCCCCCTGAATGGTGAGTATAACGGTGGTGTTCCGGAAGGCGCTCATAAAACCGTCTGTGGATACTGCCAAGATAGTCAAGACCGCAAATATTATCCGGCGGGTTCTCGTCCAGGGCGGCCATAAACTCTCTTTCGACCTCTACGTGGGCGGCGCACAATTCCTGGGCATATCGCCGACTGTCATCTTCGGCGAACTTTTTTAAAAGTGCCTGCTCAATCTCCGGAAGCAGGGTTTTATGGCCTTCAATCAGGTTTGAATAATAGCTGTTGAGATACCGCAGTTTTTCGCCAAGCGATCTGGCCGTGTCCGGCGCGATCCGCCCTTCAAGATATGCCGATGCCGTCACCACTTCCTGGGCCATGTCTTTCAACGGCCCCAAAAGTTCTTTTTCAGGGATGGCAGGGCTTAAAACAGGGCTTTGGCAGGATAAATTCATGTCTGGTTCCTTGTCCGGTTTTTTTTAATTTATATCAGGATATTACAATATAATTAAATGTTATAATGTCCTGTTTTGTTTTATGGACAATGTCCTGTTCTTTGTCCGGTTTGTTTATTGTTATTTTAATATTTTATATATATAATAGCAAGCATAAATGTCCTGTTTAAGCTTGTCAATAAAAAAGATAGGGCATAGGGAATGATGAATAGGGATAGGGAATCGGGTCAATCTTGGTCTGGACCCCCGGGTCAAGCCCGAGGGTGACGGCACACGTGGGCGTCATTATTCGGCTTGCGTGCCCTGCCCTGTCATTGCCTGTCCGGGTGTGATGCCCTTACGGGCACACTACAAACGGGTTCGTCGCTCAAGACTTTCTCCCTGTTCGATGCCCTTACGGGCACACTACAAACGGGCATAAGTATTTCGGGGACAGGGTTTTTCGGAATACTTATCTTTCAAGCAGAACATTGATATTACCTGCCAGATAAAGCGGCAGGGAAAGGAGCCGGTACTTTACCAACCGGCCCTGGGTTGTCTTGACGCTCATCTCTTTGACAGACGGTGGGTTGGCATCCAGGCGAACCGCCATCTTCAGGCTTTTTTCCGCCATGAACTGGTGCAGGGACTTCATGCTTCCGGCAGCTCCGGATTTGACCTCAACAGGAACGATATCGGCCCCATGCTGGAGGATATAATCGATTTCCCCCTGGCGGCCGCCGGTTCTCTGCCAATAAAACAGCCGCGGGTCCATTGCCGGGGTTTGGGCGGCACGCAGCTGCTGCCCGACAAATTGCTCGGCGAGCCCGCCCCTGTTTGATAGAAGCATGTTGTCCAAATCGGCGGACTTCACCGAAGCAAGGCCCAGATGGGCGGAAACCAGGCCGACATCCACCATCAGTGCCTTGAAAAACTTATCGTTCGATTCCGCGCCCAGGGGAAGGCCGTTGCCGCTGGTATGAACAACCATGGAACATACCTTTGCCTGGGAAAGAAACATCAGCAACTTTTTTACAAGAGGGGCTTTCACATCGGGATCGACCCTGCTGTAAACGAATTTATTCCCGAGCTGTCCGGCAACCGAGAGCAGAATTTTGTGTAGAAGCCTGGCATCGATTTCACCGCCGTACTTGTGAAAATCATCCCGGTAGGTGGACAGAAGGTCGTGCTGGATTTTGATGCAGGACTGCATGTCCCTGCCGTCAAGCCATGTCCGGACCGCCTCGGGCATCCCCCCGACAAGACAATATTGCCGATACAGCTCCATGCATCGCGCATGCAGGGGTTGAGGCAGCGGTGCCTGCGGGGAGGTGGAAAGCATTTTTTGATACAGAGGCTCATTGCCCAAGGCCAGAACGAACTCGAAAAACGACAGGGGCTCGACATAAAAATAAGTGACCCGTCCTACCGGCATGCTGAAATCGGCTTTCTTCAAGACGAATTCGAGCAATGATCCGGCTGCGATCACCGGCAGTTCCGGCATGTCTTCCCTGAACCACCTGAGTTTTGCGAAAAGCTCGGGAGCGGCCTGGATCTCGTCCAGAAAAAGGCACGCGGATTCGGGGAGGATTTTAAAAGCCAGTTGGGCTTCAATGTTTTTCAGGATTTCCCGGGGGCTGTTGCCTGAAAAGAGACCGGCATAATCGGGATATTTTTCAAGGTTCAGTTCAATCAATTGCAGCCCTTGTTGCTTTGCAAAATCACGCACAAGCCAGGTCTTGCCGACCTGACGGGCGCCCCTCATCACCAGCGGCTTCCGGTCAGGGCCTTTCAACCACCTATCGAGCTCTTCTGACGCAAATCGAATCATTTTCCCTTCTCCTTGAGCACATATTTTCGGCATGGGTGAATATGCCAATCAAGCACCACATGTTGCCGCAGCGTAATGAAGGATACCGTTAAAATAGTTAATATTTTATAAAATAACCCGTTTAAAAAGTCAAATAAAAATAATTCAACGCGTTGATTTCGAAACGACCAGTGTGGATTATCAGTCCGGCAGACCCGAGGGGGGGGGGGAATGATGAATGATGAATGCGGAATGATGAATGATGAAGGATGAAGGGGGAGTAAGTTTTAGGGGGTTAAGTTGTTGACAGGGAGGAGCAATCGAATTAAAGTAGTTCTGTAAACTACTTTTGCTGGAGGGTGATATTATGAAAACAATTACGGCTGCTAATGCGAATCGCGGATTTTCCAATTTGTTGCGGGAGGTGCGTAAGGGGGAAGAAATTACGATCCTGTCAAGAGGCAAGCCGGTGGCAAAGATAACCTCTTGTGATTCAGGAGCGTTGCAAAAGAAAACAATGAAAAATATCCTTGTAACCCGGTTGAAAGCGCAAGGTGTAACCGGGTCTCGAAATTGGACCCGTGAAGAACTGTATGGGGATTGATCATGCGTGTAGCCCTGGATACGAATATATTGGCCTATGCCGAAGGGGTGGGAGATTCGCGTCGCTGTGCCCGCGCCATCCGGCTGATAGAGCAATTGCCCGCCGACCTGGTCCTGCTGCCCGCTCAAACCCTGGGGGAGCTTTTCAGGGTTCTTGCCGGGAAGGCGAAAGGGGAGCCAGGGCTTGTACGCGAGGCAATTATGGCCTGGGCCGACAGTTTTGAAGTCGCAGACTCATCCTGGTCGGCTTTTCAAGCCGCAATCGATCTGGCAATTGATCACAAGCTTCAAATGTGGGATGCATTGATTATGGCGGTGGCCGCTGAAAATCGCTGCCGCCTGCTTTTGAGTGAAGATTTACAAAGTGGTTTCATCTGGAGAGGCGTTACTGTAGTGAACCCTTTTGCCGAACCATCTTCCCCGCAGCTTGATAATATTTTGCAAACTGAGTGAGCAGGGAAGAAATGATGAATGATGAATACGCAGGCGTCATTACCCGTCCCGGATCGGAGTCCGGGATGACGGGCCGGGTCCAGCGTAAAATTGATCTGGTTCCTTACTCATATTGCTTGAAAATTCGGCTTCACTGGGATAAAATTAAATAAATTCAAAAGGAAACATCCAAAGTGAACTCCAAAAACCTTCACATTCTCCGAGAAATGGCAGCTAAGTATATCTGGTGGGAAACACCGGATCATGCCGTTAGCAGGCCTGCACGTGTTGTCACGCAGGTGATGAATATCGGAGACTTTGAAGACGTGCAGCGCCTGGTTGCATGCATGGGGGAGTCTTCCTTACGTGACATCGTGCAAGCAGCCGAAGCGGGTCAGTTTAATGCGCGTTCCTGGACCTACTGGCATTATCGCCTCGGGCTTGCCGAACCCGGTGGTGTGCCGTCCCTGCCTGTACGGAAAATTCAATGAATCACACTTTCAAACCCTGCCTGGATATTCTTCCGCCCGCCCAGAAACGAATATGGCCGGCACTGCGTTTTACCCGAACGGCTGGATATGTCCTCTACGGTGGAACAGCCGTGGCTTTGCGCTGCGGCCACCGAGTTTCAGTGGACTTTGATTTTTTCTCTCACAAGCCTCTTAATAAAACGGAAATTTTCAGCGAATTTTCTTTCAGCCGAGAGGCCACGGTGTTGCAGGACCAGCCCCACACCCTGACACTGCTGATACCCACCCAGGGACCGGATGCCAATGATGTGAAACTTTCTTTTTTTGGACAAATCGGCATTGGGCGGGTAAACACGCCAAATGTGACGCATGATGGTGTCTTACAGGTAGCGTCCATTGAGGACCTGTTGGCGACCAAGCTGAAAGTGATTCTGCAGCGGGTTGAAGCAAAGGATTATCGGGACATTGTCGCACTGATAACAGCCGGCGCCGGCCTGCCCGCGGGTCTTGCTGCTGCAAATGCCATGTATGGAAAACAGTTTCAACCCATGGAGAGCCTGAAGGCACTAACCTTCTTTGCGGATGGCGATCTGGATACCTTGACAGCAGCGGAAAAAAATTTTCTGATCAAGGCCGCCGGCAGTGTACGAAACTTGCCCGAGGTTACCATTGTTTCTTATGAACTGGGGGTCCAGGGCTGACGGCATAGGGGAATGATGAATGCGGAATGATGAATGATGAATGATGAATACGTAGGCGTCATTACCCGGCCTGATTCGGTTTGGCTTCCCTGGTCTGTTCAGGTGCGATGCCCTTACGGGCACACTACAAGCGGGCAAAGTATTTCGGGGACACCTTACTTAATTGATGGGTGATATGAGGTTGTCGGTAAATATTTTGTCAATTAAGTAAGGTGTCCCCGAAATACCGAGGGGGGGGGAGACCGGGCCTTTTTACCTGGACTCTGGCGCCAAATTCAGTAAAATACTTCTATTTCCAACTGTTCCCATAATATTCAAATTTCGCAGAAAAGGGCGTCATGAAAAAAGTGCTTCTGACGGGCGGGGCCGGTTATATCGGGTCTCACACGTGCGTATCCCTTCTGGAGAGCGGCTGCGAGGTGCTGGTGGTGGACAACCTGTGCAACAGCAGCGCAGTGGCCCTGGAGCGGGTAAAGGCCATCACGGGCCGGGCCGTGATGTTTGAAAAGGTGGACATGCGGGACAGGGCCGAACTGGACAGGGTTTTTAAAACGTTTGCGCCGGACGCGGTGATCCATTTTGCCTGCCTCAAGGCCGTGGGTGAATCCACCACCGACCCGCTGACCTATTATGCCAATAACGTGGCCGGATCAGTGGTGCTGTTTGAAGCCATGGAAGCGGCCGGGGTAAAAAACATTGTGTTCAGCTCATCGGCCACGGTGTATGGCGACCCGGAAACCGTACCGGTGACCGAAGCCGCGGCCATTTGTCCCTGCAATCCCTACGGCCGCACCAAGCGTATGATAGAGGAAATGCTGGAGGATATTCACGCGGCGGGCAAAGGCTGGAACATTGCCATTCTGCGATACTTCAATCCCGTGGGGGCCCACGCCAGCGGGCTTATCGGCGAAGACCCCAGGGATGTGCCCAACAACCTGGCCCCCTATATCGCCCAGGTGGCCGTGGGCCGGCGGCAGCAGCTTAATGTTTACGGGGACGACTATCCCACAAAAGACGGCACCGGCGTGCGGGACTACATTCATGTGTGCGACCTGGCTGAAGCCCATGTAAAGGCCCTTGAAAAGCTGGCCCAGAACCCGGGCCTGGTGACCTACAACCTGGGCACCGGCACCGGCCATTCGGTGCTGGAGGTGGTGGCCGCCTTTGAACGGGCCTGCGGCCGGCCCATTGCCCGCACCGTCACCGGCCGGCGGGCCGGCGACGTGGCCGAATACTATGCCGACCCTTCCCGGGCGGAAAAGGAGCTGGGCTGGAAGGCGCGGCGCACCCTTGACGACATGGCGGCCGACACCTGGCGCTGGCAGTCCGGAAACCCGGAGGGGTACAGGTAAATGATGAATGATGAATGATGAATGATGGAAAACGGCATAAGTTATTGGGGTAATCCAGCGTAAAATTGATCTGGTTCTTTATCCGTCAGTATCCCTGCTGCGTTTTCCGATTGAAAAACCACTCTGTTCCCGTTAATCTTGTGCTGTTTGTCACTCTGTAGCACAAGGAGGATTCCCATGCGCACGTCCCGCCTGACCGATCTTGATCTCTGGAAACAGCTGAAGGCCCACGCTGAAAAAATGGCGCTTCCGGAAAACCATTTAAAACACCTGACCATGGCGCCGGAGCGACTTGCCGAGTTTTCCATTCAGGCCCTGGATATGGTGTACGACTTTTCCCGCCAGCGGGTGGACCGGCAGGCCATTGACCTGCTGATGGAGCTGGCGTGGGAGCGCAAAGTAACCCAGCGGTTTCAGGCGATGACAACCGGCGCCGTTGTAAACACCACGGAAAACCGGGCCGCCCTGCATACCGCCTGCCGGGATTTTTCAAAAGCCAAGCGCGTTGTAAACAAAATCGATGTAACAGCGGAGATGGCCCGGGTCCGTAAAGAAATCAGGGAGTTCAGCGAAGCGGTCCATGCGGGCCAAATAACCGGCGCCACAGGTAAACCCTTTGCCCATGTGGTGGTGGTGGGCATCGGCGGCTCTTACCTGGGCACCGAATTCGTGGCCCGTGCCCTGGCCGCCTATGCCGACAAAGGCATTTGCCTTCACTTTCTGGCCAACGTGGACATTCACAACTTCGGCGAAATCGCGGAAGCCATTGATCCGGAAACAACGCTGTGGGTCATTGTTTCCAAAAGCTTTACCACCGCCGAAACCATGGCCAACGCCAACCAGGCCGCTGCCTTTATGAAGGAGCAGGGGCTGGACCCGGCCCGCCATTTTGTGTCGGTTACCAGCAAGGGCAGCCCCGGAGACCAGACGGGCCAGGACGCGCCCTTTCCGGTGCTTCGGTCGTTCCACATGTTTGATTTTATCGGGGGCCGGTACAGCGTCACCTCTGCCGTGGGCGGGGTGCCCCTGAGCCTCTACCTGGGATATGACCGGTTCGAGACGTTTTTAAAGGGGGCCCACCAGATGGACGTTCACGCGGCCACGGCCCCACCCACCACCAACATGCCGCTGACAGCGGCCCTGCTGGGCATCTGGAACAATAATTTTCTGGAATACCCGGCCCAGGCCATTATTCCTTATGCCTCTCCCCTGGCCAGGCTGGCGCCCCATGTGCAGCAGCTTTACATGGAAAGCAACGGCAAGTCGGTGACAGCCGAAGGAAAGCCCCTGGGTGTCCGGTCCGGGGTCATCATCTTCGGCGAGCCGGGCACCAATGCCCAGCACTCCTTTTTCCAGCTGGCCCACCAGGGCGCGCCCTTCCCCATTGACTTTATCGGCGTGATAAAGCCTCAGTATGATGCGTTCCAGGCTCTGTCCAGGGGGGTGACCAACCACCAGGAGTTGTGGGCCAACCTGATCTCCCAGCCCCGGGCCCTTGCCGAGGGGAAGGAGAGCGAAGACGGGCACCGGTCTTTTTCCGGCAACCGCCCCTCTTCCACCATCCTTCTGGAAGACCTGTCCCCGGCGTCAGTGGGCAAGCTACTGGCCTTTTACGAGGCCCGCACGGTTTACGAGGCCTTTGTCTGGGGCATCAATCCCTTTGATCAGTATGGTGTGGAACTGGGGAAAAAGCTGGCGTCGGAGATAAGAAGCCAGATGGCCGCAAAAAACAGGGATGCCGGCCACACCTTTGAGAATGTGGACTCCATATCAAGGTTCTACCTTGAAAAGCTGATGGGGAAAGGGAATGATGAATGATGAATGATGAATGATGAATGATGAATACGTAATCGTCCTTGCCGGGCTTGATTCAGCTTGGCTTCCCTGGCCTGCCCGGCTGCAATGCCCTTACGGGCACACTACAAACGGGCATACCGACTCCCACCACCGTCATTTCCGGGTCCCGGATCGGAGTCCGAGATGACGGACCCGGCAATCCAGTATAAAATTGATCTGGTTCCTTACGCGTGCCGGTAAAGGTTGGCGCCCCAGGTCACGCCCGCGCCAAGGCCCAGGAACAGGGCGGTATCGCCCTTTTTGAACCGGCCCTGCTCAATCACCTCGTCTAAGGCCAGGGGAATGGTGGCGGCCGTGGTGTTGCCGTATTTCTGAATGTTGTTGTAGATCTTGCCCTCCGGAAGCTTCAGTGTCTCCTGGTAAAACTGGTTGATGCGAAGATTGGCCTGGTGCGGAATAATCAGGTCGATTTCATCAAAAGAGGTGAGCCCTGCCTTTTCCATGATCTGAAGGGTCAGTTCCGGCAGACGCGTCACCGCCAGCTTGAAAATCAGCTTGCCGTTCATCTTGGGATAGTGGCGGCCTTCATCCAGCATCTCGTGGGTGATGCGCTCCGGTGACATGCGCGAGGCAGGGGCCTCCAGCATCAGGCTGGCCGCGTGTTTTCCTTCGGCGAAAAGAAGCGATGCCAGCACCCCCACCGGCTCTTCGGTTTCCACTGCTTCCAGGCATACGGCGGCGGCGCCGTCGCCGAAAATAACGGCCACGTCCCTGCCCCGGGTGGTTACATCCAGGCCGGTACTGTGGACCTCGGACCCCACCACCAGCACCCGGCGGGCCATGCCGCTGCGAATATAGGCGTCAGCGGTGGCCAGGCCGTATATAAAGCCCGTGCACTGCTGGCGGATGTCTAAGGCCGGGGTGGAAGAGAGGCCCAGCTTGTGCTGCAACAGGCACCCTGATCCCGGGAAAAAGATGTCCGGGCTCAATGTGGCAAAAATGATAAAATCCAGATCCTCCGGTGTCCAGCCGGCCCGTTCCAGGGCGATTTTTGAGGCTTCCAGGCCCAGGTCGGAGGCCCCGGTCTCACCGCCTTCAGGCACCCAGTAGCGCTGCTCTATACCGGTGCGCTGACGGATCCATTCGTCGGACGTCTCCATTTTTTTTGAAAGCTCATCGTTGGTCACCAGCCGCTCCGGAACATACCGCCCTGTACCGCGAATCAAGGTTCGAATCATCTGTGCCGCTCCCTTTTGTTTTTTTGCTTACACCTTTCCGCCCGATCCGGCCGGCCGGCAAGCCTGGGTGAAAATAAAATCCCGGTCCCTTTTTGGTGTTTCCCGGGACCGGGATTCTGATTATATACGCTTTACTGTCTCAATCTTAGAGTGAAGGATGATTCGGCATGTCCGGCAGAGGCTCGGTAACTTCATCCTGAATAACATTTTTCTCTATATCCTCAATAATTCCAGGTAGATCATCCAAAGGATATCCATCGTCACCCCACGCTCCCTCTCCTTCCGGATTTTCCAGAAGATCGGGATTCAGAAGCGGGTCACCTTCTCCATCATCGTCATCATCACCTTCTTCGTCACCATCTCCTGTACCACTGTCGCCATCATTATCATCGTCATCATCGTCACCGGAAAGGCCAAGATCCTTCACCAGTTTTTTAAGTTCTTCCGGTGAAACGTCGATGGGGTTTCCCGGCAACTGACCGATGGCAGCAACCAGTTGCTGGAAGGATTCGACAATGACCGGTTCGTCCAGAGGGAAGTCGGGGTTGAAGACCTCCAGCACGGTATTGTCCAGACAGGAGATAATGATTTTGTCCCCGACCTGCTCAATGATAAAATCCGAACCGCGGACCCCCACAACAGAGGAGCCGGTCTTGACATTGAACCGGGAATGCCGGTAGTCGGAGAGCTTGGTCACCAGAAACCGGGCCTTTCCGGCCAGCATGCTCACAAAAGACATTCTGCTTTTGCCGGCGGGATCGTAAATACTCTTGTTGATCACAAGGCTCGTGTCAGCGGCCAGGGCCATTTTGCTGTTATCCTTGAGCACGATGGTCATGGCGCCGGGGCTTCGGGTAAAAAGGGTGTCGCCGTTATAGAGCGGCAACCCCTTTTTCGCCTCATACCCGTATTTTCTGTCGGTATGCATGATAAAGGCCTGGCCCCTGGCGGTTTCCACGCTGCCCACGGATTCCCCCATGCCCTGGCGATAGTGCTTCTGGATCACCAGGTTGTCCGGAATATCGGCCGCGGCAAAAACCGTCGCGCTGCTCATACAGCAAAGCAGCGTCACTCCCAGCAACACCGACCACAAACCCGTTGTTCTGTTTCCCATCAGTCGTTTCATATGGCGCCTACATGTTTTTGATGGTTGCTATGATTGATGGCTTCGTAAAAAGCCCGATTTCCGCATACAAATAAGGAACCGAATCAATTTTACACTGGATTACCCGGTCAAGCCGGGTAATGACAACTACGTGTGCCGTCACCCTCGGGCTTGACCCGGGGGTCCAGAATGAGATTGGTCCAGTTCCGTATGAATAAGGAAGAAAATCAATCTTACTCTGGATTACCCGGTCAAGCCGGGTAATGACGATTCGGAACCAGATCAATTTTACGTTGGATCACCAGGAAGCGACGAAGCAATCTCCTTCGCATCTGTTCAAGATTGCTTCGCTTCGCTCGCAATGACGCCTACCCCTTTCATCATTCATCGTTCATCACTCATCATTCATCTTTCCCCATAAAAATAGCCCATACCGCAAGATTAAGGTGTATACGGCGACACCGGACGTGTGGGCTCTGGAAAGCTCGGTGGTTCCGGCGGAACACCGGTCATGCCGGTATCATCATCGTCATCATCATCGTCGGCGCCCCCCCCGGTTCCCGGACCGCCCGTGGGAATACCCAAAGACTCCAGAATTGCCTGAATCTCTTCCGGTGTCACCTGGATCGGGCTGCCCGGCAGCTGGCCCAGTGTAACAATCAGTTGTTCAAAGGAGTTCACCACTACCGGTTCGGCCAGCGGAAAATTGGGGTTGGAGACCTCCAGCACGGTCTGGCCAAGGGTGGTGATGATGGTCTTGTCTCCCACCTGCTGAATGATAAAATCCGAGCCCCGCACCGCTGCCACTGATGTGGCGGTACGCACCTTAAAGGTGGAGTTTCTCAGGGCCGCGAACTTTTTTACAAAAAAACGGGCCTTGCCTGTCAGCAGGTTGACCAGCACCGATCTGTTGCTCGCACCGGGATCGAAAACGCTCTGGTCCAGCACCATTTCAGTTTCGGGACCCAGAGTCAGAACGCTGTCATCGTTGAGCACCAGAACGATCCGCCCTCCTTTTTTCGTGACCAGGGTATCATCCTGGTAAACGGCAAGCCCCGCCGTTACCGGGTAAACCGCCTGGCGGTCCGCGTGCATGATAAAGGCCTTTCCGTGCACCGTGCGGATTTTTCCCACCGGTACACCGGCACCCGGTGCATAACCGGATTGAATCATCAACCCGCCTGGAATGGCGCCGGCAATTGCCGGGCCTGGCGTCATGCAGCCCAACAACAGCACAACAGCCATGAAAATCGTTCCTTTGATAAAAACGTTTTTGCGGTCGTTTTTCATGGAAACACCCCTTTTGTTCAAATAGGTTTAAATCCGCGCGCTCAGAAACAGCCTGAACTCGTGGCTTCGGTATTTATAATTGGCAATATTGGAATCATTGTCCGTATACATGTAGCCGGCGCCCGCGGAAATGATATCCCGGTAGAGGTCCTTCTCAACGCCCAGGGACCCCCTGTAACGGGTATCGTCGCGCACCACGCCATAAATGGAATCGGTGTGATCATGTTCCCTGAACCGGCACTCACCGGACAGTATCAGGCGCGATTGCCAGGGAAGATACAGCCGCGCCGCCACCTCTGTTTTGATCATGTCATAATCATAGTCGTTGTGGCTTGCCGAATTGACCAAATACCCCAGGCCCGCCATCAGGTCCCCCCGATTGTCGGGCATGCTATAAATCATTCTGGCCAGCATTTCGTTGATATGGCCGTCCCGGCCGTTATCCAGCATGTCGTTGTCCCGCTTATACGCATAGGTCAAAGAGGCCATCAGGTTATCGCGAAGTTTGGCGGTGACCGACGGCCGGATTTCATGGCGCATGAGGTAACTTTCTTCGTTCATCCAGAAATACGCGGGCCGGTAAGAGAGGGACGCCAGCACGTCACCTTTCCGGTAACGGGCATAAATATCAAAAAGGCTGCCGGTCAGGTCATACTGGCCCAGGTCGGCGTACCAGGACTGGTAATGGGTATATCCCGCGCCCACGGTGATCTCGTTTGCCCTTACCACATCATAACTGCCGGACAGGATACCGGTAAACGCCCAGTCCGACTCATCGTTGAAAAGGGCCTCGTTGTCCACCGGCTCCAGCAGCACGTTGTTGTTGTATTTGGTCTCCAACCGGGCCATCAACGTGTAAGGTTTGGCCTGCCGCTGTTGCCGGGAGAGGGCGGAAAGCTGGCTGGCTGCCGCATTGCGGGTTTCCCGGTCGGTGGCATTTTCCGCCGCATAGGCCAGGCTCTCCATTGCGGCACCGGTGTCGCCCAGCTGCTTGTGGCACATGCCGATATAGAAGGCGGCATTGGGTTTGACCGAACGGTTCATGGCGCCGGCTTCCTGCAGCAGGGCAATGGCATCTTCGTACGCGTACAGTTGATACTGGGAAATTCCCGCGTAGTAACGGGAAAGGGCATTGTTCGGCTCGGCCGCTGAAACCCTGTCGAAAAGCCGGCCGGCCGTGGCATAATCTGCCAGGCGATAGTGGACCATGGCCCAGTCAAAATCCAGGCCCGGAATCTTCTGGTCCGATGACCGGGCCCGGTCAAGATGGACAACCGCCTTGGCGTACTCCTGTTGTTCCATGTACACCCTGGCCAGGTAGTAATTGTAATACGGGTTGGCGCCGTCGGTTGCAATCGCCTGACGAAACCGCTCTCCGGCTTTGTCAAAATCGCCTGATTCGTAAAGAAAGACACCCGTGTCAAAAGCCATCCTGCCCCTTTGAATCTCCGCGGCGTCCGGCGCGGCCCAGACAGGCAGGTGCAGCATCGCGACAATCAGCAGGCCGGCACCGGCCCTCAGCAGAACAGTTCCCATGCCCCCATCCATTATTTTAGGTTGTTTTGAAATAAGCATCCACCAGCCGTTCGGCCATTCCCGTATAGGCATCACAGGAAAGCCGTTTCATTCTCTGTTTGTGGGCCTCCGGTACTTTAGACAGGTCGCTGATCATGCCGGCAAAGTCCCCGGATGTAACCTTTTTCCCCCGTGTGAGAGATTTGAGCCTTTCATAGGGATTGTCCTCCCCGAAAACCCGCATAACGGTCTGCAGGGGTTCTGCCAACAGCTCCGGCGTGGCGGCAAGGTCCCCTGAAATCTGTTCTTCGTTTATATCAATTTTATGCAGTCCCTTCAAACAGTTTTTCATGCCGATGACAAAGTAGCCGAACACGGCCCCGAGGTTGCGCAGCACGGTGCTGTCCGACAGGTCCCGCTGAAAACGGGACTGAAGCAGTTTGACGGACAGGTGTTCCATCATGCCGATGGCCACGCCCATGTTGCCCTCGCTGTTTTCAAAGTCAATGGGATTGACCTTGTGCGGCATGGTGGAAGACCCCACCTCCCCTTCTTTTACCTTCTGGCGAAAATAGCCCAGGGAGATGTATCCCCACATGTCCCTGTCCAGGTCGATCAAAACGGCGGCGATCCGGATCATGGCGTGAAGGATCTCGGCAATGTAGTTGTAGGGGTTGATCTGGGTGGTAAAGAGAAGCGGCTCCACCTTGAGCGACTGGGAAAGAAACCGCCGGGAGGCGTCGATCCAGTCGATTTCCGGAAACACGAAGGCGTGGGCGTTGAAATTGCCGGAAGCGCCGTTGAACTTGGCCTCAACAGGGGCATGAAGGAACCGGTCCTGCTCCCGCCGCAGGCGCCAGGCGAAATTGACCATCTCCTTGCCCACGGTGGTGGGGGTGGCGGGCTGTCCATGGGTACGGGACATCATGGGCACGGACCGGTATTGCCGGGCCATGGACTCGATGGTTTCCAGGACCAGGCCAAACGTTTCGGCCGCCTGCTGCCGGCCCGCCCGAAGCATCAGGGCATAGGCGGTGTTGTTGATGTCCTCGGAGGTGCAGGCAAAATGGGTCCACTCCCGAATGGCGGAAAGCCCGGCCCGGTCCAGCTGCTCCTTGATGTAATACTCCACGGCCTTGACATCGTGGTTGGTGGTCTTTTCTATCTCCTTGATCCGGCGGGCGCCCTGTACGTCAAAGCCTGAGGAGATACCGGCAACAGCCTCGGCCTGCTGGCCGTTCAGGTCGAACAGGCCCAGGTCCCGGCCCAGAAAAACAAGCCAGCAGGTTTCCACATGCACCCGGTGACGAATCAGGCCGTATTCGGAAAAGATATCGCCCAGCTCGCCCACCAGTTTCGCGTATCGCCCGTCCAACACCGACAGGGCCGTCAGTTGCTCCATGTTTCCTCCGAATCGACTATGACCGTAACATATTCAGATACCAGGCCACCAGCTCCGGCCCGAAAAACAGATAGACAATGGCGCCCATGGACAGAAACGGGCCGAACGGCAGGGCCAGTTTCATGTTCTTTTTCTGCATCGCCATGATAACCATGCCCACAACCGTGCCGGCAAGAGAACTGGTAAAGATGGTAAACAGCACCCCCTGCCAGCCGCACAGCGCCCCGATCATGGCCAGCAGCTTGATGTCTCCCCCGCCCATGCCCTCCTTGCCGGTGATCAGTCGATAGATCACGGCCACGGCCAGCAGGCTGCCGCCGCCGGCCAGGATGCCCAGAAGCGAATCGGTTACCGTGGCGCGGACGATAAAGACCGATGCCAGAAAAAAAATGGGAATTCCGGGCAGGGAGATCACATCCGGAATGATCTGGTAATCAATGTCGATAAAGATTACAACGATAAGGGACGCGATAAAAACAAAATAGACAAGGCTCTCCGCGGTTAACCCGAAGTTGATGTATACGGCCACGGCACTTAAGCCGGTGATCAGTTCCACCAGGGGATAGCGCATGGAAATAGGCATGCGGCAGTGCCGGCACCGGCCCAGCAGAACCAGGTAGCTGATAATGGGAATGTTGTCCCAGGCCGCAATGGGCCGTTTGCACTGGGTGCAGGCCGATGGGGGGAACACGATGGACAGGGAGAGGGGGAGCCGGTAGATACAGACATTTAAAAAACTGCCGATGCACGCGCCAAAAACAAACAGCACCGCGCCGATAAGGGTTTCCGGTATCATCGTCCTGCTTCCTGTAGCGATATGAACACGATTGCTTCGCCTTCGGCTCAATGAAGCCGGCGTATGCCGGCCTTTCGTTTCCGGTCATTGCGAAGGAGCGGGGGCCTTCCCCGTCATTGCAATAAGCGAAGCCTTCCCCGTCATTGCGAGAAGCGAAGCCTTCCCCGTCATTGCGAGAAGCGAAGCGACGAAGCAATCTCCTTCGCATATGGCCAAGATTGCTTCGCTTCGCTCGCAATGACACTCTGGCGTGGCCAAGATTGCTTCGCTTCGCTCGCAATGACACTCTGGCGTGGCCAAGATTGCTTCGCTTCGCTCGCAATGACACTCTGGCGTGGCCAAGATTGCTTCGCTGGCGCTCGCAATGACGTTGATGAATCTCATTGTTTTGCTGTTTTGCCCATGAATCTTACGGTCTTTGCCGCCAAAAAGCAATAATGGCGTTGTAAAAAGGCAAATCTGCATTATAATACGCCCTTGTTATAAGCCAAATAAGGAGAAAACAATGGGTGAAACGGATAGAGACGACCTGATCAGCATTATCGAAGAGCAGGACGAAACCCCTGACATACCCGAAGAACTGCCGCTTCTGCCCGTGCGGGACGTGGTGATCTTCACCGACATGGTGCTGCCCCTGTTCATCGGCCGGGAAAAATCGATCCAGGCCGTGGAAGCGGCCATGGCCGGCACGGACAAGTTCCTGATGCTGGCCACACAGAAAAACCCCATGGATGAGATGCCCTCGCCGGACGATATCTACCGGGTGGGCACTGTTGGAAAAATTTTAAGAATGCTCAAGCTGCCCGAGGGCAACCTCAAGGTTCTCGTGCAGGGCATCGCAAAAGCCAATATACTAAGTTATATTGAAAAACCAAAAGGATATCATGTAAAGCTTGAGGTTATAAGCGAGTCTTATCCCGAGACCATCGACATTGAAACCGAGGCCCTGATGCGCAGTGTCCGGGAGCAGTGCGAGAAGATTCTTTCGCTGCGCGGCGAAATGTCCGCTGAAATCGACACCATTCTGGAGAGCCTGGAAGACCCGGGCAAGCTGGCCGACCTGATCGCCTCCAATCTGAAGCTGAAAACAGATGAGGCCCAGCAGATTCTGGAGCTGGCAGACCCCATAGACCGGCTGAAAAAAATCAGCGAGGTGCTTTCCAAAGAGATTCACCTTTCCACGGTGCAGGCCAAGATTCACTCCAACGTAAAGGATGAAATCTCCAAGTCCCAGCGGGACTATTACCTGCGGGAGCAGATGCGGGCCATTCACAAGGAGCTGGGAGAGAGCGACGAGCGGTCCCAGGAGATGGACGACTACGAGCGCAAAATCAAAAAGGCCCGCATGCCCAAGGAAGCCAAAAAAGAGGCGGACAAACAGCTCAAGCGGCTGGGCCAGATGCACCCGGACTCTTCCGAGGCCTCCATTGTCCGCACCTACCTGGACTGGCTGGTGGAGATGCCCTGGAGCAATTTTTCAAAGGACCTGCTGGACATCAAAAAGGCCCAGAAGGTGTTGAACGATGACCACTACGGCCTGGAAAAGGTCAAGGACCGGATTCTGGAGCACCTGAGTGTGCGCAAGCTCAACCCGGAGATGAAGGGGCCGATCCTCTGCTTTATCGGGGCCCCCGGCGTGGGCAAGACCTCCCTGGGCAAGTCCATTGCCCGGGCCATGGGCCGGAAGTTTGTCCGCATCTCCCTTGGCGGGGTGCGGGACGAAGCGGAAATCCGGGGCCACCGCCGCACCTATATCGGCGCCATGCCGGGCCGTATCATCCAGGGGCTCAAGCAGTGCGGCACCTCCAACCCCGTTTTCGTGATGGATGAGATCGACAAGATGGGCAGCGACTTTCGGGGCGACCCGTCCGCGGCCCTGCTGGAGGCCCTGGACCCGGAGCAGAACACCGACTTCAGCGACCACTACCTGAACCTCTCTTTTGACCTGTCCAAGGTGCTCTTTATCCTGACGGCCAACCAGCCCGACACCATTCCATCGGCCCTGTACGACCGCATGGAGATCATCAACATTCCGGGCTACAGCGAAGATGAGAAGCTGATCATCGCGGAAAAATACCTGATTCCCCGGCAGATCAAGGAGAACGGCCTGAAAAAGACGGATATCTCCTTCAGCCGGCAGGCCCTTTCCGCCATCATCAACCAGTACACCTCGGAATCAGGCCTGCGCAACCTGGAGCGGGAGCTGGCCACCCTCTGCCGCAAGGTGGCCCGCCGAATCGCCGAAGGCAACCGCAAAAAACACATGATCACGGTCAGCAGCCTGGAAAAATACCTGGGCGTGCCCAAGTTTATTCCCGAAATGGACCAGGAGGAGAGCCAGGTGGGGCTTGCCACCGGCCTTGCCTGGACCCAGTGCGGGGGTGAGGCCATGTACGTTGAGGCCTCCCTTTTCACCGGCAAGGGCGAACTGATTCTCACCGGCCAGCTGGGCGAGGTGATGCAGGAGTCGGCCCGGGCCGCGCTGAGCTATGCCAAGGCCAACATGAAACAGTTCGGTCTGCGCCACAATGACCTGGAAAATGTGGATGTCCACATTCATGTGCCGGCCGGCGCTATTCCCAAGGACGGGCCTTCAGCGGGCGTGGCCATGGCCGCGGCCCTGATATCGGCCCTTACCGGCGCGCCCATCAAAAACGACGTGGCCATGACCGGGGAGATCACGCTACGGGGCCGGGTCCTGCCCATCGGCGGGATCAAGGAAAAGACCCTGGGTGCCCTGCGGGCGGGCATCAAGACCATCCTGGTGCCGGAGAAAAACCGCAAAGAGGTTTCTGAAATTCCCAACCACATCGCGCGCAAAATCGAATTTGTGTTTACCGACAGCATGGACAAGGTGATCGACCTGGCCTTTGAGCGGCCCCCGAAAAAGCAAGCCGCCGCCGCTAAAAAACAGGCGCCGAAGAAAAAGGCCGTGCCACGCAAAACAACCGGAACCCGGAAAAAGTGAAGCTGCTTGCCGTTGACACCGCCACCACCAGCTGCGGGGTTGCCGTGGCCGATGGCCGGACCATTGTCGACCGACACGCCGTGATCAGCCGGGTGACCCACTCCCGCCACCTGCTGTCTATCATTGATGATCTGCTTCGACGCAACCGCCTGGCCGTCTCTGACATGGACGGGTTTGCCGTCACACGGGGACCGGGCAGTTTTACCGGTCTGCGCATCGGCATCAGCACAATCAAAGGGCTTGCCGCCGCCACAGACAGGCCCGTGGCCGGTATCTCCAGCCTTGAGGCCCTGGCCTGGCATTTTCACGAAAGCCCGGTGATGGTCTGCCCGCTGATCGATGCCCGCAAGGGCGAGGTCTACACCTGCCGTTACCGGTTCGACAACGGCAGGATCACGGCCCTCTGCGCTGAGGCGGTGCTTCCCCCGGACCAGGCCGTGGCCGGCATCGACCAGCCCTGTGTTTTCGCTGGCACCGGCGTGGAGGTCTGTGGCCCGGCCATCACCGCCATGGCCGGGGAAAACGCCCGGCTGGCACCGCCCGGCCAGAACGCCATTGACCCGGCCGTTGTGGCTCTCCTGGGCATTGAGCGACTGGAACAGGGCCTGGCTGAAAACCTGGACACCTTTGCGCCGGTCTACCTTCGCAAACCCGACGCCGTGGTTCAGCAGCAAAAATAGGCGTCATTACCCGGCTTGCCGCCCACGCACCCGTCATTACCCGGCTTGACCGGGTAATCCAATGTAAAATTGACCAGATTCCTTATCCATTCGGTATGAAACCAATTTGATTCTGGACCCCCGGGTCAAGCCCGAGGGTGACGGCATCAAGAATGATGAATACGTAGGCGTTATTGCCGGGCTTAGTTCGGCCTGGCTCCTCTGGCCTGTCCGGCCGCATACCGAATCGTCATTGCCGGGCTTGACCCGGCAATCCAGTGTAAAATTGATCTGGTTCCTTATTGATGCGGAATTGGATCAATCTTGGTCTGGACCCCCGGGTCAAGCCCGAGGGTGACGGCCCACGTACCCGTCATTACCTGATTTACCGCCCACGCACCCGTCATTACCCGTCCATTTCAACAGTAATTGCGAGGCTTCACGGCTTTTCTTCCGCCACCCCCTGCTTTTCTCCTTGACAACCGTTTTCCCCTTGGCTAAAAATCAAAATGGTTCTGTTCAGGTTCTTGTGTGAAGATGAAAAGGGAACCCCGTGAAAATCGGGGACGGGCCCGCCGCTGTGATCGGGTACGAAATCCGCAACATGTCACTGTTCCGGCATAAGGGAATGGGAAGGCGCGGAGATTAGGTCAATCCGAGAGTCAGAAGACCTGCCTGAGCAACAGCCTGCCCTTGCGTGGCAACGGGGCACGTGCGATCGTTCGCGGATAAAAAAGGGAAATCCCGGATCGAAACAACTTGTTTTGGTCCGGGATTTTTTTTTGCCCGGACCCCAAATGAAAAGGAGGTGATGTCATTTGAGGACCGGGGTTATTGTATACCTGATGGGGGAGAACCCAGACCCGGACAACGAGCCGGCCATCATTGCCGCGGTGAAAAAATCCCACAATGCCGACCAGGTGGAGGTGGTCTCCCAGGGCCAGAAACATTTTGACGTGATGGATGCCTGGTGGAAACTGACCGCCCGGGGCATGCAGCGGTTTATCTGCCTGCTGGCTGTGGATAAACCCACTACCACAAAGGTTTTACCCAGACCATGTTTGAGAATCATTAAATAACCAAGGAGGAGAAATGAAACTTGCAATTCGTACCCTGCTTTTGACGGGTTGTATAATTTACTGTGGTGCCGCCGTGGCTGTTCAGGCGGATGAACAAAAGGCCCAGGCCACGGCCATGCTGGATGAGATCGTGGTGACGGCCACCAAGACCGAGGAGACCCGGAAAGATGTACCGAATGCCGTAATCGTTATCGACCAGGCCGCTATTGAAGCCTCCACCGCCGACACGGTGGGGGAGCTGCTGGCCAATGAGCCGGGCGTTGATTTCCGGACCCGGGGCGACTACGGCGGCGCGGCCCAGTCCCTTAACATCCGGGGCATGAGCGACACAGAGGTCCAGGTCATGGTCAACGGCGTTTCCGCCAACTCCCCTTCCCTGGGATCGGCGGATATCGGCACCATTCCTTTGAGCAGCATCGAGAGAATCGAGATCGTAAAGGGATCAGGCTCCATGCTGCACGGTTCCGGGGCCATGGCCGGGGCGGTCAACATTATCACCAAGCGGCCGAAACGGGATCGCATGGACGCAAAGGCCTCGGCCGGTTACGGCACGGACAACACCTACCAGCTTGCCGCCGAGCACGGGCAGTACATCGGCGACTTCGGCTACTATCTTACTGCCGGGCAGCAGGAGACCGACGGCCGGCGGGACAACGGCGACATGGAGCAGCAGGACGCCTCCCTGGCCCTGGTTTTAGACAGGGATGACCTTCTGAATGTCACCCTGAACGGCAGCGTGGTGGACCGGGAGTTCGGCGTGCCGGGCGTCAAGCCGCCGGCCGGCACCGGCACCCATTACGTGGGCGGCGTGGCGTTTTACAACGCGGATTCGGCCAGCCTGGTGGATAACGGCAGCGACACCACCTACCAGGCATCCCTGGAGATTAAAAGCCGGCCGACCGACTGGCTGGCCGTCAACCTGAAGCCTTTTTACAGTGACCTGGAGAACTACCACTCTACCCGGTACAACGACACCTCCTGGGGCCACCTGGCCGGCGAGGGGTACAAAACCTGGGTTTACAACACGGTAAAAGGAATTGACGGTCATGTGGCCCTGGATCCGGTCGACGGCCTCACCCTGCTGCTGGGCGGTGACTACAAAGATTATGAGTGGGAGACCGAGCAGTCTTTTCTGGATGTCAGCGGCGCGTTCAACCCTGCCATTCCCGTGGCCACCAACGATGCCAAGCTCTTTACCAAAAGCTGTTTCGGAGAGGTGCAGTACCGGCCCAGCCAGTATGTCAAGTTGCTGGCCGGTGTGCGGGAGGAGAACCACTCCACCTTTGGCCGGGAAACCCTGCCCCGCTATGGCCTGGTGTTCAACCCCACCGGCAGCACCGCGGTCAAGTTCAGCCACGGCAAGCATTTCAAGGCTCCCACGCCCAATGACCTGTTCTGGCCGGAAGATGATTTTACCCGGGGCAACCCCACCCTCAAACCCCAGACCGGGTGGCACACCGACGTGACCATTGAACAGGGCCTTTGCCAAAACGCCCTGCTGGTGACTGCCTCGGCCTTTACCTGGGACATTGACGACAAGATCGACTGGGCACCCAACCCGGCATTTCCCGGCCCCTATGGTGACAAGTGGACCCCCACCAACGTGAACTCCAGCCGGGGACACGGCTGGGAGGCGGGCCTTCGGATTCAGCCGGAGGAGCACTGGGCCGCCGACATCAGCTACACCTACACCTCGGCCACAGACACGCTTCAGTTTGTGGAGCGGACGGCCCAGTACCTGGCAAACCACCGGGCCAAAATCGGCGGGTCTTACCGGTTCGGCTTCGGCCTGACCACGGCCCTGACCTGCCGGTACGTGGGCACCCGGGATTTTTACCGCAGCAGCTACGACAGCCTGCCCACCGACCGGCTTGACTCCTATATCACGGTGGACCTGAAAGCCGAGCAGCGGCTGGCCGGCCACTGGATTCTCACCCTGCGGGCCGACAACCTGATCGACGAGGAATATGACACCTATGTGGGCACCTTTACCGACAGCGCCGGCGCCATGCAGTACGGCCGGTTCCCCGGCGGCGGCAGCTCATATTTTGCCAGCGTTGGATATGAATATTAACCCGGGTTAGTTCCTCCCCACGCCTTTTTAGCGAAGGGGCTCTTTTGTAAAGGCCACCTCTAAAAGGAAAGGCCCGCATGGTGCGGGCCTTTTCCTTTCTTTTTCCCCATCCAAATCGCTGGTGGAATCAGAATCGGCGACGCTCTTGTTCGATACCGATTTCGATCCCGATCCCGATCCCGATCCCGATTTCGATTTAATCTGGCGACTTTTTTCTTGACAGACATGAGCATTGTTCATAATGTAGAGCAAAGCTCATATCCGGTTGTTACAACCTTTTTAATTTTCGGGCACCCTGCCCGAAGGAGGCGCCATGTACGACTTTCTGCTGACCCCGGAAGAACGGGAACTTAAAAAAGAGGCCAGGGCCTTTGTGCGCGAAGAGATCTCCAGCGATTTTCTGCGCGCCATGGACAAAAATGAAATCACCTACCCCCGGGAGTTTGTGGAAAAGCTGGCCGAACGGAATCTCATCGGGGTCAGGTTTCCCAAGGCGTACGGGGGCCGGGGCCTGGGATGGACCGCCGAGATCGCGGTGCTTGAAGAGATCGGGTGCCTGGGCATTGCCCTGGGGTGCGCCTACTCCATGCCCTCCATCGTGGGCGAGGCCCTTCACGTGTTCGGTACCGAAGAGCAGAAGCAGAAATACCTGGTGCCCTACCTCCAGGGAAAATTGATTGCGGCAGAGGCCCTGACCGAGCCCAGGGGCGGGTCCGACTTTTTCGGCGCCATGACCCGGGCCGACCTGGAAGGGGACCACTTTATTTTAAACGGCCAGAAACGCTTTGTGGTGGGGGCCGAAGGGGCCGACTTTTTTATTGTCTACTGCCGTACCAACTTTGATGCCAATGCCCACAAATATGGCCGCCTCTCCCTGCTGATCGTGGACAAGGGGCCCGGTGTCGAGGTGGAATATCTCTACGGCCTGATGGGATGCCGGGGCGGCGGCACCGGCCGGCTGGTGTTTCGCGACGTCAAGGTGCCCAAAGAGAACCTGATCGGCGAGCTTCACAGCGGGGCCCTGTGCTTTCACCAGATGATGATTCCCGAACGCATGACCTCGGCCGGCGGCAGCCTCTGCGCCTGGGCGGGTTTAGACCTTGCCGTTCGCTACTCCAACCGGCGCCGGGCATTCGGCAAGGAGATTCGCAAATACCAGGCGGTCAACTTCCTGGTGGCCGACTCCATCATGCAGCTGGACGCGGCCCGGGGCCTCTGCTACATCGCGGCAAAAGCGGTGGACAACAATTACCCCAACCTGCGCCGGCTGGTAAGCGAGGCCAAGCGGTTTGCCACGGAATCGGCCTGGAAAATCGTCAACAACGCCATGCAGATCATGGGCGGCATCGGCTACACCGATGTCTACCCCATTGAGCGGGCCCTGCGGGACACCCGGCTGGCCATGATCTGGACCGGCACCAACGAGATCATGAACCTGCTGATTCAGCATGAATACTACAACGAGGTGCTGGACCCGGCCTATGACCGGCGAATGATGGAAAACGACGCCACCAACCCGGACGAGGCCGAGCGGTGCTTCTCCGATGAAGACATGATGCGGGTCCACGAGGCCGGGGGGAAATAGGATGACAAACTACCCTGTCCGTCATTACCCGGCTTGACCGGGTAATCCAGTGTGAAATTGATTTGGCTTCCGCACCCGTCATTACCCGATAAAATGAGAAAGATGGTCTCCTTTGAGGCGGCAGCCTCAATATGTTAGTGATAATGCTTTCCACAGACAAACACTAACAAGAAAGGAGACCATGATGGACGATACCATTTACAACCATTACATTGCAATAGACTGGGCAGCCAGCAATATGGCCATTGCGCGAATGACGAAAAAATCAAACAAAATAACTGTGATCGACGTACCATCGGACATTGAGGAATTGAAGCTTTATTTAGACCGGTTAAAGGGGACCAAGGTTCTGACCTTGGAGGAGACGACGACTTCTCAATGGTTGTACACGGAACTGAAGGAGAAGGTGGATAAGATCGTAGTGTGTGATCCTCACAGAAATAAGTTGTTAAACGATGGTCCTAAAAACGACAAAATTGATGCGTCAAAGTTGGTGCAATTATTGAGGGCCGGCCTCCTGAAGGAGATTTTTCATACCAACGATAATTTTTTACTTCTTCGCCGTCTCGTCAGCGGTTATGAAGATTTGGTTAAAGCGGGGGTGCGATTGAAAAATCAGCGGTACTCGTTGCTCAAAGCCTGCGGCAATCAGGAAGTTGTTGGTGAAAATGCTTTTGTGTTGGGCTGTTTAAACCGGCAGATTGGGCTTTATGAGGAAGAAAAGTCCGCTTATGAAAAAGAGTTTTTGCGTCTGGCCAAAAAATACCCGGCGATAAGGCACCAGAAGAGTTTACCGGGGATTGGGGATATTAATGCCGTCAAGGTTGTAGCACGTGTAGTATCGCCATTCCGGTTTGCGGACAAGGGGCACTACTGTAGCTACGCGGGTCTGATCAAGCATGAGAAGATAAGCGGGAAAAAGAGTTATGGTAAACGCACGCCTCGATATTGTCGTCAATTAAAAGATGTGTATAAGACCGGTGTAAGTGCGGCCATTGGCGGGAATAATCCGATTAATGATTATTATGAATATTTGGTAGCTGGGGGCGAACCCGAATATGACGCCCGACACAAAGCCTGTCGCAGGTTAGCGACGTTAAGCTTGGGGGTTTTTAAAAGCGGGGAAAAATATCAGCCTTATAAAAGGAGTCGCCAAACAGATAACGTGACCGTGAAATAACCAGGCCTGTAGACCTCTCTTGAGCCGATGGTTTCATCATACTGGATGATGGTCTGTGCAGGTGAGGGGAAAGAGCTCAAGTCAAGCCGTAAGACATCTGCTTAAGCGGATGATGCTTTGTTTACCCGATTAGCCTCCCCTCTATTCCTGGAATTTATCGTAACCCATTCTCTGCAAGCAGAGATAGAGAGTTCAGATAGGCGGATAAGGAATACTGGATAAAGCAAGACCGGAAAAACCGCGTTACGTTACCTCGGCGAAAAGACGATGGTTTAAAGGCAAGGCGGAGACCGTGAGCAAAAAACGATTTTTGTTAAGGGAGAAGTGTTTTTTGTTGACTCACTTTCTCATAGGCGGCTTGACCGGGTAATCCAGTGTGAAATTGATTTGATTCCTTATTAATTCGGTATGGGGCCAATCCTGGTCTGGATCGCCCAATCAAGTTGGGCGATGACGGGGACGGTTGGGCGATGACGGAGAGATGAGATTTGGCGATAACGCGGGGCAAGAACGGGCCATGCCGAGGGAGAGAGAGCGGACCGGAATGGAGATGAAAACATGACCACATCGACGTTGCGGGGCCTGGCGGCCCTGCGGGAAAACGAACGGGATGCCCGGCGTACACTGATCATGGATGCCGCGTGCAGCCTTTTTGCGAAAAAAGACTTCAAGCAGGTCACGGTGCGGGAGATCGCCAAACAGGCCGGGGTCGGGGTGGGCACCATCTATAACTACTACGCCAGCCTGGACGAACTTTTTTTTGATATTTTTCTAAAGCACGCCAGTGATATTCAGCAGCGCCTGTATTCACAAGCACAGCAAAAAAACGCTACCCTGCACGACCTGTGTGCTCTTTATGTCGAATATCTTTGCACCCACATCCCTTTTTACCAGATCATGAGCCACTTCATGCTGGGCGGTGACCTGATGCCTGCCGCCACTGAAAAGCTCAACCACATCATGCGGCAACTGATGGACCACCTGGAAGACACCCTGAAAAAAACCGGGCCGTGCGAGGATTCAAGAATCACGGCCCACGCCCTGTTTGCCGCGTTAAACGGCATCATGATCAGCTATGCCCGGTATCCCGGCCGCAACGACGACGAAATCCTCGCCCACACCCGGCGCCTGGCCCTTCGGATGGCCGACATTTTTGCAAAAGCCCCTGCCGGCTGACCCGCCCTGCCCTATTTGTTGATGGTGCTTGCCAGCATGTTGAAAAAAAGCATCAGTTTGAAAACCGCAAAAATGTCCACCCGCTCGGTGGATGCGTACAGACCCTCAAAATCAGTATTCAGGACCGGGTCCGGCATGGTGCCTTCATACAGCAGGTAGGTCTTCACCCATTGCAGGGCCACCTGCTCCCGGCGGGCAAACCGGTCCGGCGACAAAGCCACCAGGTCTTTCATCTCTTTGTCAGACAATCCCGCGATTCGACCGAACCGCTGATGGGCACCCACTCAGTGCCGGCAGTTGTTGGTCCGGGCCGTGACCAGCATGATCTTTTCTCGAAAGCCCGGCGCAAGGGACCGGAAAACATACACCCGCACCAGCGGGTAACTGTAGCGCAGGGTGTCCCACAGCCGGTAGATCACATGACCCAGACCCCGGTACCGCCGTTGAACGGCAACACCCGGCTTTCCGCACCGGTCCTTTTCGTAAAACAAAAAGTCATACCGTCTGCCCCCGGCAGTCTCGACAAAAGACCACACCAGTAAAATCACCGTCACCAGCAACAGTAAAACCAGAAATCCGATAATAATCTGCATTTGCACCCTTTTTGCGTCTGGAAAAAATTCTTACCCGGCCTTTGGTGCCAGGTAGCAGGCAGCCACCTGAGTGACCATGTCGGACTGAAGCACAAGGCCGGTGCCAACGGTGTCAACCACGTTGACCACATGGGAAAAGCGGGCCGCCTCCGGCACCAGGGCAGGCAGCTGATTGGGCAGGGCGTATATCCACTCCGGGTTGAACACCACCTCCGGGTCTTCCGGATAGACGGCCAGGTAAAAAATGCCGGTTTCAATCAGGTCGTGAAAAAAGTGAGTGCCAAAGGAGAGGTCGGGAATCAGGCTGCCGCTCTGGTAGCTGATCTCGGCAATGGCGGACACCTGGTTGATCTCGGCAAAGCTCACCGGCACGCCCATGGCCGGTGAATGGGTGCCCCACCGGCCCGGTCCCATCAACAGGGTGGCCTGGGCCTCCCGGTCCTTGATCAGCCGGTTGAGTTTGCCCACCAGCCGGGCCACGCTGTATTTCTCCGACATGGAAAGCGCGACATAGGGCTCCGGGTCCACCAGAATGATCCGGGAAATGGGCCGCCACACGGCTCCGCCCATAAAATTGCCGGCCACGCGAAGCACTGTGTCGCGCCGGTCAATGGTTTCGGGAATACGCCTGCCGACTGAATCGTCCAAGCCCTGGAATGGACGGCACTGGACCAGGTTGACCTGCATGGCCTGGTTTTCGGCAAAGTTGACGGTAAACTCCACGTCCACCGGGCTTTCGTAAACCGTTTCCAGCCGGGAGAGCAGCCGCCGCATGGTTGTGACAAACGGGGTCTGGGAAAGAAAGGGGTCAAAGGTCAGTATCCAGTGCGCCTTTTCCGGCCGGCCCATCTCCCGAAGCCGCTGGGCCGCCTCGGTGTCCCGAACGCCGACCAGGTCGATGCGTCCGGGCACCTCCTTTTCCAGCAGGCCTTCCAGTGAAACGGTTTCAAGCCGGTTTTCCTCCAGGTTCAGCAGGTCCACAAACCGCTGGGAAAACCGGCGAATGTCTTCGGTGCCGGCCAGGGGTTTGACCAGGGGATCGTCCATGGCCACGATTCGGGGATAATCGTTTTCCACCCGGTTTACGGCCCTTGTACCCAGGCCGAACACCAGGCGGGCCATACCGGCCCCGGGGTCCATCCCCTTCTTCCAGACAAAGGGGTTCCGGGAAAGCCCGACCCCTGCCAATTCCGGGAAAAAATAGGACTTGTGATAAGCGCCTGATACCCGCTGCACCAGAAGGGCCATCTGCTCGTCGGACCGGTCCAGGCCCCTCTGCCGCCGGTAGGCCAGGGCGTCTTCGCCCATGGTGCTTTCAAAAACGCGCAGCATCGCGCCTTCAAACTCCCTGTACCGCTTTTCCGGGGAGCCCTGGTTGACGCAGAAAAAACTGTCATACTTGCCGGCAAAGGCGCTACCGAAGGCGTCCTCCAGCAGGCTGCTGGAACGAACGATAATGGGGGACTGGCCAAAATACTCCAGCATCAGGGTGAGCCGTTCCACGATCTCGTCCGGAAAACTGCCGTGGGGAATTTTTTCTTTGAGTTCTTTTGCCCTGTCAAAATATCCTTCCCCGGTCTTGTGGGCCATAAAGGTCTGCCACCAGCCGTTCTGAACAATAAACGAGTAGAACACGTCCGACCCGATATAAAAAGAGTCGTGGTGCTCCAGAACACCTTGCCAGTCAAACCCCTCTTCCCGTGCCAGAATATTGCGGGCCAGCAGCATGCCCACCGACTTGCCGCCGATAAAGCCCGTGCCGATCATACGCTCCTTGATCTGCAACAGGTCCTCCAGCGAAAAATACTCCCGGATCAGGGCCAGCATCCGCTTGTTGCGAGTGAGCATCAGCCGGCTCAGTTGCTGCACCATGTCCTGCCGCTCCGCTGGACCGGCATCGGACTCCAGCAGGGTACGGGCCTCCATGAACAGTCGGTCCCAGTAGTCCAGATGGCGCTGGGCACCGGCCGTACTGCTGCGGGAAAGATGGGAAAACAGCCGGGTGGCCTCCACGCTGTTGATCACCGGTGCCAGGGCATCCTTTTCCTTTATATGAGGGAAAAACATGGTGGGCGAATAACGGTGTTCCACCTTGATGGGATGAACGCAGATCTGGCCCTTGTAATTATGGACATCGATCAGCACCTGGGTGGTTTCCCGAATACGGGCAATGGACTTGTAGGAGTGATGATTTCGCAGCAGGGCGAAATAGGCGATGGTATTAAGCTGAAACAGGTAGGGACAGGTGACAAAGAAAAAATCGCCGATCATCCGGTCCGTGGCCCAGAGGTGGAGCAGGTCGGAAAGGGAGTCAAACACATAGCACACATCCCGGCCTTCACGGGTGATGATGTTGTGCACCTGGACGGAAAAGGACTCAAAGCTGTTTTCCGTCTGCAGGTGGTAAACCGCCAGGTCAGGGCGCTCTTCCACAAGGGCCGTGTGGCGGCCGAACCGCATGTAGACCACCCGGTCGTTGCGGGCCAGAGCCGCGTTGACAAAGGGAGTGACCACCCGCTGGTAGTCGTCGATGCTGTCCACCTGCCACACCACGTTATCACCGGTGCGCAGGTGGTCGATGATGGCGTCCAGGCTTTCCCAGCCGGTGCTTACATGGGAAGAATAGGCCATGGCGGCATTCTTTCTGTATTAAGGAACAACCCAAACCGCGGCATTGGAAAGTTTCTGCGTGATATGGCCGGCCACCTTGCCCAGGGTGCGGCTGTTTCCCGTGCCGGTCTTGCCCACCGCCACGGTACCGAAACCGTCTTTCTTCAACTCATCCAGAATGGCCCGGCCGGCGAAAAACCGGGACTGGACGGTTTTGAACGTCACCCGGTCTTTTTCAATACCGGCCTTTGCCAGCATGGCGGCGGCCTTTTCCATGAACCCGGCCACATACTGCTGGTTTGCCGTAAGCACCGCCGCTTCCAGTTCAGCGGCCTCCAGCAGAGAGGGATCGATTTCGGTAAAATCGCCCAGCCGGGGCTCCACGTTTAAAAAGGTCAGTCGCGCGTCCGGCGCATCGGAAAAAATATGGGCCACGTGGTCCACCACCCGCAGGGACTGGGTGGAGCCGTCAATGGCAACGGCCATGTTTTGCGATTCAACCGGTCCGTCCACTATCCACACGGGAATCACCCGGGAGCCGGCCAGCAGGCCGGCGGTGACGCTGCCCAGAAACATCTCCTGAAGGCCGCCGATGCCCCGGCGGCCCACCAGAACGGCGTCATAAGACCCTTCCTGGGCCGTATTGACAATGTCTTCCGCAATACCGGAAATCCGGGGCATGGTTTTCACCTCAACCGCCCCCACAGGCACACCGGCATCGATTATGTATTGTCTGCACGCTTCCAGCAGGGCCAGGGCCGCTTCACGGTTCTTCCGGACCAGCTTGTCCAGTTCGGCCCTTGCCTGGGGCCGTTTCATGGCCTCATCCACCAGGTAGGACGAAACCGTGGGCTGCACATGAAACAGCACGAAATCGACCTCGCGAATCTCTTCCGCCAGCCGGGCCGCATACTGCATGGCATACCGGGAACAGACCGACGGGTCCACCGCCACCAGGATTTTCTTACGCATGAAATACCTCCGAAAGTTACAGCTTTTTATAACAAGTCGCCTATGGCCTGTCAAACCCGGTAATTCATGGCGAACGGCACGGACCGTCTGCTTTTTTTGCCTTTGCACTCAAGACCTGCCATAGTATAAATCTATTTGACCCGGCGAAACCGGGGAAACCGACAGATGGGACCTTATTGACCAAATGGCGCCAGCAATGATTTCAACAGAGATAAAAACTGAAGGTGTGGCAGAAAAAGAACGCATTGAACGGCGCCAACGCCGCCGCCGGACCCGGGACCGGGAGTGCCACTGCTGCGGCAGAACCACACCTTTTTCCTGGACCTGCCGGTGCGGGTTTGCCATCTGCCAGGAGTGCATGAATGAAAACGTCTGGGGCCTTTCCTGCAACGGGATCACCTGGCACTGCCCGGAGTGCGGCCAACAGAACGGGTTCGGCAACCAGTAAAGAGGCTCTTCATGTCTGACCTGTGGGTTCTTGCACCGGTTTATAACGAAGAAAAAAACCTTAGCGACTTTGTTGAAGAGTGGCTCGCGGTTCTGCGCAAGACCATGGGAGCGGACTTTACCTTCTGCCTGATCAACGATGGTTCCACCGACGGGTCACCGGACATATTAAACCGGCTTGCCGCAACCCACCCTGAACTTAAAATTATTGACAAACCGCACTCTGGCCATGGTCCGACCTGCCGAATGGGATATGAACTGGCACTGCAGGCGGAAGCCCAATGGATTTTTCAAATTGACTCTGACGGTCAGTGCGACCCGGCGTTTTTTGAGACCTTCTGGGGTTCGAGATCGCACGGGCCGGTCCATTACGGTGTTCGCCGCGCAAGGGAAGACGGCTGGATCCGCCGTTTTATCTCACGGGCACTGACGGTACTCATCTTTCTATTAAGTTTCCGGTGGGTCAGGGACGCCAATGTGCCGTACCGGCTGATGCGTCGCGATGCCCTGGAGGCAGCCCTGCGGCAGATGCCGAAAAATTTCAGAATGGTCAACGCACTGTTGGCATTGATCCAGCAGAGGCACCCGGGAATACAATGGCATGTTATCCCCTTCCACCGGAGGACGGGCCGCCAGCTTCCGGTCGACCTTCCATTTTTCCTGGGCCAGGCCGGCGCTTTCATCATCGACTATCTCTTTTGGCGCCGTCACAGAGAAAAAAAATCCCTGAAAAGAAAAGTGCTCACCGCCGGCCGGGTGTTACTGACCCTCTGGGTCGCTTATTATATTATTGCCTTTGTTGCCATTGCCCTGATCAGGGATTTCGTACTGGTAGAATACAACTGGCTGGAAGGGTTTCACATGGCGCAGGTGCATTGGCTGCTTGCGGGGAACCCTCTTTATACAGAGCCCTCACTTGAGTATGTCCCTATTCTTTATGGCCCGCTCTACGCCTATGTGTCTTCCGCCTTTGTTTTCATCTTCGGTGAGCATTACGGAACGCTTCGGCTGGTTTCCCTGCTGGCGACCCTGGGCACACAGATCATTCTTGGGTGGATGGTCTGGCGAAAAACCCGTTCCCTTCTGGGGGCGTTTGTGGCCGCGGGACTATACGCGGGCATGTATGGGGCCACCGGCTTTTATTATGACATGGCCCGGATCGACGCCCTGTATGTTTTTTTGACAACCGCGGCGGCCTGCGCCATCTGGATTGCCGCTGAAAAAGGCGGGACGGCGACATTTGCCGCGGCAGTGGCGGCCACCGGTGCCGTGCTTACAAAACAGACCGCCCTGCTTCCCGTTATCGCCCTTTGCCTGTGGAGCCTTGCCCGCCACACTCGGCAAGGACGTTTAACCGCCCTGCTCTGCCTGGGAGCCATAGGTGTAAGCCAGCTGGTGCCCGCACTGACAGGAAACTCATGGTTTTTCTATTATCTTTACAAGGTACCCTCATCACATCCACTGTCACTGGAAAATTTTTATGATTTTCTGTTTGAAACCGGAAGATATTTGAGTATCGGCCTTGTCCTGACCGGTGTTGGACTCTATCTGCTCTTTCAAAAACCCGGCAAGAAGCAGGACGCGTGGTTTTTACTTATTTTTACGTCCGCCATGTTTTTTGCGGGTCTTTTGCCGCGGTTGAAAACCGGCGGCGCTGTCAACAACCTTATGCCTGTCGCAGCAGCCATCGCTTTGTGCTGCGGTTTGACAGCGGGTATGGTCCGGTATTACAGGAACAAGGCCACGCTTGTTATTTTTTCTTTGTTGCTCTGCTTCAGTGCCCAACTGTTTTACCACCCCCAAAAAGCTCTTTTTTCTTCGGAAATCGAGTTGGGAACACAGGCAGCCATTAATGCGTTTCGCCGCCTGGAAGGTCCCGTCTTTGCACCCTGTCACCCCTACTTACCCCTGTTGGCAGGAAAAACCGGGTCCGCCTTCTGGATGCCGATCTATGACCTCTCTCAGACACAAGACGCAGCCTGGGAGATTCTGCAGGCAAAACTTTTCAACGCGCTAAGCGAGAAACGATTTCGCGCCATTGTCTTTCCAAAAACTTTTTCCGGGCAAAGTTCTTTTCCTTACCTGCTGGAAAACTATCGGCCGGCAAATTCCGATGGCGTAAACGGCATCCAGGAAGCAATCGGCAATCTTTCCATATACATGCCACGAGAGTGAACCTGAATCTGAAAAATCAAATCACCAAAACGCCCATACAAAAGGAGTTCCCATGCGAACAACAATTTCGGCACCCTGTCTGGCACCTTGCATTTTTCCTTCGATGCGACTCGTGAAACATCCGGAGTAAAGGTCTCTCGTGTCAAGTTTGGATTTGATTAGAAAAGATTACACCAAATGGCAACGCTTGGCTAACGTGCTGATGGCACTTTGTGCCGCCTATTATATTGTCGCATTTGTTGTTCTTGCATCAATACGAGCGTTTACTCTGTTTGAGTACAATGGGATAGAAGGGTTTCACTTGGCGCAGGTGCATTGGCTGCTTGCGGGGAACCCTCTTTATACAGAGCCCTCACTTGAGTATGTCCCTATTCTTTATGGCCCGCTCTACGCCTATGTGTCTTCCGCCTTTGTTTTCATCCTGGGCGAGCATTACGGGACGCTTCGGCTGGTTTCCCTGCTGGCGACCCTGGGCACACAGATCATTCTTGGGTGGATGGTCTGGCGAAAAACCCGTTCCCTGCTAGGGGCGTTTGTTGCGGCAGGACTATACGCTGGCATGTATGGGGCCACCGGCTTTTATTATGACATGGCCCGGGTCGACGCCCTGTATGTTTTTTTGACAACCGCGGCTGCCTGCGCCATCTGGGTTGCCTCTGAAAAAGGCGGGACGGCGACATTTATCGCGGCAGTGGCGGCCACCGGCGCCGTGCTTACAAAACAGACGGCCCTGCTTCCCGTTGTCGTCCTCTGCCTGTGGAGCCTTATCCTCAACACAAAAAAGACAAGGGCAACAGCCCTTCTGTGCCTAGGAAGTGTCCTGGCAAGCCAGACAATTCCAGCCTTTATGGGAAACTCGTGGTTCTACTATTATCTTTACAAGGTGCCATCCACCCACCCGCTTTTCATGAGCAATTTTTTTTCTTTTATTGATGAGTCTACACGATATCTGAGTATCGGCCTGATTCTGACCGGTGTTGTGCTGTTTCTGCTGTTAAAAAAAACAGATGGAAAGAAAAATGCATTCTTCTTTCTGCTTCTTACTCTCGCTATGCTGGTTGCGGGGCTTGTGCCCTACCTGAAAGTCGGCGGCGAAATCAATAACCTGATGCCCCTGGCGGTTGTCATTGCCCTCTGCTGTGGGCTGACGGTGGGGATGACCCGAAAATCCAAAAGTCGGTATTCACTTTTTGTCGTTTTCGCGCTACTTTGTTTTAATATTCAGATTTTTTACTTGCCATGCAAGGCTCTCCCCGCTCCAGGGGCATTAGCACAAACAAAAACAGCCATTAAGGTGTTTCGTCGACTGGAAGCCCCCATCTTTGCGCCTTTTCAGGCATATCTTCCCTTGCTGGCTGGAAAAAACGGGTCTGCCTTCTGGATGCCGACAACTGACATCTTACGCGCAAAAGACGAACTTGGGAATCTTCTGGAAGAAAAACTTCGCAGGGCATTTAAAGAAAAACGGTTTCGTTTCGTTGTTTTACCAAACAACATCCCGAGAAAAAAAGACTTTCCTTACCTGCTGAAAAACTATCGGCCAGCAAATTCCGATGGCGTAAACGGCATTCAGGAAGCAATCGGCAATCTCTCCATATATGTGCCACGAGAGTGAACCTGAATCTGAAAAATCAAATCACCAGAACGCCCATACAAAAGGAGCTCCCATGCGAACAACAACTTTCGTTTTTGCGCTTCTTGTTTTCCTGTTCCTGCTGACAGGATGCCCGTCTTCGCCCGACCCTCAAACCGGGCAGTCGCTGAAAGCCGATATTCAAGCTGACGCGTCACTTGAAGCGCATTCCGGCATCTTTAAAAAAGGCGTGGAGCAGGTCACGGAAAACGTTTTTTCCGCCATCGGCTACGGCCTGGCCAACTCCATCATGATCGAGGGCGACGACGGCCTGATCATCGTGGACACCATGGAGACCCGGGAACAGGCCCGGCTGGTGCTGGCCGAGTTTCGAAAAATATCGGCCAAACCGGTCAAGGCCATCATCTACACACATAATCACACGGACCATATTTTCGGGGCCGACGTGTTTGCCGGGGGGGGGAGTCCGGCTGTATACGCCCATCAGACCACCCACGATCTTGTCAACCGGGTGGTAGGCGAACTGCGGCCCGCCACCAACACCCGGGGCATGCGCATGTTCGGCACCTTCCTGGATGCCGACGGCCTGGTCAACGCCGGCATCGGGGCTTTTCTGGGGGTGGGCCGGGAGGCGGTCACTCTTGGATACATGCCGCCCACCGTCACATTCTCCGACCGGCTGGAGGCCACCGTGGCCGGGGTCCGCTTTGAGCTGATCCACGCGCCGGGCGAAACCGACGACCAGATCTATGTGTGGCTGCCGGACCAGCGGCTGCTGATCTGCGGGGACAACTTCTACTGGACCTTCCCCAACCTCTACACCATTCGGGGCACCCTGTTCCGCAGCCTGAAACAGTGGTACCGCAGCGTCGACATCATCCGGAACCTGCGGCCCGATCACCTGGTGCCGTGCCACACCCGGCCCCTTCACGGCGCGGACCGCATTTACGAAATTCTCACCGACTACCGTGACGCCATCCAGTTTATTCACGACCAGTCTATACGGGGCATCAACATGGGACTGACCCCGGACCAGATGGTGGAGGTCGTGACCCTGCCGCCCCACCTGGCGGATAAGCCCTATCTGCAACCCTTTTACGGCACTGTGGCATGGTCTGTGCGGGCGGTTTTCGCCGGTAACATGGGATGGTTTGACGGAGACTCGGCCAATCTGGAACCGCTTCCTCCGAAAGCCCAGGCCCGGCTCATGGCCGACCTGGCCGGTGGTGAAGCAAACCTGTGGCAGCATGCCCGGACACTGCTCAAAAACCATGAATACCAGGCGGCCCTTCAACTGTCCGGCCACCTCCTGCAACTGTCACCGGACAACACGGATTACAAAGGGCTGCGCGTCTCTGCCCTCACGGCCCTGGGAGAAAAGGCCCAGAATCCCAATGCCCGTCACTATTACCTGACCGAGGCCCTGGAAATCCGGGACGGATTCGTGGCCTTCTCCCCGGTCAAGGCCGACCCGGAAATGATCGCCCGCCTGCCGTTGGCCAACTTTTTTGAGGCTTTGGGCGTTTCACTGGACGCAAAGGCAAGCGGCGATAAAAATGTCCGTGCGGTTATAAAGTTTGCCGACGCCGGCCAGGCGTTTGAAATCCATGTTCGCCTTGGCGTGGCAGAAATTAACCAGCGGCCCATTGAGACGATAAACAACGACGATGCCGACATCATCGTGTCGGCGGACGCACAGAAGTGGAAGGAGATGCTGGCCCAGGTCCGCAGCCCGCTGTTGACCCTGCCCACGTTTGACTATGAAAAAGGCGGGTTGGTCGCTTTTGCGAAATTCATGAAGCTGTTCGAGCCGCAACCGGCCAAGTTGCCCTACGAACCCGTTCGATAGACGGTTTCCCGGCCGGAAAAAAATCAAAGGACAGGAAGTCTGGGCCCAGACCGGAGCCGCTTCGTGTCCTTTTGTTTTTTGAGATACCAACCCGGATGGATCACAAGGTAATTTAAGATGAACGCATTTTATTTCCCAATCAACCAGGGCACTTGGGTACCGTTCCAATGAAGCAGATTCGCCTCAGGCGCATCCTGACGTAATTGTTCCAATATGTCAGGATCCCAGTGGTACGGTGGTGTAAAGAGATAAGGCTTTTTAAACGCTGCGGTATGTTTGACGCATAGATTCCATTCTGTTGATGACATTACCCTGTCTTCCATGCCCGCATTCTGCACCGCCCAGATCAAAGCACCTTGATCATGCCAGGAAATCGCTTCTCGAATACGTTCGTTAACGAGAAAGCCCTGGTTAATCGGGTATTGATAGAATTCCAAAAGATTACGATCACGCTTTAAATCCCAACCGGAAACACCGCCATTTAATGTCGGCAGCAAAGGATCAAAGTCACGTTCAATGGGTAGGAGTTGATAGAGTTCGGAAGAGTTGGGGGTTTTGTGCGGGGCATTATTTTCCGGAGTAAAAACCGGGCCATCTTCCAGCATAGAAAATAACTCATTCAAACGACGCAAAACCACAATGTCACAGTCTAGCCAAAATACTTTCTGAAAAGGCGACTCAGCAATCAAATGTGGACAAATCCATAGGGGCCATTGCCGCTTACCTACTTTTCGTAAAGGACCGTTGTCCGCTTTTGCCCGAATGGTGCGAATAATCGGTATATCCGGTATGGGACGAATGATTAAATGAGGCAAATGCTTTTCAGCCCACTGGCATTGTTCCGCACTTATACCTAAATTAAAGCAAACCATGGGAAGTGGATAAACTTCCTGTATAGAATGATATAACAGTAACAGCCCGGGAAAATAATGCGCGTCGGCCAAAGTAACGATGCCTTGTCGAGGCAGTGGCAATGGGGTCAACAATGTCAACAATGGGGTCAAGTCCGCTCTTAGCTCTTTTTGATCAATTCCGCTATTCTATCTACCCGGCTGGAAAAATTACGATCCTCTGCCCTCTTTTTTTTCATCCGCTCCATGATGCTGCTTACCGTACTGTCATTGTCGATATGAAATTGTTTTCCGATATCTTTCAATGTGTCACGCCTCAACTTTCTGGTAAGATATATGGCCACATTGCGGGCATTATTTCTTTTTCCCCGCCGCATCCGCAGTATCTCCGACGCCGTCGTATCGTATGCCTTGCAAACTTCTTCCAAAATACGATCCCTATCCGGCAATAATTCGCGGCTGGAAGGCACCTCCCTGTTTATTTTTTCTTTTCCATACCTCTCCTTGATCGTATCGATAAACGCTTGCGGGCCTAAGCAAACCGGCCATTTTTTCCCATTTATTGCTTCGCTGACCTCGTCTGTCTCCTCAACCGACACCCAGTTTTTATAGTACCTCAGCCAGTTTTTTCTATTTTGCGAAAGCATGGCCAGAACAGGCGTCTTGTACAGCCAGTCCCATTTTGGGGCGATGGAAAGATACCCCTTGTGGCTGCTCCATTTGTAAGTATCAAGCGTGTCCGTCAATCCGGCGCGTATAGGGTTTCTATGAATATATCGAACGGCCTGCAACAGGTAACTGTCCGTATCGATAAGGATGGATTTATAACGCCCCCGAAAAAGCTGGCCGTCGCAATGGTGACGACTGTTGTATCTCTGAGTATAGACGCCGTTTATATGCCGCATGCTCCTTGAAATGTTTGCCTCAGGGGTCTGGACAAGCATGTGGTAATGGTTCGGCATAAGGCAGTAAGCAGCTACCCGGATGTCCCACATCTCCGAAGTCTCCTTCAACAACTCCGTAAAGGCGAGATAATCCTTATCATCCGCAAAGATTGCCTCTCCACGCCTGCCGCGATTCATCACATGGTACCATGCATACGGATATTCTATGCGAAGGGGACGTGCCATAATGTTGCTCTCATATCAAAACATTAAAATCAGGTCAAGAGCGGACTTGACCCCTTCCGCAGGTCAAGAGCGGACTTGACCCCTTCCGAGCTTGACCCCTTCCCTTCCCCGACTTCCGACTTCCCAAACTATGGGCCCAGACCGGGTCCCCTTCGTGTGCTTTTTGTTTTACGCGTTAAATCTTTTTGGAATCTCAGACGACAATTCCGGCTGCCGCAGGCTCTTTCACACCGCCCGTCACCGGTGTCTCGTGAATACCCTTGCCATGGCGCCGGATAAACGCGTCGGCCATCTTTTGCGCCACCGCTTTTGACCGGGAGCTGTTCATTTGATCGTACATGTTGAAAACCGCCTGGTACTTACGGTGAATGGCCGTGTCCGGCGGCGTGTACCGGCCCACCTGGTCAAACAGGGTTGCCAGGCGGTTTAAAAACGTGTCCGAACATTTTGTAAAAACCCGGTCATTGAAAGCAAAGGAGGCCAGCATCACCCGCTGAATGTTGCGCCTGACCATCCAGTAATTGAAGGTGGCGGCCCGGACCTCGGCGTCGTTCTCCGAGTCTTTCAGGTTCATAAACCCCTGCCACATCACCAGCAGCGACGACAGGGCCACCGGGCCGTTCTCCCGGTAAAACCCTTCCCGCATCATCTCGTCAATCTCTTCCAGCCGCCGGCCGTCAATATGGGACTCGTTGTACCCGGGAATAAACTTGTGGCCGAACTGATAATCCGAGAACCGGAACATGTGTTTGTGCAGGCCCACGATGCCGGTGATGCTGTGGGACATCACCTGCCGGGCCCCGGTGCGCAGGCTTTTCCACCACTCAAAATCCTCCCAGATATTGAGCCGGTCGTACCGGCCGCTTTTTTCGCGCTCTTTTTTCAGTTCGCTAAAAACCGACTCAACCTCTTCGGGCGTCAGGTCCGCCGATTGTCGAATCTCCTCTTTTACGAGCCCTTCGTCGGCAAACATCTGAGTGGGGCCTTCCGTGTGGTAGGGCAGGCCCGGAATAAAAGAACCGATCACCACGACACCCAGGCTCTGCAACTCGTCCACAATGCTTTTGACCATTTCCGGGGTGGCGCCGCCCCGCTTGTCAAACACGTCGCCGTGGGATTCAATGCCGATCCAGATCGAGGTGAGGCCGCCGCGCACCAGGGACTTGAAGTCACCGTCCTTTTCCCGCACATTGACCAGGCTTCGGGTATCGGAAAAGGTGCCGAAGTGAATGTTCTTGCCCGACTGCTCGATATAGCCGCAAAGCTCTTTGGCCGTATCCAGAAAATTGATCATGCCGCAGGCGGACATGACCTTTTCATCTTTCATGAAGTTTTCGTCCATCAGAAAAAAGGTGGCCTCCGGCGGATAGTCGGGCCGGGCCGCGTTTCTGTCGTACACGGTCTCCATGGGCACGAATATCTTTGCAGCGTCCTTGTACAGGTAGGTCTTTTCCCGGTTGAACATCTTGCTGGTGTTGCAGAACCCGCACTTGTTGGAGCATCCGATGGCGCTGACCAGCTTGTGGGAGTCCTTGGGCATGGTCACAAATCCCAGCCGGCCCTTGACCCACTGTTTCCATCCGGTCGACGACGTGCTGCCCGAATCGGCAATGGCCTCGGAAACCAGGGGGGTGTTGGGGTCACCGGCATCAATACCGGCCACGTCACGCAGCCAGAGGCGAATGTCATGAACCCCCTCTCCTTTGTAAAAATCAAGGCCCTTTTTCTTTTTTTCCTCCCGCTCTTCCTCCGAATCCCACAGCACGGTGCCGTCTGCCGGTGTCAGCACGCCCAGCTTTTTGCCGGACGAGGCCCCGTAGCTGCCCAGGATGATTTTGATGTCCGGCCGGGCCTTCCGTATTTCCGCGCAAAGCTTCTTGGCCTGGTAGACCCGGTTTTCGCAGCCGATGCCCATGCCCACAATGGCAATATCTGAATTCTTTTTCAGATGTTTTACGATCCACCGGTTGCTTTTCGGATACTCCATCAGAGAGATATCAAGCGTGTCGCGCAGGTTGTACTCGATCAGGCGCATCCCCATGTACGGGGTCTTGCGTGAGGGATTGAAAAGATTTTCCAGCTTCAGGGCCAGGCGAATGCGGCGCCGGTTGGTGGAAGACATATCCAGGGCGTCGAACAGCCACTCCAGAAAATGGAGGCGTGGGCCCTGGGGCAGCTGGGCGATGTTCATTTCGTAAAAGCTGGAGTCGGCTCCGGGCATGCCCACCAGCAGCATGCGGGGTTTTTTTGAAAGGGTCGGGGTTGCGGCTGTTGCTGAATCTTTCATTGTGATATCCTTTTCCCGGTCCAGAAGAGTGCCCGAAGGGTACGGGCCATTATCAGGCGTCAAACGTGTGCTCCGCCTGCCGTGACAAGTGCCTGAACCTATGAAAATCGGCGGGTTGTGTCAACGGTAATGCCGGGGGTTACAAATATTTTACAAACAGCCGCCGCCTCAATCAAAATCGGGATCGCTATCGGGATCGGGATCGGAATCGGAATCGACAAAGTGCGGCATTAACTTTTCCTTGATCTTCGTGCGCTTCGTTACCTTCGTGGTCTTCGTGTTAAAAACCGACCGGCCGATTGGATCGGCAGGGTGCTTCAACACGAAGGGAGGGCACGGAAACAACGTCGGGGGTACATTTTCGATCCCGATCCCGATAGCGATCCCGATTTCGATGACACGGAACAGTGAAAGGAATCCATATGGCAGACGACATTTACCAACAACTCGGCGAGCGGCTCAACAAAAACTTCATGCGCCTGCCCCTGGGCGAACCGGTGCTGGCGTTTCTTAAAAAGGCCTTTACCCCGGCCCAGGCCGAAATCGGGGCCGCCTTTCCCATGGGCGCTCACCCTCTGGAGGATCTGGCGAAGGCCTTAAACCGGGATCCTGACGAACTGTTTGCCGCCCTGGATGCCATGGCAGACGAAGGACTGATCTTTATTCACAGAGACGAGGCCGGCCAGAACCACTACTCCCTGCCTCCCTTTTTCCCCGGCATTGTAGAATTTCAGACCATGCGCGGGGCTGAAAACCAGCGGGAAAAAGAGATGGCGCATGCCGTCAAAAACATGATGGACTACCTGGACGAGGTGGGAAAAGAGCTGTTTGAAAAACCGGAGGTGGCCAACAAGGTGCTGCCCGCGGCCCTGCGCACTTTGCCCGTGGAAACACAGATATCTACCGATCCCACGGTGATGCCCTTTGAGCAGGTCAGCGCCATGATCGACGGTGAGACCTCCTTTGCCGCGGTCTTCTGCCACTGCCGGCAGCAGGCCAAGCTCACAGGCAATCCCTGTAAAATAGAAAACGTGCCGGAGCGCACCTGCTTTTATTTCGGAGCCGTGGCCGACTTCATGGTGGAGCGGCGCTTTGCCCGGCGCGTGTCAAAAGAGGAGTGCCTCGAGATTCTAAAACAATGCGAGGCCGCCGGCCTGGTGCACAACATCAACAACTACCTGGGCCGGTCCCTGGTGCTGTGCAACTGCTGTTCCTGCTGCTGTGATTTTCTGGCACGAATGAAAAAATACCGGGGCCTGCAAAGCGTGGCCCGGTCCAACTTTGTGGCGCGCGTAAACCCGGACAACTGCACCGGGTGCGGCACCTGCGTGGAGCATTGCCAGATGGAGGCCCTGACCCTGGATAACGACATGGTTGTGCTTCAGGAAAGCTGGTGCATTGGATGCGGCAACTGCGCGGGGGCCTGCCCTTCGGAAGCCCTGGTCATGGTCCGCCACTCGACCACGAAACCCATCGAGTTTAACTTCCCCTTCCCCGGCCTGGGGCTGTAGCGACAGGATCTGTACTTTTCTTGACGGCAAGAAAAGTACCAAAAGAACCGGCCCTGCGGCTTGGCCTTTGGCTCCCCTCGCGCAAACGGTTTTTTCAGCGCGGGCAGGAACTCGTTCGCCTACGGCGAACTCAAACAGCCTGCCCGCTTCATCTGAAAAAACCGCCCTCGCTCGGCTGCGCCGCAACGGGCAAGAGGGTCGGCCATTAATCTTCCAGCGGGACGTACCTGTTCAGGCTTCCGCTACACGGGCCCGAAGAAGAGCGTTCGGCAGCATTTTATCCGTCCTGCAACGCGGAGAGAAAACACCCTCCCCCGCCACCACCACCTGCGGCAACGGCGGCGGCACCAGACTCATAGGCGCCCATGTCAACGGTCCTGTTGACGATGCGGGGATTGCCGTCCAGATCAGTCGATACAAGCCCCGGTGCCTCGTTATCCCCCGCGTCCACGCAGGGAGAATCGGCCTGAAGGTGAAGATCACCCAGATCATCATCCTCTGTGTGCCACGCTTCGTCCGGTCCTGGATCAGGGGGCTGGACAAACAGAGGGGCTTCAGCGATATTACCACCCTTATCAACGCCAAAGGAATCGTCCCAGACGCCATTGTCGTCAAACGCGCCCTGGATATTGGAGTAACTTATCAGGGCAGTGGAGTCATCGTCATTAGTTATCCCTGACCAGAATATACAATTCACCAGTGTCGGCGATGATCCAATAAAGTTAAACATTTCACTAGAACAACCCACTGTACAGTTCGTAAAAACAGGATTGGAACCCATCCAATTAGCTATTGCTCCCCCGCCAGGGCCATATGAAGGAAGTATAATAAAAAAAGGTCTTGTTCTGTCGTGGTTAAAAATACAGTTCACCAGTTGCGGCGAACTTTTATTGTTTGCAATCCCTCCACCAGAATAAGCCGCCCAATTACCTGTAAAAATGCAATTGATAATTCGCGGAGAAGAATTTTCGTTATTACACAGACCGCCACCGGAACCCATGGGTATATAAGGGATATCGCTAATCATTTCTCCGGCAACATTACGTTCAAAAATACAAGCATCCAAAATCGGAGAGGCTTCCTCATTATCCATCGCGCCACCCCAGAAAATAGCAATATTCTCATAAAATGTGCATTTTAAAAAAATGGGAGAAGACGACTGGTTGCATACAGCACCACCATAGTATGCATGATTCATTGTAAATACGCAGTTTGTTATTTTTGGTGATGATGCATGATTGTACATACCGCCGCCAGAGTTGTGATTCTTAGGATCTGATGTATATGATGTGTATGCAAATCCTCCGGTAACCCGAAAACCATCCAGGACGGCTGTTTTATTCAAGTGAAGTCTTTCAGGATGGTAAAACACATGGAAACAGTTATGTAATGAGTTCTGCCCATCGGTTTCACCACTCAATATGGTCTCATTCTTCTCCCAGTCCCGCTCATCCAAAGTCTTCTCACCCCCGGCAAACCCGCCGTAAAGGGCCACGTTGTTTTTCAAAGAAAAATGGTTGTAACGGCGCGCATCTTCCTCCGGGTCCATTTCGTCATCGGCGATATTGGGATGGGCCGAGGGTTTATAGGTGCCGGCCGCCACCCAGATTTCATCACCGGCGACGGCGGCTTCCAGGGCCGGGTCCAGGAAGGTGTATGCATTCTCCCACGAGGCGCCGTTATTTTTTCCTGTGGCATCGGCATCCACGTAAAGAACATCAGCAAAAGCACTTCCTGTAAACAGCACAGCCATTACAACAGACAACCAGACAACAGCAAGCAGCGTGCGGAGCGTTTTCATCGCGCAGTCCCTCGTTCTGAATGTAAATGGGTCTGGAAATTTTTATCGAAGATAGCACAAAAAAGAAAAAGCCGAAATAAGCATCTGTTTTTCTGTACACTGTCTGGGAAAAGTATCAGCGGCCGGGAATGTTTTAATGCTCCTTCGTGTTCTTCCAAATCTTCGCGACCTTTGTGTTGAAGCACCCTGTCGACCCAATCGGCCGGCCGGTTTTTAACACAAAGACCACGAAGGAAACGAAGCGCGCGAAGATCAAAGAAGGTTAATGCCGCACTTTATCGATACCGAGTACGAGGAAAAGTAAAAAAGATGATACATGACGTTTTTAAACGGGCGTTCTGGTGAAATGGAATTGAAGCCGGACAAAGGCTTCATTTGCAGGTTGCGCGGCGAGTTTTGTCTACATCCGCATCCGCTGTTTATAAAGCCGCAGGCTGTTGGAGACCACGGAGATACTGCTGGCCGCCATGGCCAGGGCCGCCAGCATGGGATGCAGCTGCCGCAGCAGACCGGGAAGGGATTCAAAGGGATACAGCACGCCGGCAGCCACGGGAATCAGGATCACGTTGTAGCCAAAGGCCCAGAACAGGTTCTGCCGGATGGTGCGCAGGGTCTGCCGGCCAATGGACAGGGCCCGGCCCACCCCCTCCAGGTTGCCGGAGGAAAGAACAATATCGGCGGTTTCAATGGCCACGTCCGTGCCGGTGCCGATGGCAATGCCCACATCCGCTTTTGCCAGTGCCGGCGCGTCATTGATGCCGTCCCCCACCATGGCCACGCGGCTTCCTTTCTTCTGAAGGTCTGCAATGGCCGTTGCTTTTTCTTCAGGTTTTACGTCGGCCATCACCTGATCAATGCCGGCCTGAGCCGCGATTTTTTCAGCGGTTTCCCGGTTGTCGCCGGTGAGCATCACCACGTGCATGCCCATCTCCTTAAGCTGCTGCACCGCGCCGGCCGATTCAGTTTTGAGTCTGTCGGCCACGCCGATCAGCCCCATGGGACGGTCATCAATAAACACCGCCATCACGGTCTTGCCCTGTGACCTTAATTTTTCCATGTCGGATTTAAGGCCACCCAGGTCCATACCCAGGCCTTCAAACCACCCGGGCTTGCCCACCTTCACGTTCCGGCCCTCCACCCGGGCAGACACCCCCATGCCGCTGACCGACTGAAAGTCCTTCATTTCCGGCAACTCCAGAAACCGGTCCCGGGCCGCGGAGACCACGGCCTTTCCCACCGGATGTTCTGACCCGGTCTCCACGGCCGCGGCCAAGGCAAGAAACCGGTTTTCGGTATCGCAACAGGTCTTGTTGAAAAGGACGTCCACCACCACGGGCCGGCCTTCGGTCAGGGTGCCGGTCTTGTCCAGCACCACGGTGTCGAGGCGTGCCGATGTTTCAATGGCCTCGCCCCGGCGAAAGAGAATGCCGGTTTCCGCGGCCCGGCCGGTGCCGGCCATGATGGCCGTGGGCGTGGCAAGACCCAGGGCGCAGGGGCAGGCAATCACCAGCACCGCCACCAGCCGGATCATGGCAGGCACGAACTCGCCTGTCGTGGCCCACCAGACGCCAAAGGTCACAAACGCGATCCCTATTACCGCCGGCACAAACACCGCCGCCACCCGGTCGGCCATGGCCTGAATGGGGGCCCGTCCGGCCTGGGCCTCCTGGACCACGCGAATGATCTGGGCCAGCACGGTCCGGCTTCCCACGGCTGTTGCCTCAAAGTGAAGCACACCGTCGTTGTTGATGGTGCCGCCCACCACCTTGTTGCCCGGCGCTTTTTCCACGGGAATGGGTTCGCCGGTGAGCATGGACTCGTCCACCGAAGATCGTCCATCCCTGACCACGCCGTCGGCCGGAATGCGTTCGCCCGGCCGCACCACCACCAGGTCTCCGACGACCACGTCCCCGATATCAACAGGGGTTTCGACCCCGTTTTTGAGCACAATGGCGGTTCTGGGCCGCAGGCCGATCAGTTTTTTAATGGCGCCGCTGGTGCGGCCCTTGGTCCGGACCTCCAGCAGTTTTCCCAGTTTGATCAGGGTGATAATCACGGCCGCGGTTTCAAAATAGACATGGTCCCCCAGTACCGGAAAAATAAGCAGTGCTGTGGAATAAAAATAGGCCACCGACGATCCCATGGCCACCAGCACATCCATGTTGGCGCTTCTGTTCTTCAGGCTTTTCAGCCCGCCGGTGTAATAATCCCACCCGGTGTAAAACTGGACCGGCGTGGCCAGGGCCAGAAAGAGCCAGTTCATCAGGGGATGGTGGCTCCAGGCGCCCAGCAGGCCGAAATCCCGGCCCATGGAAAGCACAAACAGAGGGATGGTGAAAATCGCGCCCACCACCAGGTGCCGGGTCTGAAGTGCGATGGCCGCCTCCCGTGCCGCCTGTTCCCGGTCGTCTCCCTCCTCGCCTTCGGTGACCGGCAGGGCCCCGTAGCCGGCCTTTTCGATGGCGGCCACAATTCCCTCCAGAGAAAGGACGTCCGGATCGTAGGTCACCGCAACCCGCTCGGTGGCAAAATTCACCGACGCGCTGGCCACGCCGGCGGTCTTTTTGTTCAAGGCCCGTTCAATGTTGGCCGCGCAGTTGGCGCAGGTCATGCCGGTGACGGCAAGGGTGGTGGTTTTTTCGGTCATGGGTCTTTTCCGGTTCCCGGAATCCGGCTCACGCGGCCGGGTAGTTGATCTCTTTCAGCACGGCCCTTATTCCATCCAGGGTGGCGGGCGGGGCCCAGTCAACGGTAATGGTCTTTGCCTCCGGGTCGCCCTGAACCCGGGCAACGCCTTCGATCTCACCCAGCTCACGGCTGATGGTCATCACGCAGTGGCCGCAGGTAATATTGGGAATGTTTAATGTTGTTGTTTCCATAACAGCACCTCCGTTATTTTTCAACGGCCTGTTCGGTCTTCTCGATCTGGCCGGCTTCCACTTTTTTGTCTGTCACCTGACAGGCATTTCGCATTCAGGTGGAAATGCCCATTTTGGGCAAAATCACCAGCTGCATGAGAAAATAAACAGCGATAATGCCTCCAAAAATCAATATCTCTTTCATCTCTGCTCCTTTTTTATGTGTGTTCATCCGGTTGTCGGTTATAAAAAGATAAGATCAGTTTAACATAAAGCAACTGTTTACAAAAACAGGGGAAGCCGGCCCTCTTTTTTTTACCCTCTCCGAACCGTCCCTGCCGCCATGGTTCAATCCACCCCTCGTCTTCGCCAGCCTCCTCGTCATCGCCCGGCTTGCCGGAGAATGACGGGTACGGAATAAATGACGAAAAAGCAAATCACACGTTGCTTTTTGAGACCGTTTTTTTTATTTTATGGTAATGTTTTTGACACTCTATCGGGAACAAAGGGGGCACTATGGACGATGGTCGCAACGAAAAAAATTCAGAAGAACGCTTGAAAATGGAAAACGAGGACCTGGGCCGGCCTGATCCTGAGCTGGAGCTTGCTCCGGAGGACATTGTGCCTGTTGCGAATGAAAGCGCGGGGCCGTCCGAAACGACGGATGGTTTTCTGTTGGACCAGTCCGATTTTATCGGTATGGACGGCACCCCGGACCCGCCATCCCTGTTTGACGGTCCCGTACCGGCGTCTGGCGGCAGCAAAACCGAAAATGATGGGCCCGCGCATATCATTGACCAGTCCGACCTGATCACTATGGAGGAAAAAGAGGACCATTCCTCCCTGCCCGGCGGGTTTGCCACCCGATCATTTGAGCCGGGTGATGTGATTTTCAGGGAAGGCGACCCCGGCGACGCGGCCTACCTTATTCTAAGCGGACTGGTAAAAATCACCCGGCAGCAAAAAAAAACGCGACTGGTGCTCAACCAGTTGGGCGCGGACCAGATTTTCGGAGAGATGGCAATGATTACCGGCGAGCCCAGGACAGCCACGGCAACCGCCCTGGAGCCTACCGAAGTCTTCGTGATTACAGAAGAGCGGTTGAACGAAAACTTAAGTCAACATCTGGCCATTGTAAAAAACCTGATTGACCAGTTGATTGAGCGGATGAAACAGTTGCTCCAGCACCAGTCAGCCATGATGGAAAAAATGGCCCGGTCCGCTGCCGGGGCAAAACGGATGGAAAAGCTCAAGGCCCTGGCCGCACAGTATGAAAAGACGGTGCCGCCGGAAAAGCTGGACAAGGGGCTAAAGGCTCTGCTGAAAATGGTTCAGGAGATCTGAAGCGGACATTTCATGACATATCCGGATTGAGGATCTTTTCCAGGATAATCTGGGTGATCAGGTAGGTGGGCTTGATGCCCTCTTTCCCCATGCTTCCCGAGGCCAGGGTCTGGCCGCTTTCCAATGGATTGTCCGACGCGTAATAGGCGTACCGCACCTTGACGGTGCGCGGAATGTGCTCGCGAATCATGGCCGAGCCGATGGCCTTCTGGTAGTGGCTGCCCTCCATCTCAAGGCCCACGGCTTTCCATGAGGAAGACTGGAACCGCTGCAGCAGGTCCCTGTTCTGAAGGCTGGTGCCCACCACCGTGACCATGGGGCCCACGTCAACGGGAATATCGGATTTAAAGTCTTCCCGGGTCAAATCGTTTTCAAAAATATAGTTGCCGGAGGTGCCCTCCATGACATGGGCCGTGGCCAGCATGATGTCGCCTTTTTTGCCGTTGAGGGTACCGGCCTTGCCCATGACCGAGATGGACCGGATGTCGAACCGGACCTCGCGGCCCCTCTCCTCATAAGGTTCCAGCAGTTCGTCCATGGTTTCAAAGGCCTGAATGCCGAAGGCGTAATCCATTACAAAGATCACCGGGGCCCGGCCGTCCGGCCATTGGGTATTAAAGTGCAGATCCGGGTGAAAGGTCAGGTCGCCGATTTTGGCGGTGTCGATGATCTGGCAGTCGATATGGGTGCCGGACTGGTCGGGCAGCTCGTAAAACCCGCGGGACAGGGCAAACTCCCTGATCCTGGGGTTGTCGTCCCTTGATGCTGCAATGTGTTCGAACACGTTCATGCACTGGCGATCCGAAGATGTGCCGCACAGGGCCGCGTACCCGTAAATCAGGTTGCGAATGCTGTGCAGGTTGGCGCTGATAATGTGAAGGGGCCGTGTTTCAAAACCCAGTTCGATCAACCGGCGCTTGATGTCGCCGGCCCATTTGCGGCTGTAAATCTGGTTGCCCAGAATCTCCTGAAGCGACGGAGTAAAGGTGACCAGCAGTTCGTCTTCCTGGGATGACTGCTCCTCGGCCACCCTTCTGCCCAGGCTCAGCACGATGTTGAAAAAGACCAGCTTCCTGTCTGCCGTGGCATAGCGTTCCAGGTATTCATGTGTCTCCTTGGTTTCATGCATGGTTCGGCCCAGAATAATGCTGAGGTTCCACAGGGCCTTGTCCAGATCCGCCGGGGAAAGATCGCGATTTTCGGCAACCGTTGCTTCCAGCCGCTTCCACTCCAGAGTGATCTCCCCATTGCGGTCGTGCATTTGCCGGAAAAGTTTTTCCGCCTCGTTGTTTAAAAAAGTGATGTGGGTTAGAAGATCGTAGATTTCGCTGTAGCCACGGGTGATGACAAAACACATCTCCTTGTCACCGATGCGGTAGCAGGCCCGCCGTCGCTTGGGCGGCACAATCAACTCAAAGGAGGTGTCAACGAACTCCTCCTGGGCCGTGAGAATAATGCGGTTGCACACCTCCACGCCCATGGGCAGTCGGTCGAGCACATATTCCAGGCCTTTTAGTTCGATGATCCGGGGATCGGTCATGGAGCCGTAAATTTCCGGGCTCAGTATACGCAGCGCTTCGGTCAGGGTCCGGCCCGAATCGCCCAGGGGCTTGTAATAGCCCCGAAGGGCCAGGGCATCAATGATGGTTTTTATGGCCCGGACCGCGTTGCGGGCTTTTTGTGACTTGGTCAGGTTCTCCATGGTTGTCCCCGAAAAGGTTTATTTTTTTGAAGGTTCCTTGAATTCCAGTTCCAGAGGGTACAGTCTATCCCGCTGAAATGCAAGAAAGAGCAAAAACCGGTTTGCCCTATTTCGCCCCTTTTATCATACCGTAAAGCAACTTGATCTCCTGTTCCCAGATGGTGGCGTCTTTTGTCTCCAGGATCAGGGGCATGTTCTCAAACCGTCTGTCGTTCATGATCCGGCGAAACACGTCAAGCCCTAAGGCGCCCTGCCCCAGGCTCTGGTGTCGGTCCACCCGGGAGGCCAAACCTTTTATGGAGTCGTTCAGGTGAACGGCCCGCAGGTATTTAAGCCCCACCACCCGGTCAAAGGCCTTCAGTGTGGCCTCATAGGTGGACGCCGTGCGCAGGTCGTAGCCGGCGGCAAAGGTGTGGCAGGTGTCCAGGCACACGCCAACCCGGGTCTTGTCTTCTACCTGATCGATGACGCGGGCCAGGTGCTCGAACCGGTGGCCCAGGTTGGTGCCCTGGCCGGCGGTGTTTTCAATGACCGCGCACACGCTGGCTGTCCGGTCCAGGGCCATGTTGACGGATTCGGCGATACGGGAAAGACAGGCGTCTTCGGAAATTTTTCCCAGGTGGCTGCCGGGATGAAAATTTAAAAACTTCAGGCCCAGTTGCTCGCACCGCTTCATTTCATCAAAAAAGGCGGTTCGCGATTTTTTAAGGTTATCGGCCTCGGGGTGGCCCAGGTTTATAAGGTAGCTGTCGTGGGGCAGGATGTGATCCGGACGGTAGCCGTGGTCGGCGCAGTTGCGTTTGAACGCGGTAATACTCTCTTCTTTAAGAGGGGCGGCCCGCCACTGGCGCTGGTTTTTGGTAAACAGGGCAAAGGCCCTGGCCCTGATCCGGGCCGCGGCAAGGGGGGCGTTTTCAACTCCGCCCGCGGCACTGACGTGGGCGCCCACATATTTCACGGCATGGTCTCCTTTTCAAAAAAATGCTGCCCGCACATCTTAATTTATGTGGGCATCGACTTTCAACCGGGAAACACCGGCGCGGAATGAATGTTGACAATAGATTGTACAGCCGTATAGACTCCTCTGGCAGATACGGCAGGAACCGATTTTTCAAACCTTTACCGGGGGAAAACCACCATGACGCCTGTGCTCAACGCCTTTAAAATCGTATGGCTGTTCTTCTGGCTTATCTTCTTCACGCTGCTGCTCTTCATTCCGATAATTACGGCCGCCATGCTGGGGAAAACCGGCAACACAGCCTTTTCCATCACCCGGCTGTGGGCCATGGGCATTCTGGCGGTGACCGGCACGCGCACCACCGCGCGGGGAAAGGAAAACATCGACAAAAGTCGTTCTTATATTATCATCTCAAACCATCAGTCCCATTTCGATATTCTGGCCATTGTGGTACGGCTGGGCCTTCAGTACCGGTGGATCATCAAAAAGGAGATTCGCAAAGTCCCGCTGTTCGGCTACGCCCTTCATGCCTCCCGGAATATTTTTATCGACCGGTCCAACAGGCAAAGCGCCATTTCCTCCATCAATGACGGGGTGGACCGCCTGCCGCCGGGAGTGGGCGTGCTCTTTTTTGCCGAAGGCACCCGGTCTCCGGACGGCGCCATTCAGGAATTTAAAAAAGGGGGGTTTGTCACGGCGGTGGAAAAGGGGCTGCCCATTCTGCCGGTGACGGTCAACGGCAGCCGAAAGGTGCTGCCCAAGCACCGGCTGGTCTACCGGTCCGGCAAAATCGAGGTGGTTGTGGCAAAGCCTATTGAAACCACGGACTACACACCGGAAACCATCGACGCGCTGATCAAAAAAACCCGGGATACGATTATCTCCAATTTTGACCCGGGCTATCCGCGAAAAAGCGGATAAGAAGGGCGCAAAGGTGAGATCAGGGCGCCAGGTCCACGGCATACTCGTCGATAAACCGCTCGAGCGCAAGCTTCTGAATGGGGTTGAGCTGGTTGAAGCTCACGCACAGGGTACGAATCCGCTTGGCGCCGGAGAGATGCCCCACCTCAAAATCCATCACGGTTTGAAAAGGAATGCGCTCCACCTTGATGCCATGACCGGGCACCATGATGGATATCTCCTTGACATTGCTTAACAGGTTCTTTTTTTCAACATACTGAACCGCCAGACCCTTCATGCCGATATCCTTGATGGGCCCCAGCTTGACGTGGACCGGCCTGCCCAGTCGCCAGAAAGATGGCTTCACCGCCAGGGCCAGGGCCCCGTCTTTCAAGGCAAACCGTTTCCACCGGCGCTTGTTTTCCGTGCGTTCAGATTTTTTTGCCATGGTACCGCATCCTTCACACAAAAACGTTTCGGTTTCGGCCGGGTCCTCCAACCCCCTGATTGTGTTTCACAAAGATGAGAGACAAAATAGCACGGGCAAACACCCGTGTCAATCATCCTTTATTTGCCGGGCTGACAGACAGGGCCGGCATGAACCGTTTGTTTAAAATCGTTTTTGAACATTTACCGGCCGTGTTATAAATAATACATTCCGTTCCACTTTTGGGATGGTTAAATTTGCTTTATTCAAGGAAAACCGCCTTATGAAACCATCTTTTGCAGTTGTGGGCGGCGGCCGGGTGGGCACGGCCCTTGGCGCCAACCTGGTGCGTGCCGGTTACCCATGTGTCGGTGTGGCCTGCACCACTCGGGCATCGGCGCAAAAGGCGGCAGCCCTTATCGGAGAAGGCGTCGCTTCGGTCACGCCATGGGAAATCACGCCCACCGCGGATATTGTGTTTATCACCACGCCGGACAGTGCCATTGCCCATGTATGCGAACAGATCGACGCGCACAAGGGGTTCGCACCGGAGGCTGTGGTGCTTCATTGCAGCGGCGCCCTGCCCTCCACCATTTTAAGAATCACTTCCGGCGAAAAGGCTGTAACCGGTTCTCTTCACCCACTGCAGAGTATTGCCGAAAACGATCCGGACCGCAATCCGTTTGCGGGCATCGTGATGGCCGTGGAGGGTGCGCCCAGGGCCGTTGACACGGCCACCACCATCGGCGCCGACCTGGGCGCCACCTGCTTTACCATTCACACCGAAGCCAAGATGCTTTACCACGCCGGTGCCGTGGTGGCCTCCAACTACCTGGTTACCCTGTGCGACGCGGTTTTTTCCTTGCTTGAGGCCGCCGGCATCAACCGGGACCAGGCCTTTGATATCCTGGGCCCCCTGCTTTCCGGCACGCTTGAAAACATTAAAACCGTTGGCATTCCCCAGGCTCTGACCGGGCCTGTGGCCCGGGGAGACGCCCCGATTATCAAGGCCCACCTTCAGGAGATAAAAACCCGGAAACCTGATCTGCTGCCGGTTTACCGGGTAATGGGGCTTCATACCATCAACGTGGCAATGGCCAAAGGCACCATCACCGAGGCCCAGGCAAAAACCCTGCGTAAAGTATTTGACGCAAACGGCGGGTCCGGGGAATAGGCCGGCCGCGGCAGCGGCCGGGAGGGGATTTCCGTGGTCCTGCTCAAACAACATTACATCATGTTCGTGATCTTCGCGTCCTTTGTGTTGGGTTCGGCTATCTCACCGGGAAGACCGGGCGTTTATTAGTTTCCATCCATAAATGGCCTTTTTCCGCAATCTCTGCGTCAAACTGCGGGCTTCCTTGTGCGGCGTACAATAAGTACGCCTCCTCGTCAGCCCTTGTTTTCCTTGATCTTGCGAAATCCCGCCATGGCGGGACTGAATTGGAAACCTTTTTCGTGTCCTCACAAAAGATGGATGGACACTTATTAACACGAAGAACAGGAAGCGCACAAAGATCACGAAGAGAGCATCGCTCCACTTACTCCTGCTTATAAAACGCCGCGATGGACTCCACCACATAGGCCAGTTGATCCTGGGAAAGCTCGGGATAGATGGGCAGGGCCAGGGTGTGGGCCGCGGCATGCTCGGACACCGGGAAGTCACCTTCCTGGTAACCCAGATAGGCAAAACATTTCTGCAAATGAAGGGGCACCGGGTAGTAGATTTCAACGCCGACCTCTTGCTCCCTTAAAAAGGCCACCAGGTCGTCCCGCCGTTCGGGCACGGATATCACAAACTGGTTATAGATGTGGCGGGACATGACATCCGCCGGCAGCCGGACCTGTTCGGTGAGGCCGGCGGCCTCAAACAGTTTGCGGTAGGTACCCGCGTTTTGCCGCCGCTTTTCGGTCCATGCATCCAGGTGTTTCAATTTAATGGAAACAATGGCCGCCTGAAGGGCGTCCAGCCGAAAATTGCCGCCGATAAAAGAGTGGTAATACTTGGGATGGGAGCCGTGGACCCGAAGGATCTGGACCCTTTCGTACCGCTCTTTGGACTGGACCGTGACCATTCCGCCGTCGCCAAAGGCCCCCAGGTTCTTGGACGGGAAAAAGGAGAAACATCCGAAGTCACCCATGGCGCCGGCCCGGCGGTCTTTATATTCAGAACCGATGGCCTGGGCCGCGTCTTCGATCACCACCAGGTTGTGCTGTCCGGCCAGTTCAAGCAAAGGGTCCATGTCGGCGCACTGGCCGTAAAGGTGCACGGGAATAACCGCCTTGCACTGGGCGCGGGCCGCCTTCGGCAGTTCATCAATGGTTTTGGCAAGGGCCGCCATGTCCATGTTGAAGGTGTCCGGTTCAATGTCCACAAACACGGGAATGGCACCCACGCGGGCAATGACGCCGGCAGTGGCAAAAAAAGTGTAGGGCGTGGTCAGGACCCGGTGGCCGGGTTCGATACCGGCGGCCATCAGCGAGACGAGCAGGGCGTCGGTGCCGGAAGAGACCCCCACGGCATAACGGCTCTGCGTGTACCGGGCAATCTCCTGTTCCAGGGTTTCCACGTGGGGCCCCAGAATAAACATCTGGCTGTCGTAAATTTCGGACGTCACCCTCAGGGCCTCGTCGCGGATGGTCGCGTACTGGCCTTTCAAATCAAGCAGCGGCACCTTCATCATGGGGTCCTTTTTCTATAGTATGTTCCATTAAAATTCTTTCTTTTCGGGGCACTCCACTTTTCCGCGCCGGGCATCAGCTTACAGGAGACCTGGACCGCGCTGTAACCCAAAAGGTCGTTGACCTTGTCGAAGAGCGCGGCATCTGAGTCCAGCTTCATGGTGTCGGGCAGCGCAATCAGGGTGCCCGCCTTTCCGGGCGGCGCCGTAATGTGAAGAAAGGCACTGTAGGCGCCGGCATGCTGTTTGAACACCTCGTGCAGCTTTCGCAGGGTCTGTTTGTCGGTTTTCACGGGATCGATGGTGCAGTGTACGCTGGGGAGCCAGACATCTTCGGCCCGGTCCAGGGGCACCACCCGCTCGGCCTGAATAGCGGTGGACACTTCACTGGATTCAAGCTTTCCCTGAACAAACACCAGGGCGTCTTCGGCCAAAAACCCCCGCACCACCTCGAACAGGTCGGGAAACACCACCACCTCAACGGTGCCGTACATGTCTTCGATGGTCACGATCGCCATCTGGTCGCCCCTTTTCGTGGTCTTTCGGTTCACCACGGTAATGCCGCCGCCGATGATCACGTTGCTCTGGTCCGCTATTTCCTTTAAGGTCAGGGCGTCGGTATTGGCGTATTTGCGCAGCACATCCCGGTAGGCGGCCAGGGGATGACCGCTGACGTAAAACCCCAGGACCTCTTTTTCAAAAGCCAGCCGCTGGCGGTCAGACCACTCCGGCATGTCCGGCAGGGTTGGCGCGTTGAGGGCCGCGTCGGCGCCCGGCATGTCGAACAGGCTCATCTGGCTGTCGTTTTTTTCCCGCTGAACCGTCTGGCCGTGGGCCAGGGCGTCTTCCAGAACCGCCGTCATCTGGGCACGGCCCGCGCCGGTGGAGTCCAGTGCCCCGCACTTGACCAGGCTCTCCAGCACCTTCTTGTTGACCTTGGTCAGGGGGACCCGTTCGCACAGATCAAAAATCGAGACAAACCGGCCGTTGGCCCGCCGCTCCTCCACAATGGCTTCGATGGCCCCCTCGCCCACGTTCTTGACCGCCAGCAGGCCAAAACGAAGCCTGTCGCCCACCACGGAAAAAGCCACTTCGCTTTCATTGATGTCCGGCGGCAGCACCTCGATGTCCAGAGCCCGGCACTCGGCGATAAACTTGACCACATCAATGGTCTTGTTCGTGGAACTGGTAAGAAGGGCCGCCATCAGTTCGACGGGAAAATGGGCCTTGAGATAGGCGGTCTGAAAGGCCACCAGGGCGTAGGCGGCGCTGTGGGACTTGTTAAACCCGTACTCGCCGAAAAACTTGATCTGTTCGTAAAGGGTTTCAGCCTTGGCCTTGTCGATGCCCCGGGCCAGGGCCCCTTCGATAAAAGTGGCCTGATGCTCGGCCATTTTGGCGGCGATCTTCTTGCCCATGGCCTTGCGCAGGTCATCGGCGGTGCCCATGGTGTACCCGGCCACGGCCTGGGCGATCTGCATGACCTGTTCCTGGTAAACGATAACGCCGTAGGTCTCTTTTAGAATCGGCTCCAGTTCGGGAATCAGGTATTCCACCCGCTTGCGGCCGTGGCGGCACTCCACGAAATCGACCAGCATGCCGCTGCCCATGGGGCCGGGCCGGTAAAGGGCCACCAGGGCCGTGATATCGGCAAAGGTGGTGGGCTTCAGTTTCAGGAGCAGCTCCTTCATTCCCGTACTTTCCAGCTGGAACACGCCGGTGGTTTTACCCGCGCAGAGCAGCTGGTAGGTCTTTTCATCGGCCAGGTCCAGGTGAGACATGTCCGGAACCTGCCGGCCCTGCTGCTGAAGAATTTTCAAGGTGTCCGCGATCACCGTGAGGTTGCGCAGGCCCAGCAGGTCCAGCTTGACCAGGCCGATGGCCTCCACGCACTTCATGTCGTACTGGGTGAGGGCCTCGTTTTCCTTGACCGCGTAAAGAGGAAGGTATTCGGTAAGGGGCTTGTCGCCGATCACCACGCCGGCGGCGTGGGTGGAGGCGTGGCGGGGCATCCCTTCCAGCGCCCGGCCCGCGGCTACGAGTTCGGCAAAGTCGGGCCGGGAGTCCACCAGTTTTTTCAGGTCCGGCTCTTCGGCCAGGGCCTCGTCAAGGCTTTTGTTCATGGGAATCAGCTTGGCGATCCGGTCCACGTCGGACAGGGGAATGCCCATCACCCGGCCCACGTCCCGGATCACGGCCCGGCTTTTCATGGAGCCAAAGGTGATGATCTGGGCCACGTAGTCGCTGCCGCCGTATTTTTCCACCAGGTAATGATAAACCCGCTCCCGGCCGATGATGCAGATATCCACGTCAATATCCGGCATGCTCTTGCGTTCGGGATTTAAAAACCGCTCAAACAGCAGGCCGTGCTCAATGGGGTCCAGGTCGGTGATCCCCATGGCGTAAGAGACGATGCTGCCGGCCGCCGACCCGCGCCCCGGGCCGATGGGAATACCGTTTTCCTTGGCATGGGCGATAAAATCGGCCACGATGAGAAAATAGCTGGGAAAGCCCATGTCCGTAATCACCGAAAGTTCAAACTCCAGTCGCCGGTCGTAGGCCTCCCGGTCAAAGTCCGGGTTTTTCCGGGCCACGGCCTTCAGGCGCCGGGCAAAACCTTCCCGCACCGTTTCCTCAAACAGCTGGTCCACGGTCTTGCCCGGGGGGGTTGCAAACACGGGGAAATGCAGGGTCTTGAAATCAAGCTCCACGTTACACCGGTCGGCAATGGCCACGGTGTTGGTGGCCGCATTCGGAAACGGTTCCAGAAAGGTACACATCTCGTGTTTGGGCTTGAAATTCAACTGATCGGTTTCGAACCGGAACCGGTCGGCGTCGTGGATGGTCTTGCCGGTCTGAAGGCAGAGGGAGAGGTCATGAATGTTGTGGTCTTCCCGGTCCAGGTAGTGGCAGTCATTGGTGCCCACCAGGGGAATGGAGAGCCGGTCGCTCATCTCCCGCAGGGCCGCGTTGAGCCTTGTCTGCTCGGGGATACCGTTGTTCTGGACCTCCAGGAAAAAGCTGTTTTCACCCAGCGCCTCCTGATAAAAACGGGCCGCCCGGTCAGCGGCCTCGGTGTTGCCCTCCAGAAGGCGCTGGGCCACCTCCCCCTTGAGGCAGGCGGACAGCCCGATCAGGCCGTTACCGTACTGTTTCAGCAACTCTTTGTCGATGCGGGGCTTATGATAAAACCCCTTAAGAGAGGCGATGCTGGCCAGGTGGCACAGGTTGCGGTATCCCTCCATGGTTTCGGCCAGCAGCACCAGGTGGGACAGGCCGTCGTGATCCATTGGGGTTCTGTCGGTGATGGAGCGGGGCGCCACGTAACACTCGCACCCGATGACCGGCTTGATACCGGCTTTGACCGCCTCCTTGTAAAAGGAGACCACACCGAACATGGTGCCGTGATCAGTGATGGCAACGGCGCCCATGCCGTATTCAACGGCCCGCTTCATCAAGGCCTCGATGCGAATGATGCCGTCCAAAAGGCTGTAGGCGGTATGAACGTGCAGATGGACAAAATCAGGACCGGTCACCGGGGCGATCATATTCTACCTTTTTCAGGCTGCAGGGGCCGGGCCAGTGAAACCGGACCGGGCCTGACCATTTATATTTAAACCGTTGCTTCGAGACGATAAAACGTCATTGCGAGCGAAGCGAAGCAATCTTAAACGCCTTTGGACGCCTCTGGCGGCGGGGATTGCTTCGTCGCGACGCTCCTCGCAATGACGGAAATCGCTTTGCTCCCAAGTACGAATCAATCCACGCGGTAGTTGGGGGCTTCCTTGGTGATGATCACGTCATGCACATGGCTCTCCCGAAGGCCGGCGGCACTGATCTTCACAAACCGCCCCCGCTCGCGCAATTCGTCCACGTTCCGGCACCCCAGGTAGCCCATGCCGGCCTTGAGCCCGCCCACCAGCTGGGTGATGTTGCCGGACACGGTACCGCGGTAGGGAATCCGGCCCACAATGCCTTCGGGCACCAGCTGGCTGTCCTCCACCTCGTTGGTCTGGTAGTAACGGTCCTTGCTGCCCTGTTTCATGGCCTCCACCGATCCCATGCCGCGATAGACCTTGTAGCTTCTGCCCTGGAAGAGGATGGTTTCGCCGGGACTCTCTTCGGTGCCGGCCAGAAGCCCGCCCAACATCACGGTGTGAGCACCGGCGGCCAGGGCCTTGGTGATATCGCCGGAGTACTTGATGCCGCCGTCGGCGATCAGGGGAACACCGGTTTTGTTGGACACCGACCGGCAGTTGAGAATGGCGGTGAGCTGGGGCATGCCCACACCGGCAACGATTCGGGTGGTGCAGATGGAGCCCGGGCCCACACCGATCTTGACCCCGTCCACACCGGCCTCGATCAGGGCTTCAGCCCCCTTGGCCGTGCACACGTTGCCGGCGATCACCTGAATCGGCTTAAAGGTCTGCTTGAGGGTCTTGACCGTGTCGATCACGTTCTGAGAATGGCCGTGGGACGTATCGATAACAATCACATCAGCCCCGGCCTTGAGCAGGGCCTCGGCCCGCTCCATGGCCTCCTTGCCCACGCCGATGGCGGCCCCCACCCGAAGCCGGCCCAGCTCGTCCTTGCAGGAATTGGGATATTTCTTGAGCTTTTCAATGTCCTTCATGGTGATCATACCGGCCAGGCGGCCCTTTTTATCCACCACCAGCAGTTTTTCGATCTTATGGCGGTGCAGCAACTCCTTGGATTCCTCCAGGGTGATGCCCTCGGGAACCGTGATCAGCTTGCTGGTCATCACTTCCGAGACCTTTCTGTCCAGGTCGCCTTCAAACCGCAGGTCCCGGTTGGTGACAATACCCACCAGCTTGTCACCCTGGACCACGGGCACGCCGGAGATGTTGTACTCCTTCATCAGGCTGAGCACCGCGCTGATGGGCTCGTTGGGACCGGTGGTCACCGGGTCCACGATCATGCCGCTTTCTGATTTTTTGACCTTGCCCACTTCGATGGCCTGGGCCTCTATGCTCATGTTGCGGTGAATAAAGCCAAGGCCCCCTGCTCTGGCCATGCTGATGGCGGTGGCCGATTCGGTGACCGTGTCCATGGCGGCGCTGACAATGGGAATATTCACCGACAGTTCAACGGTCAGACGCGTGGTGGTGTTCACGTCATCGGGCAACACATCGGAATAGTTTGGAATCAATAATACATCGTCAAACGAATAGGTTTCCTCCGGGGTGATCTTCATACGCTACAGGCCTCCCAACCATGCCTTTAGAAATTACAAATATCTGTTATTGAAGGATAAACGAACAGCAGAAAAAGACTGCGCCATTCTTTTGAAAATAAGAGTTCCAATAGCACAAAAGCAGGGTGCCGTACAATCTTTTATTTTTGATGACAGTACGGTAAAAAACGTGTATCTGCGTTTTTCTCCTCCGTAAACCGCTTTCTGGACGATTTTTTTAGGACTGCAACGGCCGAGGACGGTTTTACTGTTTTTCCGGTAAACTCTTGATTTGACAATACGCACCAATAAGGGTAAATGTTTTTTTAAACTCAAAATCCTGAGGTGTGCCATGCTGTTGAAAATCAATCCCCAGAACCCACAGGAGCGGCTGATTGCCAAGGTGGTGGACAGCCTTCGCCAGGGAGGTATTGTCGCTTTTCCCACCGACACTTTTTACGCCATCGGCTGCGACATCATGCAGAAAAAAAGCGTGGAAAAGATTTACCAGATCAAGCAGCGCCACAAAAGCAAGCCTTTCAGCTTTATCTGCTGCGATCTCAAGGACATCAGTGAATACGCCAAGGTCACGGATTATGCCTACCGCACCATGAAGCGGCTTTTGCCCGGGCCGTATACCTTTATTCTGGAGGGGTCCCGTCCCCTGCCCAAGACCATGGTGTCCAAGCGCAAAACCGCCGGTATCCGCGTGCCGGACAACGCCATCTGCATGGCCATTGTCCGTGCCCTGGGCAACCCGGTCATCTCCACTACGGCCAAGCTGCCGGACAAGGGGGTGTTTACCGACCCGGAGCTGATTCACGACCACTTCGGCAAGCTGCTCGATATCGTGGTCGACGGCGGACCGGTGCCGTGCCAGCCTTCCAGCATTCTCTCCTTTGTTGATGAAGAGCCTGAAATCATTAGAAGAGGTCTGGGACCGCTGGATATTTTCGAATAACCTCCCTACAGAGACTATCGCCAAATGAACAGCGAAGAAGAAAAAAACGGGACAGGTTCGGAGAAGACCGCTTCCGTGCGTCCTGAACTGGCCGAGATGAGAGAGCGCCATGGTTTCCTGCTGGACGAAAACCGGCCGGATGCGGTGGCCCGTCGTCAACAGAAGAACCAGCAGACCGCCCGGGCCAATGTCACCGCGCTTTGCGATACCGACAGTTTCATTGAATACGGCGGCCTGGCCGTGGCGGCCCAGCGCGGCAGGCGGTCGGCGGAAGACCTGATCGCCAAGACCCCGGCCGACGGCCTGATCGCCGGCATCGGCACGGTCAACAACGACCTGATCGGCGAGGAAAAATCCCGCTGTATGGTCATGGCCTATGACTACACCGTGCTGGCCGGCACCCAGGGATATTTCAACCACAAAAAAATGGACCGCATGCTCAAGCTGGCCCATGAGCAGCGCCTGCCCCTGGTCCTGTTTGCCGAAGGCGGGGGGGGACGGCCGGGGGATGTGGACGCCATCGGCGTGATGACCGCCGGCCTGGACCTCTCCACGTTTGCCGCGTTTGCCGGTTTAAGCGGCCGGGTGCCGCTGGTCGGTGTGGTGTCCGGTCCCTGTTTTGCGGGCAACGCGGCCCTGCTGGGTTGCTGCGATGTGATTATCGCCACGAAAAATTCCAATATCGGCATGGGCGGCCCGGTGATGATCGAGGGCGGCGGCCTGGGTGTGTTCAAGCCCGAAGAGATCGGCCCCATCGACGTGCAGACGAAAAACGGCGTGGTGGATATTGAAGTGGCCGATGACGCGGCCGCGGTAAACACTGCCCGGCAATACCTCTCCTATTTTCAGGGGAGAGCGCCCCAGTGGGAAGCCGATGACCAGGACCTGCTGCGCGACCTGATTCCGGAAAACAAAAAGCAGCCCTATGACGTGCGCGCGGTCATTCAAGCCATGGCCGACAGGAATTCATTTCTGGAGCTGCGCCCGAAGTTCGGACCGGGCATGGTCACGGGCTTTGTCCGCGTGGAAGGCCGGCCATTCGGCGTGATCGCCAATAACTGCATGCACATGGCCGGCGCCATTGAGGCGGAAGGCGCGGACAAGGCGGCCCGCATGATGCAGCTCTGCCAGGCCCACGGCCTGCCCGTTCTGTCATTGTGCGACACCCCCGGCTTCATGGTGGGCCCGGAAATGGAAAAACGGGCCCAGGTGCGCCACGTGTGCCGAATGTTTGTGGTGGGCTCCCACCTCACCGTGCCCTACTTCACGGTGGTGCTGCGCCGGGGATACGGCCTGGGCGTCATGGCCATGGCCAAAGGCGGGTTTCACGAGTCCTTTTTCACGGCTGCCTGGCCCACCGGCGAGTTCGGCGCCATGGGCATTGAGGGCGCCATCAAAGCCGGGTTTAAAAAGGAACTGGCCGCCATTGAAGACCCCGGGGCCCGGGACCAGTTTTACAACCAGATGGTAAATGAGCTCTACCAGCGGGGCAAGGCCATTAACATCGCCTCCTACCTGGAGCTGGATGCCGTCATCGACCCGGCCGACACCCGCCAGTGGATCATGCGCGGCATTAAATCCGCACCACCCTCAAAACCTGATACCCCCGGCCACGCCTTTGTCGATCCCTGGTAATCAGTTGTTGAAGCAAAGGGCACGGGGGGAAGTATATCTATTTCTTTTTCTCCAAACCTGCTGACCATACTTCTGGCATTCCGGCACAAACAGATAAAGGTTTTAACGGGTTTGCAGGTGGCTGGTGTTTCGTGAAAAGACAGCAGCAGAAAACCCCGTTGCATCATCTGACCTGCATTGATTAAGATGGCGCACATGATTTGAATGCGGCACGGTTTGAAAGGACTTTGGAGTGGAGAAAAAGCGGCGAAAACGGGCGGCCGGCTCCGGCAAACGGCACACGGCCCCCCGGCTGGTGGTCAGCGACGGTCACGGCCGGGTGTTTGAGATTCCGGAGCTGGAGATGGCGGGCCGGCAGCGCGAAATTTTAAAACGGCCCGCAAAACCGGAGTTGATCCCCCTGCCCCACGGCAGCAGCCTGTTTGAGCTGCCCGGCCGGGTGCCGGTGGGATATGATCCCGCGCAAAAACGCTTTGTGCCGGTGACCCATTATCAGGGGGAGCCGGTGATCGCTGTGGCGGCCTTTATGGCACCGGCCTACTCCCAGCTTTTGCTGTCCGCCTGCCAGGTGAAAGACCCAAAGGCCCGGCTGCCCCTGTTTGCCTATACCGCCGTGGGCTGGAACGCCGACCGGTTTGTTGTTGCCGCCTGCCGGGTGGATGCCGACATCCGCCAGGACCTTGACCAGATGGATGAACGGACGATCGAGGCCGGCGCCGTCAAAACCCTGAAACGTTATCCGGGCAACCGGCTGGTGGAGCACCTGGTCCAGAACTGCGTGCGCCGCTACCACTGCCCGGCGGCCCAGAATTTTGTCCAGGACCGGTGGGAGTGCCCGGTGCCCACCAGCATCTCCTGCAACGCCCGGTGCCTGGGCTGCATCTCCTGGCAGCCAAAAACCAGCGGCGTGCCCGTAACCCAGGACCGGCTCGCGTTTGTGCCCACGCCGGAAGAGATTGTGGAATTCACGGTTCCGCATCTTGACAATGCCCCCCGGCCGGTCATCAGCTTCGGCCAGGGATGCGAGGGAGAGCCCCTGCTTCAGGGAGACGTGATCGAGGCGGCCATCTTGAAAATCCGGAACCGCACATCCGCCGGCACCATCAACCTCAACTCCAACGCCAGCCTTCCCCGGGTGGTGGAACGGCTCTGTGCCGCCGGGCTGGACAGCATTCGGGTCAGCCTGAGCAGCGCGCAGAAGGCCCTTTACCTTGCCTACTACTCGCCGCGCGGCTACGCATTTGAAGATGTTTTGGAATCCATGAACGTGATGCGGCGCCACGGCAGGTGGATATCCCTCAACTACTTTATCTTTCCCGGCCTGACCGATGATCCGGAAGAGACGGCGGCCCTGATTGACCTGGTCCGGCGGTTCCGCGTGGACTACATCCAGATGCGGAACCTCAACATCGATCCGGACTGGTACATGGAGAAGATGGGACTTGCCGGTTTGTCCTCCCGGCCCATGGGCCTTCTTGCGTGGCAGAAAAAAGTAAAACAGGCGGCGCCGTGGGTGAGGTTCGGGTACTTTAATCCGCCGAAGCAAGCCTGGTAAAATCAGGGGATCGAAAACGCCGTGGGGGCAGCGACGAAGCCGTTTCATGTCATTGCGAGGAGCGTCAGCGACGAAGCAATCTCAATCTCCGGGGGGATTCAAGTGCGCTTAAGATTGCTTCGCTGCGCTCGCAATGACCCAGGGAGGTCAGGCGGCCGGGGTCAGCTTTTTTTCAAAAACAACCTTGCCGTCTTCCGGGCCGTAGAATTCCGGCAGCCCGGCCACCCGGACATACCCGCACCGCTCGTAGAAACGCCGGGTGGGCGCATACTGGGGCCGGTCTGAAGTGTCCGCGTAAACCTGCGTGCCGCCGGCCCGGGCGATGAGCCGCTCGGCCTCGGCCATCAGGACCCGTCCCAGGCCGTTCTTCTGGAAATCCGGGTGCACGGCAATCCAGTAAAGATCATAGCTGGACCGGGTGCAGGGAACCGGGCCGAAACAGGCATACCCCAGCAGCCGGCCGTTTTCATCTTCGCGAAACACAAACGCGTAGCCGCTGGCCGGCCCCCTGGCCAGGCGTTCTCCCACCAGTTCCACGGCTATTTCAATCTCCTCAGGGGAGAAGAACCCGGTGGCTGACGCAAGCAGGCGCACCTCGGCCGGGTCGTCGTCGGTCACTTCGTACCGGAACCCCTGGCTGTCGCGTTCCGGCGGCGGGGCTGTTCCAGCAGGCGTTGCTGTTGCGGGCCTGGCCGGCGTGGCCCGGACAATGGCGTCAATGGCCTGGACATAAGAGATGCCGGCCTGTTCCATGGCCGCGGCAAACCCGGCATCCGGCGAGAGGCAGGGGTTGGCGTTGACCTCCAGCACCCAGGGGTTGCCGCAGTCATCCACGCGAAAGTCCACCCGGGCATATCCTTTTAAATGGAACAGGTCCCAGCAGTGACGGGCAATGGAAGTCACCCCCTCCAGCAGGGGGCCGTCCGAATCAGGAAATTCAAAGCTCCGGACCGTGTTGAGACACTCAAAGGAGCCGGGCTCCCATTTTGCCCGGTAACAGACAATGGCGGGCTTCTCTCCTTCATAATTCTCAAACCGGATTTCAGCCACCGGCAGCACCCGGGGCTTGCCCGCCTCTTCTATCAGGGCCACATTGAACTCCCGGCCGGGAATGTAGTGCTCGGCAAAACAGTCCCCGCCCAGGGCCGGGGATCGCTGTTTCAGCGTGTTCAGGATATCGCCCAGGGTATCCGGGCAGACCACGGCATTCTCGTCCAGGCCGAAGGAGGCGTGTTCCCACACCGACTTGATGATCCAGGACTGGTTGGGCAGGCGCTCCGCGGGGTTGACACGGGTCCGCTGAATCCGAAGCAGCGAGGCCGGACCGATCCAGGAGGGAGTGGCCACGCCCCACTGGCTCATGTGGTCCTTGGCCGCCGTCTTGTTGGAGGTGCGGTAGATCACATAGGCCGATGATCCGGTATAGGGAATGCCCATGGCTTCCAGCAGAATGGGCGCGAGATGGATCAGCCGGCCCTGGCCGTTTAAGGACTCCACCAGGTTAAAGACAAGGTCCGGGCAGAGGGAAACCAGGTCCCGGCGCAACGCCTCCAGGTCCAGGTCGCAGGCCAGGGGAACGGGTTCGTAGCCCAGGTCTGACAGGGCGCCGGACACGGCCTCGACCTGGGACAGCACATCCAGGGCGTCCGGTGCCTTCTGATCGGTGACACTGTTGTAGAGGACAAGAATGCGCATACCGGTTATTAAAGCACAAACCGCCGAATTGGCCAAGCATTTCCATCACCCTGGATGGGTTCAGGCCGTCACTGCCGCGTCCGCCTGTTCAATGAGCAGTTCCTCATAGAGGGCCTGGTGCCAGCGCAGAATATCGGGTGTGGCTATTTGCAGGCACTGGCCCAGGGTCCGGTCCGGGGGCACCAGGTGGACGGGGCACCCGGCGGCAAATGCCTGGTGAAGGCCCACGGCATCATAATCGTAGGGATAAAGCCGGCAGACCAGGGGCCGGATATGCATGGGCAGGGCGCAGCCGTCAGCCTTCAGAAACAGGCAGTCGGCCCCGTTCTTTTTCAGCACCCGGCGGGTGCCGTCGACCCGGAAGACAACGGCCTGCCACACCGGGTCGTTGCTGTTGTCCAGGTAATCCGGATCGGCCGGGGGCCGGAATTCATAAAAGTCGTCACGGCCCTGGTAAGCAGCGATCCGCTCCAGGTCGCCCTTTGTAATATAGATGTCCCGAAGGCCGCCCTGGCAACAGGTCGGTCCCGCGGATGCGCACAGCCGGCACAGCACAATTCCTTCGCTCATTTTCAGATATACCCTTCAACTCCGTTATCCGAACCGCACCCCCCGTCCGGACAGCCCACCGGGTTGGGATAGGTAAACAGCCGGTTCTCATAGTTTTCCAGCACCACTCCGGCGTCGCTGGACGATACCACGTAGTTGGGCAGCAGCGGAATCTTGCCGCCGCCGCCGGGGGCGTCGATCACGTAGGTGGGAACGGCATACCCCGACGTGTGGCCCCGCAGCCCCCGAATGATCTCCAGTCCCCTGGCCACCGACGTCCGGAAATGGCCTGACCCGGCCACCGGGTCGCACTGGTACAGGTAATAAGGTTTGACCCGCATGCGCATCATCTGGTGCATCAGGGCCTTCATGGTGGCCACGTCGTCGTTGATGCCCTTGAGCAGCACGGTCTGGGAGCCCAGGGGGATACCGGCGTCGGCCAGCATGGCGCAGGCGTCATAGGCCTCGGGCGTACACTCCTCCGGGTGGGTGAAGTGAAGGCTCATCCATAGCGGGTGATACTTGCGCAGCACGCGCACCAGTTCCGGTGTAACGCGCTGGGGCAGCACCGCCGGCACCTTGGTGCCGATGCGAATGATCTCCACGTGGGGGATTTCCCGGATCCTGCCCAGGATCCAGTCCAGCTTGGCGTCGCTGAGGGTCAGCGGATCCCCGCCGGAAAGCAGCACGTCCCGGATGGTGGGCGTGTTCCGAATGTAGTCGATGGCCTTTTCCAGCCGGGACCGGGACGGGTATATTTTCCCCCGGCCCACCAGGCGGGAGCGGGTGCAGTAACGGCAGTAGGTGGAACAGAAGCCGGATACCAGCAGCAGCACACGGTCCGGATAGCGGTGCACCAGGCCGGGCATCTGGGTATGGCCCTCTTCACCCAGGGGGTCATTTTCCTCCCCGGGCAGCTTGAAAAACTCATGGACCGTGGGCACCACCGTCCGGCGCAACGGATGGCCGGGCGCGCTGCCGTGCAGCAGGCTCATGTAGTAGGGGGTAACACCCAGGGGCAGCTTGGTCTTCAGCTCGGCAAACACCCCCATCTCTTCAAGGGAAAGGTCCAGAAACCGGGAAAGCGCGGTGGGGGTACAGATACGATTCTGAAGCTGCCAGTGCCAGCTGTTCCACCGGGCATCCGGCAGGCCGGGATAAAACCGGTGTCGAAAATCCTGGGTTTTTGAGTTACACAGGGACGGTAAAACGGCCTGGCAGGAGGCCTCGGCCGAAAGGGCCGAAACATGGAAAGAGGAATGCGTGGAAAGGCAGGTCAGCGACGGACTGGGAGGTTCGTCGTCCTGCCGCGGGTCAGGAGGTTCGTCGTCGGTTTCGTGCTCCTGCACGAAAGAGCGGATTGTCTGGCTGTCCATGGGTAAGTACATTGATTTTCCCCCTTTGCATCAAGTTGATTATGATGACTTACTTGGGGACAATTATGGACCTGAAAAAAAGAAAGTAAAGATATTTTTTTACTTTTTCAAAAAAATTTTAGCGATGGGGGGTTGGCTTTTTTCTTTTAATTTTCAAATGCCTATGGAGGGTTGAAAAATATGATTTTACTACCTTACCTCCCCGCCGTCAGGCGCAAAATGACTTATCAGAACCGGTTTAAGTCATCAAGGATCGGTGCCAGCCGTTCTTTGTCCTCCGGCCCGGCCAGAAGCGCGACCGTCAAGGTGTTGGCGGGGAAGTTTTCACGTAAATCCTTTGTGACAAGGGATTTACAGGCATCCCTGGCATGCCGGGGGCGCAGGCAGAGCAGCAGGTCCGTCAGGTTGCCGGAGACGCCGGCCCGGTCAATGTGCTCGATATACTGGTGCATCACCGTTCCCACGGTCACGGTAAAAGAAGAGACCGCAGCCGAACCGGCGGCATCGCAGGCGGTCTGAGACACCATGCACCGGCAGGCAAAGGGCCGAACCTCGTAAACCGGGCAGGACCCGTCCGCCATCAGCAGCGGGCAGGGCCCCCATGCCGGGTCAGGCGTTTCTTCTTCCGGCGGTTCCACCCCGTCGGCATAATACCGGGCGGTCTGGTTGAAGGTTGATTGGGGGCAAAACCGCCGGGACTCACTGGCCGCCACAACCCTGTCCCACAGCCGGTCCCCCCGGGGCAGCGCGTCCAGTTGATCGGCAATGGCGCAGGCCTCCAGGGAGGTCAGGGTCACGTTGATGGTGCAGCAGGTGGCGCACCCCTTTTTGCAGGCCAGGTCAAGGGTCCGGACATACCGGTCGTAGACCTCGCGAATGTGGGCATAGGCGGCCCGCTGTTTTTCATACATGTTCATTTTTCAGCCTGAAAGTAGGTATTTAACCGTCATTGCGAGCGCAGCGAAGCAATCCTGGGCTCATCCGTGTCATTGCGAGCGCAGCGAAGCAATCCTGGGCTCATCCGTGTCATTGCGAGCGCAGCGAAGCAATCCTGTTCAGATGCGAATAAGATTGCGTCGTCACTGACGCTCCTCGCAATGACGCTGTACGCGGCCGGGTCATTTTTTGCCATCATCAGTCACGGGCCGGTCTGGTGTCAACACAAATTCCACGGAAATCCGTGCGCCATATCAGGTCTTGACAGGTATCGGCCTTTTTTAGCATACTGGCACATTGCACGGCGGCACGGAGACCCAGCGGGCCGCTTTTCCCTGAAACCAGCCGATGAAAGACGGTAATATGCCGACCCAGTACGACAAAAAAGCGGTTCATGCCATTTTAAAGGCCCGGCCTGAATTGTCTCCAGACCTGGCCGCCTGCATTCATGTCTCCCGCCTGCTGGGCGGCGACCCGGCCATGGTGCTCCACGGCGGCGGCAACACCTCGGTCAAGCTGGTGGAAAAAGACCTTTTCGGCAAGGAGCTGCGGGTTCTTTGTATAAAAGGCAGCGGCGTGGACATGGCCCATATTGAGCCGGAGGGGTTTGCCGCCATGGACCTGGCGGCCCTTGAGCCAATACAGGGCATCAGGGCCTTAAGTGACGAAGAGATGGAAAACCAGCTCTCCCGTCACCGGCTGAATGTCAGGGCCCCTGCCCCTTCGGTGGAAACCTTTCTGCACGCCTTTCTGCCCCACCGGTTTGTCAATCACACCCATGCCGATGCCGTGCTCGGCCTGACCAACCGCAGGCAGGCAAAAACCGTGGTCCGCCAGGTCCTCGGCCCGGACGTCTGCGTGGTGGCCTATGAGAAGTCAGGCCTGCCCCTGGCCCGGCACGTGGCCGCGGCATGGGAAAAGCAGCCGGCTGCCGACACCGTGGTGGTGCTGAATCACGGCATCTTCACCTTTTCCGATGACGCGAAAACCGCCTGCAACCGAATGTTGGAACATGTCCGCAAGGCCGAAGCATGGCTGGCGGCCCATCAGCCAACGGCCGTGCCCGAGACCATGGCGGCCCCGCCGGGCGCCGTTTGCGCCCGCGTGGTCCAGGTGATCCGCGGTGCCTGCGCCCATGTGGACAGGCAGGGGAAACCCACCCGGCTTCTGGCCGATCTTCGCACCGATACCGACCTGGTGGCCATCTCCCTGGACAGGTCGGCCCAAAAAATCTGCGCTTCCGGCGTGCTGACACCGGACCATGCCATTCGAACCAAAAACCGGATCGCCTACCTGCCGTCAATTCCCGACAGCGACGAGGTTTTAAAGGCCCTGGTCGACAAAACCGTGGCCGCCTATGCCAAAGAGTACCGCCGCTACGTGGCGGCCCATGCCGACAAAGCGGAATGTCCTGAAACAGACCCCCTGCCCCGGGTGTTTCTGGTGGCCGGCCTGGGCCTGGTGGGGCTGGGCGTTACCCGAAAGGCGGCGACCGTGGCCGCGGACATCGCGGCCCACACCATCCGGATCAAGCACCGGTGCGGCATGGACGCCTACCGGGCCATTGCACCACAACACGTATTTGACATGGAGTTCTGGCCCTTTCAGTTAAAGAAAGTGGCGCAACACCCGGCCCTTCCCCTTGAGGGCCAGGTGGCCCTGGTCACCGGCGCGGCCGGGGCCATCGGGTTCGGCGTGGCCGACCGGCTTTTGGCTGCCGGCGCCGTGGTGGTGGCCGCTGACCTGGACGAAACCGGCCTTGCCAATGTGTGCGACCTGCTTTCAGAACGTCACGGCAAAGACCGCGTGGAGAGCGTCTCCTTTGACGTCACCGACTACGACCAGACCGAACGGGCCTTTATGAAGGCCTGCCTGAAGATGGGGGGTATCGATATCGTGGTGCCCAACGCGGGCATCGCCCATGTGGCCACCATTGAGGATCTTGCTCCCGCCGCCTTCAACCGGGTGGTGTCCGTCAACCTTACCGGCACGTTCAACACCATCAAGGCCTCGGTCCCGATTTTCAAACGCCAGGGCACCGGCGGCAACATCATCGTGATCAGCACCAAGAACGTGTTTGATCCGGGCGCCGCTTTCGGGGCCTACAGCTCGGCCAAGGCCGGGGCCCACCAGATCGCCAAGATCGCGGCCATCGAGCTGGCACCCCTGGGGGTCCGCACCAACATGGTCAACCCGGACGCGGTGTTCGGCGACGCGGCCGTGCCCTCCAAGCTGTGGGAGCTGATCGGGCCGGACCGGATGAAGGCCCGGGGCCTGGACCCGGAAGGATTAAAAGAATACTACCGCCAGCGCAACCTGCTCAAGGCAACAGTCACCGCTGAACACGTGGGCAACGTGGTGGTCTTTTTTGCCAGCGAGCTCTCCCCCACCACCGGCGCCAGCTTTCCGGTGGACGGGGGCAACGCCGCGGCATTCCCGAGATAGGAACCCGAATGAATCTGCACCACATCGGCATTGCCTGCCGGTCGTCATCCGCCGGCGACCGTTTCTACCGGGACCTGCTGGGTCTTGAAAAAAAGCGGGAGAGAACCGTGCCGGGAGAGATGATCAAAAAAATTTTCGACATCGACCAGGATGCCTTGATCATCGAATACGGCAATGAAACAATGCTTCTGGAGGTGTTTGTTATTCCGGAACTTGAGGAAGATCACCCGGTTTCCCATTTATGCCTGGAGGTGAACAACCGGGTCGCGTTTATGGAAAAATGCGCGGCCATGGGGTTTGGCGCACGGCAAATCCCGAAAACTGACGGCACCGCCATTGTCTTTGTCAAAGACGATGACGGCAATCAATACGAAATCAAAGAACAACCGTAACAAAGGAGCAGACCATGCCAGACGTGGACGATCTCAAGGAAGGCAAGCAGTACCACACCGAAACCCCCCAGACAACGGAAGGCTTTTTCCTCAAGGGGTCCAACTCCCTGGACTGGGGAATGAAAAACCGGCTGGCCCGTATCTTTAATCCCAAAACCGGGCGAACCGTGATGCTGGCCATTGACCACGGCTATTTCCAGGGGCCCACCACCGGCCTGGAGCGCATCGACATCAACATCATGCCCCTGGTGCCCTATGCCGACACCCTGATGCTCACACGGGGCATTCTTCGCAGCATCGTTCCCCCGTCCTTTACCACCCCCATCGTGCTGCGGGCCTCGGGCGGCACCAGCATTCTCAAGGAGCTGTCCAACGAAGAGATCGCCGTGGACATCGAAGACTCCATTCGGCTCAATGTCTGCGCCATGGCCGTCCAGGTCTTTATCGGCGGAGAGTATGAACGCCAGTCCATCATCAACATGACCCGCCTGGTGGACATGGGCAACCGGTACGGCATTCCCACCCTGGCGGTGACTGCGGTGGGCAAGGACATGGCACGGGACGCCCGCTATTTCCGGCTGGCCACCCGTATCTGCGCCGAACTGGGGGCCCAGTACATCAAGTCCTATTATATCGATGAGGGCTTTGAAACAGTCACCGCCTCCTGCCCGGTGCCCATCGTGATGGCCGGCGGCAAGAAGCTTCCGGAACTCGACGCCCTGACCATGGCCTACAACGCGGTGCAGCAGGGCGCCGCCGGCGTGGACATGGGCCGGAACATCTTTCAGTCAGAAGCCCCGGTGGCCATGATCCAGGCGGTCAAAGCCGTGGTGCATGACAACGAGACCCCGCAAAAGGCCTTTGACCTTTACACCACCCTGAAAAACGAAGGCCGGTAACCCGGCAACCCCGCAAGTCCATTTTGCCCCGGCCCTGCCTGCAAAAAGGCATGGCCGGGGCTCTCCCCTCCTCCAAATCGAAATCGGGATCGGGATCGAACTCCATCCGTGCGGCAAGTCCTTCTCCCCGGGAGCGCCGCACCCCAGTGCGGCAAAACCAATACGGTTCCCGGGAGCGCCGCACCCCAGTGCGGCAAAACCTGTTAAACCGTATCTTTTGGCCAGCAAATCAAAAATATAGTAGTCCACCAGCAGCGGAATCACCCGTGTCACCATCCTGGCGGCAATGGAGGCCGGTCACGTGCCGTTGAGGTTTATCCTGATTTTTTCTCCTGTCTGTGAAATTCTTTGACATATTTACCCCGATTCAGGATAATTGAAACATATATAGAGGTGTATTATGCAGACAGACAACATAAAACAGAAAGCCCACCGTCTACTGGACCAACTGCCGGACCAGGCCACTTGGGATGACCTGATGTACCAGATTTATGTAAGACAAGCCATTGAAGCGGGTATACAAGACAGTGATGAAGGCAGAACAGTGGATGTCAAAGAAGTACGTCAGCGATTTGGCCTGGCATAATGAAAGTCCACTGGACCGAAAATGCCATCGGCCATCTTGTAAACATCTATGAGTACATTGGCGCCAACTCCCCTACCTATGCCAAACAGACCGTCGATAAAATCACCAGACGTTCTATCCAGATAGCCGATCACCCTCACTCAGGCCGAAAGGTTCCGGAATCCAAATCGGGATCGGGATCGAACTCCATCCATGCGACAAAAGCCAATGCTGGTTCCCGGGGACGCCGCACCCCAGCGCGGCTAGTCCTTCTCCCCGGGAGCGCCGCACCCCAGTGCGGCAACACCTCTTGAATCGCGCCGAGTCGCAAGCAGCCTATCCGTATCTCTTGGCCAGCGAATCAAAAATATAGTAGCCCACCAGCAGCGGAATCACCCGTGTCACCATACTGGCGGCAATGGAGGCCGGTCACGTGCCGTTAAGGCAGAAAAGCGTGTAAAAAATCCCGCCGACACAGATAAAGGCCAGCCCCTTGAGAAGATAGTATATGAGTCTGTTCTTATCCATGCGCTACGCTCCCGGCAGGGTGCCGCCCTGAGTTCTCCCAAAAGGGGCTTCAAAAAAACCGTCCCCCACTCACAAAACCTTGCTAATCTTGGCTATTCAGTATCGTGGTTTCGGAAATTCTTCCTCTTATTACCCAACAACAGTAAAGTATTTATGAGAATAAGCGAAAGAAGCGCTCCCCCAAATATATCTATCAGTAAGGCCATAGCTACTCCATCAATAAAAAACATTATCAATGGACTGTAGATAAGCAACCAAAACACAAAAGCAATTATTAACGCAGTATAATAATATTTTGTTGAGATTTCGACTTGACAATGTGGGCATAAAAATTCTTTGCGAATCTTGCTTAGTGATATTTTCTTATTACATCTATGGCAATTCATATGTTATTCCCCTATACATCTTCATCCCTTTTAAAAATAATTTAGTATATTAGGCATAAGAAAAAGAATAGTCTCCCGGTGGAAAGTCTGAGCAATCATCTGGTGCCCCTGAACAAGTTGCATAGCATATACCAAATGAAACTACCCTGCATACAACCCCAACACCAATTCCAACTAATGGCCCGGAGACTATGCCTGATCCAATACCTAAAACAGTACAAGTATAGCCTAATGCCACATTACAAGCTATCTGGCATTTAGTCTTTTTTGAAAACAATCCGTAAGGATCAGTATTATTACTCACATTGTTATCTGCATAAATATATTGATTAATCCCACCCCGAAGTCCGATTGGATCATCTTTCAAGAACCGTCCTAGCTCAGGAGCATAATAACGATGCAGGTTATAATGCAGCCCACTCTCCCCATCAAAGTATTGGCCCGGGAACCTGAGGTTATTCTCAACCGTCTCGATCTCAACAGTCGCATCCCCAAAGCTCTCGTACTTAGCACTCCAAACCACCGCCCCGTTACTGGCCGTCAGCTTCTGAGGGGTACCGAGGTGGTCATTGTGGTAGAAGTAATAATTCCCACTAACCTTCATGAACAGCGGATCGGTGCCCCAGGTGCCGCCGGGCTGCCAGCCGTAGGACTTGACCACGGTTCCGGAGGCATTGATTTCCGCGACGAGGCCCTCATCACTGTAATGGAAGTACGTCCGTGTTCCCCCGACCCCCTTCCACAGCCTGCGGCCAAACGGGTCATAATAGTACGTGGCTGTCAAAGAACCGGAACCGGGCAGGCCGCTCCAGACCTGGGTCAGCCGGTCTTCCGTGTTGTATACATAACTGGTGACAACGCCGCCCACTGTCTTTTTAATGGTATTGCCGTTGGCGTCGTACTCGTATGTGGATCCCCCGGTCACTCCAACGGATGACAACAATTCGTTGTTGTCATTGTATGTCCAGTCTCCTGCCGCCTGGGCCGAGGTCAGGCGGTTGCCCACGCTGTCATAGGTAAAGGCCTCGTCGGCCAGGCCCGCGGCCGGGTTGTCAACCGTAGCCAGCCGGTGCAGATCGTCATATCCATACCCATAATCCCCGTGCTCGGTCTGCTTGGCCGTGATGTTGTCCATGGCGTCATGGGCGTAGGTGTAATTTAACAGGGCATTGCCGCCCGGGTCAAGAGAGGTGATCTCTTTTACCCGCATCAGGGGATCGTATTCAAACTCACGGGTGGCCCCGCCTGGCAGGGTAATGGCAGCCGGCCGGTTCCATGTGTAGTCGCTGATGGTGACAAAGCCCAGGTTGGGGATCAGCACCCCGGCCAGGCGGTTGCTGTCATACAGGTAACCGTGCTCTCTCCCCCATCCAAATCGAAATCGAAATCGCTATCGGAATCGGGATCGAACTCCATCCATGCGGCAAGTCCTTCTCTCCGGGAGCGCCGCACCCCAGTGCGGCAACACCTCTTAAACCCATGACTTTTAAATCCCCGACACTATGCGGTCGGCGCCGGCTGGCTGTTTTTCCTTAACATCATTCCGGAAAGCGTCTGGCGTATCCGGGTACCGTTTTCAACCACCTGGCAGCCGTTAATAAAGACCATGTCCAGCCCTTCGGCCGCATGCCGGGGATCGGCAAAACTCGCCCGCGTGCGGAAGTTCTCCGCGTCAATAACCAGCAGGTCGGCGTAGTTCCCTTCTTTCACCACGCCCCGGTACCGAATGCCGAAATGTTCGGCCGGAATGGACGTGCATTTGGCAACGGCGGTGGGCAGGTCGAGCAGGTTCAACTGGTAGACATAACGGTTGATGAATTTCGGGTAACAGCCGTAAAACAGGTATGACGGCCGGCCCATGCCCAGCAGAATGGTGTCGGTGGAGATCATGGTGTCCGGGTCCTTGAGACCCGGGAAGGTGTACCGTTCCGTGAAAAGGTCATCCGGGTCGCTCATGGTTTCAAAGGCCAGGACCTGCCCGTCCTCTTCCAGCAGCAGGTCACACATGACATCAAACGGATGTTTGCCCTGCTCGGCGGCAATTTCCGTAAACCGCCGCCCTTCCAGCGGCTTGTTCTTTTCGCTGTTGACGGCCATGACAATCAGCGCGTCCCAGCCCATCTGACGGATAAGGTTCAGTGACCAGGTATTCTTTCCCCGGTGGGGCCAGATGGGCCGGCCCTGCTCGATGTCCTTTCTTATTTCCTGCCGGGTGTCCCTGTTCCGCAGGCGTTCCAGCACCGCCTGCCGGTCGCCGCTCAGCGCCCAGGGCGGGAAAAAGGCCAGCAGATGCGTAAACCCGGTAGTGGTCGGCATCATGTCCATGCCCATGCCGATACCGGCCTGCCGGACGGTTTTCACCTTTTTTAAAATACGGTTCATCTCGGCGTCCAGCAGCGCGTCGGGTATCCATTGAACGGCTGCCCTGTCACGCCGGGCCAGCCACTTGATCACCTTCAGCGCCAGGGGATGAAACACCGGGCCGGTCCAGGGCACCGAAAAAATGTGGGATATCTGGCCCCGGATGTTGTTGTCACCGGCCACCCGGGCAACCTCATCAATGGCCTTGTTCAGGCAGTTGCTGGTATAGGATCGCAGGTGACTGGTAAAAACAGCGTCATAGGCGGACAACGGTTTGGAGACCAGGGAGAGTTCCCGGGTGTCCGAATGCAGTCCCGGCGCGTACTGCAGGCCGGTTGACAGGCCAAAGGCCCCGGCTTCCAGGCTTTCTTCCAGCAGTTTCCGCATAAAGGCGATTGCTTTATCGTCGGCCGGTTTATCGGACAACCCCAGGGCGGAGATGCGCATGACCCCATGGGGGGCGAGCTGGGCGGAATTTAACAGCACGCCCGTCTTATCCATATGGTCCATATAGGACCCCATTGTGTCCCACTGAACATCCCGCTCAAAATCCATTTGCGTGAACACTTCCAGGTAGGTTTTAATCCCCTCCCGGTTTGCTTCTGTTATCGGGGCCAACGCCATGCCGCAATTGCCGCCGACAAAGGTGGTGATGCCCTGTTCCACCAGGGGGGTCAGCATGACGTCATGGTCGCTTCTGAAAAAGGCCAGGTCAGCGTGGGAATGAACGTCAATAAATCCCGGGCACACCACCCGGCCGCTCACGTCCTTGCGCCGGCCGGCCTCACAGCCGCTCAGGTCACCGATGGCGGCGATGGCGCTTCCCTGAATGCCGACATCGGCCGGGTAGGGTTTTTCACCGGAGCCGTCCACAACAAGCGCGTTTTCCAGAACAGTGTCCAGCCTCATCTCTTTACCCCCAATCATTTTGTGGTTTACCAATGCCGCGTCATCACTATGCTTTCAGAAACACATGGTATGTCAATCGATGAGGCCGGGTCAAGACGGTGTAATCGTCCTTAAATTACGGCTCGGGATGCATTTTCCCGCGGCGGATCGTTTTGTGAAATCAAGTTTCAAGGGTCTTTGCTGAAAAGAATGCTTCCGGTGGAACATAACCAGGCCATAAAACGCTTGACAATATGTACATTATTATGCACACTAATGTACATAAATCAAAGGGGTGACAGATGAAAACAGTAACATTCACTGAATTTCGTAAACATGCGTCTATGCTTTTTTCTGCAGTTGAAGACGGAGAAACTATAACCGTTTTGCGCCATGGGAAACCTGTTGCTGAAATATCTCCCCCCTCTCAACCTGACGGACTACCTTCATGGAAAAAACCCGGTTTGAGACTCTCCATAAAAGGAACAGAATTGTCGTCAGCTATTTTAGAGGAGCGTGAACGTGAAAACGTTCTTTGATTCTTCAGCATTTGCGAAAAGATATATTGAGGAAAAAGGAAGTCAACTTGTTGACGACATTTGTTATAAAGCGACAGAGATATGCCTCAGTGTTATCTGTGTCCCTGAGATAATATCCGCTCTGAATCGTCGACTTCGGGAAAAATGTCTTTCTCACCAGGATTACATTACTATTAAACAGCACTTATCAGGTGATGTTCGGGATGCTGTAATAATTAATCTGACACCAGAAGTAATAAGAATGTCGACTGAACTTCTTGAATCCTCACCGCTTCGGGCAATGGATGCCATTCACGTAGCGTGTGCTTTAGCTTGGAAAGCTGAGTTGTTTGTATCATCAGACAACCGACAGCTTTCGGCGGCGAAGAAGGCCGGATTGAAGATAAAACCTGTTTAGAATGGCCAACAATTCACCGCACCAGACCGCTTACAGCGTCTGGTGGGTGAAGGTGTTAAGCCGCGGATAAAGCCGTTTACCATAATATTTTTCAGTCTTAAACACCGATAAACAGGAAGACCGCACCATTGAACATCCTTCTTGAAAAGGCCCTGGATTTTTTGTCCTGCCCTGCCTGCTCGGCCAATGCGGAGGCATCCCTCTCTTTTGTCCGCGCCCCGGCCCCGGCCCTTCAGTGCACCGGGTGCCGGGCCAGTTATCCGGTTGTCAACGGCGTGCTCGACTTTCTGCCGGACTATCATGAGCATCGGCAGCAGGGCCTGGCCCAGTGGCTCATGGAAAACAGGGCAGTTGTTTCGGTATATGAAACGTATTTCAGGCCGGCCTTTACACGGATGGGGTCCCCCATTACCTATGAAGAGGAGATGGTATGGCTGAAAAGCGTTCAAACCGGGCGGCCGGTTAAAACCGTGCTGGACCTGGCCTGCGGCACCGGCAAATACGCAAGGATGCTGAACGATTTTTACGCGCCGGACCTTGTTTTTGCCGCAGACATCTCCCTGCCCATGCTTGAACAGGCCGTTACTTACGCAAACGCCGCGGGCATTAAAAACATCCTTCACATTCGGGCCGACGCCGGTGCCCTGCCCTTTAGGAACAACTCGATTGACCGGGCAAACTGTTTCGGGGCGCTGCACCTGTTTCCGGACGCGCCGCGCACCATTCGGGAGCTTGGCCGAACGGTTTCTAAAGACGCGGTTTTTACCTGCCTGACCAGCAGAAAGGTTCGGCTTCTGTCCCCTGTGCAGAAAATATTTTCCCTGCTGATGACCTTTCAGTTCTTTGACGAGGACAAGCTCCAGCAGGCCTTAATCGAAGCGGGGTTCGGAAAGATGGATGGCGTGGTTCACAGGCAGATGGTGCTGATGTTTGGGGCCGTAAAAAAACAGGCCGGACAGCGGCATGGACGACCGTGAATCAACCCGGTGCCGTGCAGTCAATTGTTGTCTCTGCATGGAAGAATTGATATAGTCGGTCGCAGCCTGTATATTTCATGAATTGATGAGGAAGCAAAGAAAGTGCTTGAGGTGGGGCTTTTGTGCGTCACCCGGAGAAAAACAAGGAGGCGGTATGATAATGCTCGGCAGGAAATGGATCACACTGGTGGTTGTTCTGGCCATGATCATGGTGCCCCTCGGTGCCAGTAGTGCTGAATTGATGGAAACCGAGGACCTCCAGATCAATGCGGGCAGCATGGTCGTCGACGCCCTGGTGGCCCGGCCCGTGGGCATGGTAATGACCGTGGCCGGCCTGGGCATGTTTATCGTTTCCTCCCCTTTTTCCGCGCTGGGGGGCAATTTCTGCCAGGCATGGAACACCCTCGTGATCTATCCGGGCAAGTTCACCTTTGCGCGGCCATTGGGGGATTTTGAGTAAAACGGTGTCCCCTGCCCTGCGGCACACCGGCTTTTTTCTTACCGTCCGGAAAGACGGCGTTTTGCGAAAAACAGGGCCGCAATGGTCTTGGCATCCACAATCTCACCGTTTCCAGCCATCTTCATCGCCTCATCAAACGGTTTTGCATGAACATGGAGTACCTCGTCTTTGTCCAGGTTCTGCCGCTCAAGGGTCAGGCCGGATGCCAGGAAGATGTGAATCCGTTCATCAGAATACCCCGGTGACGGAGCGATAACGCCCAGGTTTTCGAAATGACCGCCCCGGTAGCCGGTCTCCTCGACCAGCTCCCGCTGTGCGCAGGCCAGGGGATCGGCATCGGCACCGTCCAGGGTGCCGGCCGGCACCTCCCACACAAACCCGCCCATGGCGTGCCGGTACTGGCGAATCAGCACCACGGTGCCGGCATCCAGCATGGGCACAATGGCCGCGGCCCCGGGGTGGCGAAGGATATGCACGTGGGTGTCCACCCCGTTTTCAAGGGTGATCTCTTCGGTTTCCAGCTTAAACACCCCGGCTTTAAAAACAGTCTGCCGGTTTCTGACAACCACCTGTTTCATGATTTTCCCTTTGGCCCGGTTTGATAGCTTTCCGGCGCCCGCTCCTGAAGACACGGTATGTGCTTTCTGAAATTTTCCATCACGGCCCGGTCCAGGTTCGCCAGAATAACCTGCGGCGCGTCCGCCCGAGCAAGGGCCAGCACCTCTCCTGTCGGAGAGACCACCTGGGAGCCGCCGCCATAGGCCAGGGATGGATCATGGCCGCACCGGTTGGCCCCCACCACAAACAACTGGTTTTCAATGGCCCTGGCTTTCAGCAACGCGTTCCAGTGGTCAATCCGGGCTTCTGGCCACTGGGCCGGTACGATGACGCACGCGGCGCCGTCTAAGGCCAGGACCCGGCACAGTTCGGGAAACCGAAGATCGTAACAGATCATCAGGCCCAGTTTTCCCGCGGCGGTATCGCACACGGCCCAGGCCTTGCCTTTTGCAAAAAAGCGCTCTTCACCGCCAGCGGAAAAAAGATGGATTTTCCGGTACCGGCCGGCTTCCCGGCCGTCCCTGTCCATCACCACCAGGGTGTTGCAGATGCCGTCAGGCCCGGCCTCCGGCACGGAACCGGCGATCACCATGCTATGTTCCGCGGCCTGAGCCGAAACAATCTCCAGAATCCGGGGGGTTTGGGCGGCATGGGCCGCCAGGTGGCGGTTGTCAAACCCGCAGGGCCACAGTTCCGGCAGCACGGCAAGGTCGGCCCCTTGCGCGGCCAGGCCGGCAATGCCGTCAAGCGCGCTTTTCAGGTTGACCTCAATATCGCCGAGGCGGGTGTCAAACTGCACCACCCCGGCCCGTATGGTTTTTGGAGTCATCTGTCGCTCCTGTTTTTTCGATTTCGATCCCGATAGCGATTTGGATAAACAAACGAATTCGGCTCTGCCATGTTTAAAGCCGTTTTGAACAATGATGGTCGGGCTAACTGTTTACCCGGGCCAGGGTCAGGACATCCACCTGTTTTGCGCCCCCGGCCAGCAAAACCCGGGCGCATTCGTTGACCGTGGCGCCGGTGGTAAATACGTCATCCACCACCAGCACCCGTTTGCCGGCCACGGCCGATGGGTCGGTCAGGGCAAAGGCCCCCTTTACATTCAACATCCGTTCCTTTCTGGAAAGCTCGGTCTGGGACCGGGTTTTAACGGTCCGCACCAGAAGGTCCCGCTTGATCTTCTCCCCGGGGAACACCGTTCCCACGGCAGTTGCCTGCCTGTGCCACTTCCGGATCATGAGAAAGGACTGGTTGAACCCCCGTTTTCTGAGTTTCCCCCGGTGCAGGGGCACCGGCGTCACCAGGTCCACCTGCTCCGGATCATACCACCGCAAAAAAGACAGGAACAGCAGCATGCCCAGGGGACCGGCCAGGCCGGTGCGGCCGGCGTATTTGAACTTGTGGACCGCGGCCATCAGGGATGCCTCGTAGGCGCCCACGGCGCGGGCGCGGCCGAACCGCCTGGGAAAATCCGCGCAGGCCCCGCACACGTGGTCCTCGGCATCCCGGCTGACAAACATGTTGCCGCAGACCGGGCAAAAGGGCGGCGTGATCGGCGTAAAGGCCTTGACGCAGACATCGCACAGCACCGGCCCCATCACATGCGAAAAAGGATTTTCGGTGTCGTCAATAAAACCGGGCGGCGGCGTTTCTGAAAGGACGGCGCCGCTGGTTTCCCGGCAGACAGGGCCGCCGCAGGCGCAGCAGGCCGGCGGATAGACGGCATCCACAATCGACCGAAAAGCCGCGGCAAGAAACGGCGCTGTCATGGTGTCAGGCCTGTTGCCCCAGGGCCCGCAGCTTTTCGCAGACCCTTTCCGCGAACACGGAGCACTTGACCTCCCGGGCCCCTTCAATCTGGCGGGCCAGGTCATAGGTCACCTCGCCGTCGGCAATGGCCTGCTGAAGGGCCTTCCAGATCATGGCGCCGGCCTCGTCCCACCCCATGTGTTCCAGCATCATGGCGCCGGAAAGAATCAGGGAACCGGGATTGACCTTGTCCAGGCCCGCGTACTTGGGGGCCGTGCCGTGGGTGGCCTCGAACACCGCGCATTCATCGCCGATGTTGGCGCCCGGCGCCATGCCCAGCCCACCGGCCTGGGCCGCCAGCGCGTCGGAAATATAGTCACCGTTGAGGTTGGGGCAGGCAATCACCTGGTATTCGTCCGGCCGCAGCAGGATCTGCTGAAACAGCATGTCCGCGATCCGGTCCTTGATCATCACCCTGCCCCCGGGCGGTTTGCCGTCGTGCTTTTCGTAGACCTCGGCCTCGGTGATGGTCCGGTCGGCAAACAGCTCTCTGGCGGCCTTGTATCCCCAGGTGCAGAAGGCCCCTTCGGTAAACTTCATGATATTGCCCTTGTGCATCAGGGTCACCGAGGAGAGCCCCTTGGCTATGGCATAGGCAATGGCCCGGGCCACCAGCCGGCGGGTGTTGATTTCGCTCATGGGCTTGATGCCGATGCCCGAACCGGCGGCCACGGAAGCCCCCAGCTCGTTTTTCATGAACGCGATAAGCTTTTCCGCCTCGGCGCTGCCCGCCTCCCACTCGATGCCGGCGTAGACATCCTCGGTGTTTTCCCGGAACACCACCATGTTGACCTTTTCCGGCTGTTTCATGGGGCTGGGAATGGGATCAATGTAGCGCACCGGCCGCACGCAGGCGTAAAGGTCGAGCAGCTGGCGGATGGAGACGTTGAGGCTGCGGATTCCCTTGCCCACCGGCGTGGTCAGGGGGCCCTTGATGGCCACCACGTACTCCCGGATGGTGTCCAGCGTCTCTTCGGGCAGCCACTGGCCGGTCTTTTCATAGGCCTTTTCACCGGCAAGAACTTCCTGCCATGCGATTTTCCGGCTGCCGCCGTAGGCCGCGTCCACTGCCGCGTCCAGCACCATCTTCGCCGCCTTCCATATATCCGGTCCGGTGCCGTCCCCTTCGATAAAAGGAATAACGGGCATATCCGGGACATTCAACGATCCGTCGGGGTTCCGGGTGATCTTCTGCGTATTTGCCATTCTGTTTTTCTCCATTGTCTTGCGATTGGTATTTTTGTGTTCAACAACTGCATGAAGTGTCCGGGTATCTTACAAAACAGAGGAATGAATGGCAAACAAAAACCGGGAGACCGGCCGACATCAGGTTCTGCATATTCAATCGCTATCGAAATCGGGATCGGGATCGGGATCGGGATCGGAACACGCAGAGCAAGCATTGGCCATCAGTCGGGCGAACACAGGGTTCACCCCTACCGTATTTGAGAATGTCGGAGCAGCACAGTCCCGCCGATGGCGGGATCAAGGTGACTCGCCCGAAGGGTGAAATATTCGGATTAACGACCGATGACGGCCTTTGCCCGCCGCTGGCGGAATGCCTCGTACATGGCAACGGCCCCTGCCACCGAGGCGTTGAGGGAATGAACCATATCGGTCTGGGGAATGGAAAGAATAAAATCGCACTTCTGACCCACCAGGCGGCGAATGCCCCTGCCTTCGTCACCCACCACCAGGGCCAGGGGGCCGGTCAGGTCGCTGTCGTAGATGGTCTGTTCGCCCCTGCCGTCCAGCCCCGCGATCCAGAGGCCGGCATCCTTCAGGGCATCCAGGACCCGGGCGATGTTGGTTTCCCGCGCAACGGGCAGGAACTCCAGGGCTCCGGCCGAGGCCTTGACCGCCGCGGGTGTGGGAGAAGCGGCATTGTCCTTTGGAATGATCAGGCCGTGAACGCCGGCGCACAGGGCGGTACGGGCCAATGCCCCCAGGTTGTGGGGGTCGGTGAGACCGTCGGCAACAAGAATAAAAGGCGTGTCTGTTGACGGCACGGCAGCCAGCAGGTCCGCAAGCGGCACAAAGGGATAGACCGAAACACGGGCCGCGATTCCCTGGTGGACCTTTCCCCCGGTCATCTGCTCCAGGTCCCGGGCCGGAATTTCGTTGACCGGAATGTTGTGCTGCTCCGCGGCCTGAAGGGCCTGTTGATGGGGCTGCCGAGTTTCCCGGCCGGATGCGATGAAAAGCGTGTCCACCTTTCGCCGGCCGGCGGTGATGGCCGCCATTACCGGGTGAATGCCGTAAAGGGTCTCCGAACGGTCCGGCCGTTTCAATCAGGCCTCCCTGGTGCCTGTCGATAGCGCTGAGCAATGGCCACCAGTTCCTCGGTGGCCCTGGAAAGATCATCGTTAAGCACCACATGGTGGTACAGGTCCTTGCGGGCCATCTCCTGTTCGGCGGCGGCCATGCGGCGTTCAATGGCGTCCGGCGCGTCGCCGCCGCGCTTTTCCAGGCGCCGGCGCAGCTCTTCGATGGAGGGCGGCAGAATAAAAATACCGACGCTGTCCGGGTACCGGGCAAAGAGCTGCTCCGCGCCCTGGACATCGATATTGAGGACCACGTCAATGCCCATTCTCAGGCGGGACCGGATAAAGTCGGCGGAGGTGCCGTAAAAGTTGCCATGGACCTCGGCCCACTCGGCCCACCGGCCCTGTTCAATCCCTTCTCGGAACTCCGCGTCGGAAATAAAATGGTAGTCCTCCCCGTTCTGCTCGTTTTTCCGGGGTGTGCGGGTGGTGTAGGAAATCGAACGGACCATGCGGGGCATCCGCTTGAGCAGGGCCGCGCACAGGGTGGTTTTACCGGCGCCGGAGGGCGCGGAAACAATAAACAGCCGTCCCGGCGCCCTGCTCAGGAGCTTGGATTTTACGGAAGCTTTTGTGGCTTGTTGTGTCTTACGCATATCGGGGCAGGACTATTCGGGCATCAGGTCCGGATCATCATCCGGTCCGAGCCGGTTGCCGTTGATGGCGGCAAACCGTTGAGAAATGGTCTCCGTATGAATGGCGGAGAGAATAACGTGATTACTGGCCATCACGATCACAGACCGGGTTTTCCGGCCCTGGGTGGCGTCCACCAGCCGGCCGGCCTTTTTGGCCTCGTCCTTCATCCGTTTGACCGGCGCCGATGCCGGTGAAACAACGGCAATGATGTCTTCGGCTACAATACGATTGCCAAACCCTATATTTAATAGGTTTTTTCGGTGCATGAACCTGATTGCCTTTCCGGATAAACAGGGCAGACGACAGTTTTAAAAATCTTTCTTTAACACCGAAACGGGGCGGAAGCAAGCATGTTTGAATCCATCAATGTCCTTTTTTTGGGATTGGAAACCTTTTTCGTGTCCGCATAAAAGATGAATGAACACAGGAAAAGATTCGGATTATGCCACGTTCTGCACCTGCTCCCGCAGTTTTTCCAGTTCGGTTTTCATGGCCACCACGGTGGCGGATACCCCGGAGTTGACCGTTTTGGCCCCCATGGTATTGACTTCCCGGTTGAACTCCTGAAGCAAAAAATTGAGCTTTCTGCCGCACGATTCGCCATCGGCCATGGCGGCCCGGAACTGGGCGATGTGGCTTTTTATCCTTACGATCTCTTCAGAGATATCGCACCGGTCCGCGTGCAGGGCCGCTTCCTGAAGAATCCGGGATTCATCGATCTCCACCGTGCCGTTCAGGAGAGAGGCCATCCGTTCTTCAAGCTGACGGGCGCAGGCGTCCACCAGCCCGTCCGAAGCCTTT